>NZ_JARWGH010000001.1:0-433308 GCF_036528765.1 Rhizobium sp. BR 362 | reverse complement strand
TTTCCAAACGAGGTTCGCGTTCACCCCGTGTAAGCGCGCAAGTTTCGATACCGATGCGCCCGGTTCAAGGCAGGCCGCAACAAGGCGGTCCTTCGATCCTTGATCGAAACGGCGTCGTCCATTCCGACCAACCAGCCGCACGGCAAGTTTTTGACCTTCTTCCATCACTTGGTGTCCACCTTTTTTAGGTGGACACCTCATGCCAAAGCTCAATCAATTACAGAAGGTGTGGCGAAATTCGCGCTTACGTAGCTTCGGTAGCGAGACGTTCCTTGACCGCGTTCAGCTCGAATCCTTCTGCCCTTCCAAGAGCTTCAATCTCAGCCAACGGCAAATCCGTGAACAGTTTCAGGAACCGAACAACATCAGCATCTTCTGTGTTGCGCCAGAATTGCCAGTAGTCGTATGGCGAAAGGCGATCCGGGTTCAACCACACCGCCCCGACGACAGTCTTGCCCATCTTTACGCCGGAAGCAGTCGTGAGAAGAGGGGCGGTCATTCCGAAGGCTTCCCTCCCGTCTGCTCGCCGTATCAGGTCAATGCCATTGATGATGTTTCCCCATTGGTCTGCTCCGCCGATCTGCAAGCGACAGCCGGTCCTTCGAGAAAGTTCGAGGAAATCGAACGCTTGGAGAACCATGTAATTGAACTCCAGGAAGCTCAAATTCTCCTGTTTTTCCAATCTCGACATGACGCTGTCGAGCGAGAGCATTCGATTGACCGAGAAATGTCGGCCGACATCTCTCAGCATCTCGATCCAGCGGATGCCATCCAACCAGTCGGCATTGTTGATCATCACGGCATCCGTCGGCCCGTCACCGAAGGAAAGAAGACCATCAAAGACCCTTTTTATCCCTTCGATGTTGTTGCCAATCTGCTCGTCCGTTAGCATCGGCCGCGCCTCCGAGCGGAAGCTTGGATCTCCGATCCGTGTGGTTCCTCCGCCGATCAGAACGATAGGCTTGTGGCCCGACTGTTGAAGGCAGCGAAGCATCATAATCGGAATGAGGTGGCCGACATGCAAACTGTCCGCCGTAGCATCGAAACCCGCGTAGACGGGGACGATACCCGCTTCCATCGCGGAATCTAGACCCGCAAGGTCCGTGGCTTGATTCACATAACCCCGTTCACGGAGAGTTTTCAGAACAGGCGAGCGCGGCTCCGGCTGGTCGGGTGTGGCATTGGAAACTGTCATCGGAACACTCCTGGTAGTGCCGCCAGGGGTTCTCCAAAATGAACAAAGCCGCCTGACGGCGGCTAGTTTCAAGGGATGATCGAAACGCGCCGCTCCTTATGGGAACGTCGCATAATAGGTTGCAGCAATGAGCGCGGTTTTGATCATGAAGGAATCTATAAGCGACCTTTTCTGGCCGTGCAAGGAGAAGCAAATGGCTTCTTGGGATGAGAGCGCGACGCCTCGCTACCGGAGCGGGCGGCAAGGAGGATCACTCGCGATGCCTTTAGCTTGACTTAGTGCAACCGGCGTCCAAGTTTAACGGGACGATATATGTTGCGATTCTGGGTATACCGTGAGCGTCACGACAGACTTTATTGCTGACCTGGTGCGAGCCGCAAACGAGGTCGAGAAGTTGTCACCGAACGAGGTCAGCGACATGCTGGACAGATCGGTGGATACAATCCGGCAGCTTCGGCAAGAACTTGGAATCGTACCGGTACCAGGCAAGGATGCACTGATTTACATCGCACCGTTTCCGCAGGAGCCGCGCGGGTGCCATTAGAGGAGTGGCACTACGGGCTTCTCCATGCCGCTGAGATGATCCGCGATCTGCACATTGTCCGCGATACCGGCACCTGATTACGGTATGCGCGACCTCAGACAACAGGAGCGAAGCTGTTGTCCAAAGTCTCGACAATTTCAACGCGTGCCGGATTTCGCAGGATCTTCGCGTAGCGATATTTGAATGGGCCGCCGGAAAGCTCGATTATCTGATTTGCTACCCAAACAGGGTCTAGCATGGACGTCGTATCCTCGTCGGCCCCCCTCCAGAACGGTGTGCGAATGCCGGAGGGCGCAGCGACGAGAACCTTACCGACGCCAGCATCCCGGGCCAGCGAGGCTCCCAACATCGCGAGTCCGGCTTTGGTAGCCGCGTAGGCGGGCTCCTGCGGCCTCGGCGTATATTGCGAACTTGAGGTGATGAGCATCAATTTCAGCGGAGTGGGTGCGAGCAGCTTCAGCCGCGTTGCCAACATCATGGGCGCAACGATTCCCACGTTTGTCATTGTCAGAAGGGCTTCGTCACTTAGTGTTTCGATTGCTCCCCTTTGCAGGAAACCTGCGGCATAAACCAGTGTTTGCACCCCGGGGAAGGCAGCGACCAATTCGTTGATCGCAGGGACGAGTTGATCAGCAAAGGCACCAATCGACAGATGGAAGAAGAGTGCGCCGGGCATATATGGATCGCGACGGCCGGTGATACAGACCCGGTGCCCCTCAGCGATATAATGCCGGGCCAGTTCGAGCCCGATCCCCGAACTTCCGCCTACAATCAAAATGGTTTTCGGCATGACATTCCTAACGGTTGAATTTGACTGAAATTACGAATGGCGGTTTTCCGGATCGACATTTGCTACTGCGCCAGGATCATATGCTGCAGTCAATTCACGGAAAATTCGCTCATATTGGGGGTGCGCAATGCCCCCGAGAACCGAGGCCTGAGCCGCCGTGACCCATTGCATCGCTGTGTGCTCGTCGCCCAGCAACATCGGCTCACCCCCTTCCCATTCGGTCACCGCGTAGACATGATACCGGGCGCGAGGATTGCCGCTTTCTTGTGGCTCGGAAAGTTCGGCAATCCAGCGAAACTGCACGGGGGTTAGGCCGACCTCTTCCTGAGCTTCACGCACCAGAGCAGCTTCAACGCTCTCGCCGGGTTCGACGTGGCCGCCCACTAGGTCCCAACAATTTGGATACCAGACTTTGTGGGGTGCTCGCTTCATCAACAGCACATGACCATCCCTCACAAAAACAGCGCAAGCCAAGTCTATCAAAACTACCTCCTAGTGATGAGAGCGCGAATTGACCGCAGATGCCGGAACCTAGCTTCGATATCATCCGACGGTCGATATGCCAAAGATCTTCCAGGACGCGTCACCGAGCAAAAATATCTGCGCTTTTGTGATCGGCATGTTGGCGTAAAATGTCATCGAGTTTGCCGACATGCTGGAGATTGCGGACGAGCGGCCCCGGGCTTGGCCTTCTAATGACGATCATGGATTTCCAGGCGAGCCATTGCGTCTGATCCCTTGAGAGAGCATGCCGAATTCGAGGAAAATTGCTAATCCGTACCCTCGCCAGATGGGGGATCATGGCAATGATCGAAGCGCTATTCGATACGTGTAGAATTGCGTTGATGCCATCCTGGGCTTTTCATCTAAACCTTTGCGAGAACTTCCCTCTGCACTTCGTCGTTCATTTTGTCGCCGGGACTCGCAGCGGCGACTGTTGGGTCAATTTGAGCTAATACCGGCTTTTTTTCTGACTGGCGTTCACGTCGCCGCAATGTCGCGAATTCATGCACGACGCAAAACCCAGCCATTAAGGTCATCACACCTTGGATCGACTTCATCACATAATAATAGGCGACTGGACCCAAAGCATCGTAGAGGCGTCGATCAGATTCCCTGGAACCATCGGGATTCTTGAAAACAAAGGTAAGCAAGAAAACTGCAAAGACAGCGGTATAGAACTGCAATAGCCGACGGCGTCTCAGCAAGCCGAAGAACCCTGTTAGCTCAGCGCTCGAAGGAAAATCCGGTCCGCTCGCATCGACGGCCGCCCAGATCGCTTTCTCATGTCCATAGCGCCAAATGGCGAGCCATTTGAAGACAAATACCATCAGGACCGTCGCAAACCCCACGGACGAACCGACTTTGTCAACGCCAAGGCCATAGAACCACCGCCGCATATCATTTCCCAACACAAAGACGGCCAGCATCAATGCGTAGGCGCAATAGAGCCAAGCGAAACCCTGCCAGTATTTTTGCTTACCAACTGGAAACTTAAACACGTAACAGCAGACTGCGACCGTAGCCGGGAACGACGACACCCATGCCGCGAGGTTCATCGGGGGAAAAAACCACGATCCGCTATAGACGTCCGCGATGGCCGATAGTTGAGCATAGACCACACAAATCGCTAACAACTTCCAGAGCATGTCCCCTCCTTGCGGCTTGGCGTCTTATATCGGCATGGTATTTAACGAGCTTCAAAGCCTATCGTTAAGATTGTATCGCTAAACCTATTCCTCGACCGGTCATTCGCCGCAGCGCCGTGGACTTTGCAAAGGGAGCCAGGAAGCATGCCATGTATTATGATCTCAATCCTCGGCAAGCCGTCAGCGGAGGACCACCGCGCCATGCTCAAGGCTCTGCAGGACGTACTCCGACCGCCATTAGAATGAGCCTGTCAGGGCGAAAGCGGACTGCTCAGGAGGACGACGAGTACGCAAAGTTTTGGGAGCGTACGGTGTTGAGAGCCGTAAGGGGACGATGATCATCCTTGAAGGGACGTCCGATCTTCCCGTCGGCGTCGGGCTCCGTGCAATGTTGCATGTTCCGGGCAAGGAAGTCCGGGAAGCTACCGCCGTCAAGGACCGGCTTCATCAACACTCTCTCGCGCCCATCTTAAATGAGGGCTTTCTCGTCGTTGGGGTGGGCAAGGCCGATCTCGAAGACGGTACGCTTATCGAGATTTGCGGCGAGGCCACATAGCCGCGTCATCGTTTGTCGATTTGCTCGAAGCTACAAAGCCAAAGCCGATAGGCATCAGCGCGTTGAGCGCTCCACTCGAAAGATACGAATATGCCTAAATTTGATCCGATTGCCCTACGGCGCAATCGTCTCCGCGACGAGGTTCCCCTCCGCTATTACCTGGAGGCGCAATATGACGAAAAGAAGCCGATGGGCAATTACGCTAACGGACATCTGGCGGAGGTCATCCTATGCTGGCTGCTCTGGCTGGAGACAGAAATAGCGCCCGTGCTGCCGCGTGCACTGCAATGGCTGGATAAGGCCATTGAGGGAGGAGAAGAAGAAAGGTTCGGCCCCGATCCGAATATCCACCGACGCACCCTGCATTGTGCCAAAGCCATTGGCCGATGGATGTGTCATGGAGAAAGCGACGAAGCTACCTGGAAGGTGGCTCAAGACGCGCAGGCCCAGTACATGCGAACGGGCTTCATCAAAGTGCTGGGACCCGACAAGTTTGACTACAAGCTGCAGCGCTTCGTTCGCCAAGAAGCCAAAGGCCTGCCGTTCAGTAAGGGGAGAATTCTGACCGACGGAATTCTCGACAATTTCATGGCCTTCAGCTTTCAGGCTGGCCAATACGAGGCTGGCATCGAGGAATATGAGCGACACCTTGCGCCCAAAATCCCGTCGCTCAAACAGACGTTGCAACCACGGCAGTTTGCGTATGCGCTCTGTCTGCAAAAGCTGGGGCGAGCGCGATTCGACAAGGACGAGCTATTGGGTGCCGGTCGTAGAATGCTGCAGGCAAATCTGCAGGATAAATGGATCGGCGGCGGTGATTACATACGGGCCGCGACCTGGCTAAAGATCGTCTACTGGCATCATGATGCGACACTGACCCCTCTGAAGGTAGTTCTCCGCGCCTACGACGACATGCCGGACGTGCCACGGCCATATTATCTGTGAACAAGAAACCTTCCAATTATGAGGTCCATCGAGGCGACCAAAGCTGCCCGCACCATTGACCTACCGCCCGGTCGGACATGTCAGCCATGATGGTCCACTGGCCGCCGATTGGTAAGCGACTGTGTTGCGATTGCACTCCTAATCACCCTATGCTGAACTGCAGATGATGGGAGCGCAGCAGTGGGACTGAATATCGTAGTCGAGACTGTCGGGGGTTCTGAGCATCCGACCTGGAAATCGGTGCGCCATGGGCCAGACCGTGATCTCGCAGCGATTATCAAGTCGTTGCCGAGCGCACAGACCACAGATTTCGAGGGCGATCTGCTCCTCAGACCGGTAGACTTCGTGCTCTGGAAAACGGCAGCGCCCAATGAGCCTGAAGCGAAATCACGTTATTTAGAGCTAATCGGCATTCTCGAAATGGAGCCTCACTACTGGCTTCACCTAAGCTACTGACCCAGAGCGGATATCGCCAGCAGTACCCCAGCAAGCGTCCCTCACCTCCGCAAGCACAAGGCTAGGATGTTATCTGCACGAACTCACGGCGAGACCGGACCTCGGCGTCATCATAGATCACCGACCAGCCGAAGGACGCGGACAAGGCATTGTTCTCCGTTGCCTGGGCAACACCGAACATCCCCGCGACCAGCCTCAAATTCGTTTCGCTTTCATCGCGAACGTCGACGAACCGCAGCGGAGCGCTCGCGAGCGACTGCGGGAGCGCACCTATGCTCGGCCCCTCCGTTTCTGTCATCCAATCAAGCCCACCACGGGCCAACGAGCGTTCGAGACGTTCGCGCCATGCCGACAGATACTTGTTCGGCCCAAGCGCTCCCGTACGCCAGTCAACAAGATAAGGGAACAGGGTGACGATCCAGCCCGTGAGTTCGGCGGGACCGGAACCTGCCAGGTAGCGGAAGAACGATAGCCAGAATTCGTGATCAATCTTGCCTGCCGCCGTATCGGCGATTTTCGCCAGAACGGGGCCAAGGGCTGCACACCATTCCTCTAATCCGTACTGGGCCATCTGCTGCAAACGAGGAACCATCGAGTTCCAATCTTCGGGCGTTCCATGGAGAATAATCTGGGGAATGCCGCAACCGCACCGTGCCTCATATTCGAAGTAGTCCTTAAAAGCATCCATCCAGCACAGATCAAACGCAGCCGTTTCCATAGCCGTCGTCGTCGAAAAACGAACCCCCAGAATATTTCTGAGCTGTGGAATGCTTTGAGCGATCTGTTTCGAAAATTCCGAAAACAGCTCCGGCCACGGATTGTCCTGCCCGAGAAAGAAATGCGGACGCGAAACTTGAAGTACCTTTTGACCTTCGTGTCCGACAAACTGCGAACGTAGCGCCTCGCTATTCAGCGAAACGTGAGTTGCAAAGCCTTGAGCGATGCAGAACCAGATATCGTCCGGTCGTATAACCAAAGGATGATGATCATAAAAGGCGCGGCGAGCAGCTTCTGCAAAAGCATGGCTGGGTTCACAGTAAACCAACGTTGAACTTGCGCAGCCGACGGCTTCCACACGCCTGGTGCTGAGACTCGCATTGCTTCGTGGGCATCAAGCTGCTCGTACGGGGTGCCGGGCGGGACGTCCGATAGATCAAAAACTCGCATGATAACGATGTTCTCCTAAGTCAGCGGCACGCCGTAGACACTCGAACAGCCGCCATGCTGATATCTATATTACTTACGGACGGCCGGGTAAAAAACGCTGGCCGGGTTAAACACCCGGCCAGCCCGCATGTCGGACAGCTATTTCTCCGGATTCAGCATGACGTAGGCTTCACCGCCTTTTCGGTCATGCTGGAAGATGAAGCGCTTGCCTTTAATCGTCGCGACAAAGGGTTGATTGGGCTTGTCGTCTTGCGGAACCTTGTCTGCAAATTCCGCGACGGTGCTCAGGAATTGCTGGTGCAAAGTGGGGTCGGCACGGTTGGGGCTGGTGATGGCACATTCCTTACCGGGCTTGATCTGTACGGACATCGACTCGTCCTTGGTCATGCCGCTTTGCTCGCCGCCGAGATCGAGGAAAGTGACGCCGTAGCGCTTGGCACCCTGGATACCGGCTGCGAAGGACGGAGCGGTCTGCAGGCAAAGTTCCTTGAAGGCCGTTATGGCGACATCCGTCTTACCGCTCGGGACGGGCGCTGCGGATGTTGGCTGCGGTGAGGATGTCGTGCAGCCAGCCAGTGCCATTGTCAGCGCTAAGCCGATTGTCGCGATTTTGGTGATTTTGTTGATTGTGCATTGATGCTTCATTGTTTCTCTAACTCTGCGGATCGCTGTTTGAATGGTGCCGGGCCAAAGCTCCGGGTACAGCGCAATTTGCCTGGATGATCCGGACGCGAATAGATTCCTCCAGCCGCCAAAACCAGCCTCAGCCCTTGCACTTCCGGTAGCGTGTTCATGCCAGCGCTATTTGAGTCAATGATTGCTAGTACCCGAAATGGTAGTATTGCTAACGGAGAATTTACATCCTGAGTTATCTCACGATCTTAGGGAGTCAAATGCGACCAATGGCTATTGTCGGCCCTAAGCAGTCAGCACGCCCATTGTTGATAAAACTCTATCGGTTGCGTTGAGGAATCTTTATCGCGCCAAGGTTACTCTTGTCGCCGGTGGCGCGGAAAACGAAGAACGAGCATGATCGACAAAAGGACGTATAATAAGCAGCTTAATCGAACGCTACTAGCAAACGTTGGTGCGGTGCTTTTGCTTCGCGTTGCGATGTCCGTTTTTGAGCTGAAGGTGTCGCCTTCTCAGAGCCTAATACTTGGGATTGTGCTCGCAATCGGTTCATTCATCTACAATTTTCGGCCAGACCTAGACCTTGCGTTTCAAATTCAGCAAGCAAAGGCCGCTTCCGAAGACGAATTCACGCGATACTTCAAATTGGCTGCCGGAGGGGTCTTTCTGCTGTTACTTTTTACGAGCGGACTGGTTGCTACCTTGCTGTCCTCAGAGATAAATCCCGGGAAAGCGACACTGATCTCTGTTCTCGCGCCGCCAGTGCTTGCTTCGGTCTACCCCAGGTTTATTGCCATATTCAGGCTCCTAGCTGACAGCTATCGCAAGATCTAAACACGTCCGCTGTTGGCGCAAAGTTGCCATGAACGACACCGCTGCCGGAGGTGGTGTTTGCTGCCGATTCCGCGTCCGATAAACTTGGAGCTTCTCACTTCGGCGATATTTCCAAGGAGAAAAGCGCCGACAACGTACTCGCCGTAGCAGTTCAGCGTCATAATCGGCTCCGATTCCACATTGAGTAGGTGGCTGGGCCACATGGCGGTCGTGTTCAAATTGGAATCTGACTTGCAGCTGAACCGTCTTCCTTGTTGGCAAGCTCCGCCATTAACGCCGCGCCAACGCGCCGAGCCATGTTGGCCATTTCGTCATCATCGATACACAAGACGCCATTCTCGACCATTAGCGCATGATATTGTTGCTCTGCCAGGGGAACACCTTCCGGCAGGGGTACAACATGAAAGTGGAGATGGCTGTTTGCCTGTCGACTGCCGAGCGAGAGAACGTAAATGCGCTCTGCATCAAACATCTTTTTCAGGACGCGAGACAGGACATACACCAGTTCCTGCAAGCGAAGGTACTCCGTCTTTGTGAGATGCTGCGAGAGGTCTTCGCGATGTTCACGAGGGCATACAAGGCAATACCCCTGCAGAGTAGGATACTTACTCAAGAAAATGATCGTATCAGCGTCCTCGTAGACACGATGATGAAAGAAGTCCGGATCGTTGCCGACACAACGGCAGATGAAACAAGGTCTCGTCCCAATTCCATCCAGATAAGCTGCGAGATCGAAAGGCTGGCGCTCTGTCACAATTTGCTTCCCCTCTTCGGACGTTGGGTAGCATTCCCCTTCTTAACTGCGCTGATAACATTCAGAACAGGCGATCAACGAATTGCTCGCTCTCCCATGTTCTGAGAAAATTTGCTTCCCGGGCAACCCAACCGACAGCGTTGTCGCCCCACTCTTGTGCCCGGCTCGCGTATTCGCCCATGAGCCAAAAGTGACGGACGATCACAAACCGATGGGCTGCTTCGTGGTCGTCTGCAGCTATCGGCCGGACTGCTCGATATCCATCGATGAACGCGTCCCACATGCTGGTCAACTTCCGACCAAAGGATATTTTCGCCCACAGGAAAACCGACAAGTCGTAAGCAAGGTATCCTGGACCACCATCATCAAAATCAAAAAACACTGCTTTGCCAGCATCATTGATACGCGAATTGAAGCCGTGGCAGTCCCCATGGCAATACGTCCAGGTCAGATTACTGAACGTTTCAATCGCCTTTGCGGTCCGTGCGGCGATATTTTCAAGATCGCGGAGGACTTCGGCGTCTTCCACTATTCCACTATCGCGTATTCGCGCGAGCGGGCGGTGCAGCAGGTGTTCGAGATCAAGACGATACACTGTCCGCTCAATCGGGAATGTCTCGGCGGCATTGTGCACCAGGGCAAGAGTTTCACCGTTGGCCCAAGCATCGCCAGCGTCTGTCGCATTTGCGTCGCGACCGTCGGCCGCCCTGAAAAGCACACCCTCGCGCGGCCCCTCCGGCGCATTTCCCGTAAGAAACAAAGTGCCGCCACGTGTCGGAATGGGCGCGGAGACCGGAACTCCGGATTGCGAAAGATGTGTCAGGAAAGCCGTTTCGGCTTTGACATCGGCGGGACCACGCGCACGCTGGTGGGAAAGCCGAAAGACATAACGCCCGCCGTCGCTTGCAATGACAAGGTAAACATCATTCAAGCCGCGCTGGAGCATTCTACAAGAAACTGGGGCCGCAAGCCCGTAATGCTTACTGATGAAGCGCTCAATCGTCTCAACCTGTGGGGTCGAATATCGTGCCTCGAAGTCGAGCATCGCCAGTTCCGTAGGAGGAGCCTTTCACGGTAATTCTGTCGTAGTGAGCCGATATTTGCAACTTTGGAGAACAAGAAATTCTGCCGAACCCGCCGCCGAAACAGCGGCGCGTCCTATCCGTTCAATCACCTCTCCCCCAACCCGGTCACCGCAACTGCCCCAGCGCCCTACCCACTATCTCTTGAACGAACTCACTCTTTTCTGACGTGTAGCGATCTCCATCGTATGGAAACCGTTCCGCAAGGCGCTCTTTCAAATTCGAATACGCCTGCGCAACATCGTCATGCTGACGCAGGTAGTCGCGAAACATCAAGCGCTGCTCATGAGTGCGATTTTGCGGCGGGCAAAGATAAACCCGAAGCTTGGGTACAGAGCTTTTCAACAAGAATGCCCAAACATTGTCGTCGTACCGATTTCCGCGAGCTTCGTAGCCCGCATCAACGAGGCACAGGCTGGCGCTGGGGACGGCGGACAAACTGGACAACGTGATGTCGATATCAATGATCGGCTTGGCAGGCATATGCGGAATGGCCGTGCTTCCGACATGGTCAATTGCCATGACAGTGGATCCGAGCAGCTTTCTCAGAACAGCTTCTGCGTCTCTAAAGTGCCTCGGCCAATTCGGATCATAAGGAACGATTTCGACCAGTATCGGCATGGGATTTGAACCTTCTAACGGCAAAATTTAGCGGACTGTCGGCTCTGTCACCGCTTGATGGCGGCAAGTTTCGGGTTGGCGGCCAGATATTTACCAAGAGCCGGATCCTCGACGTAGCGCCGTTGCTGGTCCAATATCTCGTAGTCAGCACCCAGCTCGTTTCGGAGAATTGCGAGGAGCCGATCTACGCTGGCGTTGAAATTGTCACAAACTGCTTGTGTCCATGGACTTGGATCGAGCTGATAAAGCGGGTTGAGATAACCGGAATGCTCGGTATCAAGCTGGTCGCGCAGTCGACGGGCTGCATCCGACAAAACGAGTCTTGGCTTGCGGGACTCACGTCCTTCGAGATCATACACAGCTGCATCGACCGGCCCGGCACCCAGTCTATCCCGCGTCGCCACGTCACCGGCCCACAAGCAGCCGCCCGCGCAATAGTCAAAAAAGAATCTTAGAACACCTTTAGTCATGCTTCCCACCGGCCGTGTCTGCTGATTCAGGACAATGATTGAGGTCGGGAGGTATTTCGTCCTGCTAGACGGCTGACGAGCAGCCAAATCAAAGCAAGAAAGTAGGCAACGGATACGATTGCCGATTCCAGAAGTATTGGAAGCAGCAGAAATCCGTCGCCCGGCCCCGGCTCTTCGTCTGCCGCTAACGTTGGCATTCCGACCAGGTCAAAGGTGAATACCGACGTCAGCACCCAAAAAAATGCGAGTGTGTGCGGCAGCCATTTATGCCGCCCGAACGACCGTGCAATAAAATAAGCCGATATAGGCACCACGACATTCAACACGAGGAAAAGCGGCAGCGCGATCAGGGCTGGCAAAATTGTAGGGTAATGCGGGTCGTAGTACATCAAACTCCCCTAGCGAATGCGGCCTTATTCTGAGCTGTCTCATACGCGAGCTGACAAGGAACACAGACGAATCTAAGCCACGGAAATCTGCATCAGCTCAATGCGATTTCCAAAAGGGTCGTTGACGTATTTGCGTATGTACCCCTCAAGCGGCTGGTCAGACAGAGTGCTAAAGCCCGCCCTCTCAAGAGCGGAACATAGGCTTTCGAGGTCATCAACAACGAAGCCTGGATGGGCCTTCTTTGCGGGAGCGAAATCCGGATCGACACCGAGATGGACCTTCACTGCATCGAGTTCGAACCAGCAGCCTCCCCGCGAAACCAGGTGAGGTGGCTTTTCCACTTCTGCCAACCCGAGAAGGTCTTGGTAGAACGCCCGGGCCTTGTCTTCCTGCCCTGCTGGCATCGCCAGTGTGGTCAATTTTCTTGACGGCCAATTTGCAGCTCCGTTGCCGACATCAGGTGTGCGAGGCAGCATATCGGCCAAACGCATTTACACAATGGACGCCGATGGTACGTTCAGTCGAGGACTTCCCCCTCTCCCTCTCTTTTCAGTCATGTGCTCGGCCATGTCGTTTTGCGTAAAAGCTCAACGACATCGCTGACGGACGGACCCCTTGTCGGAGGTGGGTCTGGCCGCTCGCAAAACTCACGCCACACAAACAGCGTCATCTCCGCCCCGTCCGTTGCACTGTCTCCCGGCCCATCCGCAAAAGTTTCGAGCAGCCGATAACGGGCGTCATTCCAAAACAATTCCTCGACCCAGCCGTATATCGGGATCACATGAAAGTGGATCGGATATCCCGGGGTGTGACCATAGCGACCGATATACACCCGCTCTGAGCCCAGACCAGATTTCAAGGCATTCTGAGCCTTGGCAAGCAAGGGACCAAGTTCAGCTAAAGCCGCGCTCGAAAGCTCCGCCAGATCGTTTGTGAAGGTCTTTGAACTGATCATGAGATAGCCAGGCAGGGCTGAATTGATGCGATGGTTCACCAACCATCCTTCAGTTTCGGCAATCTGGAAGTGTTCGGGGATATCGTCGTTGATGCTCATACTCAACGCTAACAACTTTTGCACCGGAGGCAATGGCATCCTCCACTCTGGCTTGACCATGGAGGGCCGACGGATTTAAGGCACACTACTGCGAAAGGGCAATGAGGAAATTTTTAGGGCGAGATCCGCCGCGCCGATTTCCGACAGGTGTCCGCCCTTGAAGAATGGGTCAGTCGTGACTTCGACCGTTGCCCAATCTGGCAATGTTACGTTTTCCAGTTCTTCGAGCGACGCACTCTCCACTTCGCACAATATCAAACCCTCCAGCTCGCCCTGAAAGACGTCGACCGCGAATGTCATTCCTCCGAAATCGAGGTGATATCGTCGCTTCTGTAGGGTTCTGCCTGGCAAGTTCGACAGCAACTCGTATTCGCTTCCGGTCAGATAGCTCACCCGGAACAAATCCGCCCGCTCGTGGTCCTATCGCACGGAACTGGGGCGACGGCGGCGGCATTGGAATGGCTGGGCTTTCGACTGGCTCACCAAGGTTTTGTCGCTCTGGCGGTAGATCATCACGGTCATACCGGCTCCGAACGGTACCGTGCCGAAGGGTTCCTATGCATGTGGGAACGAGCGAGCGATCTTACCGCCATCCTTGATGACTCGTCCTGGCGAAGCCAGCTTGGCGTCGAAATAGATGAGCGGGTCTTCGTCGCGGGCTTCTCGGCCGGTGCATATACGGCCCTTTTGCTTGCGGGCGCACGTATTGCCTTCTCACAGTTCGAACCCGGCAATCCAGTAAAAAGCCCGATCCGTGGACCGCAAGAATTTCCAAACCTAGCCGATGAGCTGCCGAAGCTCAGCCAAAATCCCGTGCTCCTCGCTTCCTGGGAGGGACGGCGTGGCAGTTTCTCTGATCAAAGGTTTCGACGTGCACTTGCAATCGCACCAGGCCGGTCGGTGCTTGGCTTCTCACAGGACAGCCTTCGAGCGGTCGACAAGCCCGTTCAAATTATCTGTGGTGATGATGATACCGTCGCTCCGCCGAGCGAATGCGGCAAATGGCTCTCCGACAACATTCCTGGCTGTGGGTATGAGGTCTTGAGCGGTGGCGTCGGCCACTATGCGTTTCTTTCCGAAGGATCGGAAATGGGACGAGAGGCCGCGCCAGAACTATTCCTGGATCGACAGGGTATTAGACGAACTGCCATCCACGACTATGTCTCTCAACGTGCTGTGGAGTTTTTTCGAGGCGATATCAGAGGCCAATAACTGCGTAGGCATGTACCGAGGTATCGCTGTCGAAACCACGCACGCGCAGAGGGCAAGCGCCCCATTAACGAATGTTGCGCCACTTCTTGATTCGATTGATCGAGCCATCGGGGTTGCGCTTGATCGAATATCCGTTTTGTCGGGAAAAATGATTTTGTCGCATATCCCTAATGACCATGGCGGCATCACCATGCGGTGCGACAACATCAATGAACCAAAGGTTGTCGCCTGATGCCCATTTTGATTCATGAGGAGTGAGGCCGTCGGACATCAACTTCAGGTGGGTGGCATCGTCCACGAGTGCCCATGTCACAAAGGCTTTTGGATTATCCGGCCCGAAGAAGTAAATCTTGCACTGTCCTGTTTTGAGGGCGGGAACGAAATTCGTTTCCATGTCGGCAATGGACCAGCGTCGATGAAGCGGAGATTGAAGTGCCAGAAACGTCATGCTGCCTAGCGCATCCATCGCACTCAGCTTTCTTAGTGATGAGGCCGCACCCATAACGTGTCATCGCTCCTTCAATCCATTTTGAATTGCCTTGGTGATGGGCTCAAAAAAATACGAGATGAGCCTGCGTTGTGACGTGACGACATCAACGGTCACCGTCATGCCTGGTGAAAACCCAATCTCCTTGCCGTCCACCCGTAGCGCCGACTTATCGAGCCGCAGACGCACTGCGTAGACCCACTTAGATGTGCCATTTTCCCGAGCATCAGCCCCGATATTTGTTACTTCGCCCGCAACGACACCGAAACGTTCGGACGGAAATGCGTCAAATTTTGCATACGCCTTCTGTCCGCTCTGCAAAAACCCCACATCTCTGTTGTCGAAAAAGGCCTCGATCTCCATACCGCCCTGGGCAGGGACAACTCCCATCAAGGTGGCACCTGCTTCGACGAAGCCACCAACTGTATGAACGGTCATGTTTTCGATGCGCCCGCTGACAGGCGAACGAAGTGTAAGATTGTTCAGTCGTTCCTGTGCAGCGCGTAATGCGGCATCGGAGCTGTCTCGGGCGATCTCCGATTCCCGCAGGCGGCGACGCTGCGTCGCAAGATTGTCGGAGATAGCAGCTGCCCGTTGGCGTCGTGTGGCTTCTGTCGATGCCGCCAGCGCGGAAAGTTCGCTTTCGGCCACCTGCGCATCGCCATCGATTGACCTCAATTCTCGGAGCCTATCGAGATGTTCGTTGCGGCTCATGACACCTTGATTCAGCAGGGTATCGGCCGAGGCAAGCTTTTGCGAGACGATGTCGCGATCTATCTTGGCCTTTTCTATTCGGGCGGTCTGCGCCTGCTGCTGTAGTTCCAATTGCTTCAATTGAGCATCGGTTTGCAAAATCTGATCTCGCAGGGCAACAAGCGTCGCACGCACAAGCGCTTCGCCTTCGGGTTCCTTCTCAGAGTCTGCGGGCCAATCTTGACGGAACTTTTGAATGCCCGCTGCGACAAAGCCTGGACTTGCAGGATCTTGGGCGGCCAGTGGTGTAACGATAGCGTCTGCCACGTCGGCATCCAGTGATTGCTGCTCGATATTGGCCTGTATGCGCTGAATGTCACTTTGAGCTGCCGTGGGATCGAGTTTGACCAGAACATCGCCCTCTGTGACTGCCTGCCCCTCATTGACGTTCAACTCGATGATCTTGCCGTCGGCGAGCGGCTGAACCACTTGAACACGCGATATCGGAACCAATTTTCCTGAGCCGCGTGCCACGACTTCGGTCTTGGCAACGATGCTGCCGCCAAGAATGACCGCAAACATGATGAGAAGAAACCAACCCGTGACTCGAACAGTAGGTGAGCATCGGGCCATAGGTGGTGACACCGTGGTCATTTGCGCTCCTGAAGTTTTTCGAGATCGACAATTTTCGCTTCGGCACCAAACAACTCCGGCCGATGGCTTATGATGGCCACTGCGCGGGATCTCGCCAGGTCGTTCAGCGTGTGAGTGATGATGGATGCGGATCGCTCATCCAGAGCACTAGTGGGTTCATCGACAATCAAGACGTTGGGATTGCGCAGGAGAAGGCGTGCAAGCGCCAATCGCTGTCGCTGGCCGCCTGAGAGCGCCGATCCATGCTCGCCGACATCCGTGTCCATTCCTGCCGGGAACTGCTCTATCATTTCAGCGCAAGCACTGTCCCTTAAGGCAGTTTGCATCTCATCGTCGGTGGCATCCTCTTTGGCTAGGAGAAGGTTTTCCTTGATCGTCCCCGCAAACAATGCCGGTTCCTGTGGGAGGTAGGCAACATTGGTCCTGACGCTTTCTGGGGTAAATCCGTCCAGCGCCTGATCATCGATGAAAACTGAACCTGTGTCTGGCGAATATAATCCGCTTATGACCTTCGCCAAGGTCGATTTTCCAAAGCCAGAGCGCCCCACGATGATGGTCGGCTGTCCAGGAGCAATTGTCAGGTCGAGGTTGTCGAGCACTCGTCGCTCAGAAGTGTATCCGAACGACACCGCTTCGAGGCGCAGGGTTGCCGCACCTCTCAGGACAAGTTTCTGTTTGCCAGTTTCGTTTTCGGAAGGGGCGTTCAGGACATCTCCAAGCCGAAGGCGGGCGATCTTTATGCCTTGCCAATGCTCCCATAACGAGGCGAGCCCAAGAATGGGTGCCGAAACATGTCCAGCCAGCAGATGAAATGCCACGAGCTGTCCAAGGGTAATGGAATTGGCCAATACAAGCATCGCGCCGAAAAACACGATCAGGATATCAAAGGCATTGCTAAAAGCATCGCTGATGATGCCATTCACAATGTGCAACCTGGTGATCTTGAAGCCTAGATCCAAGGACGCCGACATCGTTCCATCGAGACGTCTGACGTACCGTTCCTCTGCTGCCTGGGCCTTCACGGTTTCGGCGTTCCTAAAGGTCTCGATCATGCGGGATTGGTGCGCTGACTTTGCCAGAAACGATTGCTTCAGGCGTCGCCGTAAGAAGGGACCAACTATGGCAATCGCTATCATCTGCGTGGGTAGGATCACAATTATGATCAGAGTGAGCGATGGGCTGATCGAGAAAAGTGCGCCGAGGTAGACAAACGAGAACACGATATCGATGATAACACCCGAAATGGTTCCAGTGAGAAATCGGCGAATGGTCTCGATTTCACCCATGCGTGCGAATAGCTCGCCGACTTGCCATTTCTGCAGGGTGCGCAGTGGCAGGTGAAGTACGTGATCGTAAATGCGCCTGCTGAACTCGCGTGTTAGTTGATTAACCAAATCACCGCCGAGATATGTCGATACGGACTTAAATGCGCTCTGAAAGAGCGCGACAACTACGAGCAGAACAACAACGATATAGAGACTATCTTCCCGCTGAAATGGAAGAATTCTGTCGATAAGCGCCTGAAATACAAAAGGTTGAACAAGCCCGAGAAGGCGCAATACGACAGAAATGATTGAAAGTTCAATTATATGGCCAGTATATTTTCCGGTTGTCTTTGTGAACCAGGAAAATGATGCTGGGGATTCATCCAATGGTTGTTTTTCCTATTGAGGACCACTTTTGGGGTTGATTATAGCAGCATTTTGCACAGATATTTCCATCAGTGATGCATCACATAATGAAATTTCAACCCAAAGCGCAAGATAGGAGAAGTTTTATGGGTGGTTCATCTGATAGTGGTTCAAACAGCGGATGGGGCGGCCGGATCGGTGCTGCTGTCGGCGGCGTCGTCGGGGGAACGGCTGGCTCTGCGGCTGGTCCCATGGGCGGGCGGATCGGCGCTGCAGGCGGCGGGCTCGCCGGATATGCAATCGGTAACTCGGTAGAAAATAATATTAACAGCGGAGCCTCACCCGATTATGGTGGCTATACTGCCATGGGTGATTACGGTGGAGGTCCCGGATCCGACGGCGTTGGAGGCGTTAGTAGCTCCGGAAGCCACAGATAGTTCTCGGAACTGGCGGCAAAGGACATAGATTCTGGTTCTCGTCCGGGTCTATGTCCGATACTGGGGAGGTAACGGTTGAAGTATCTTAACATTCTCATACCCCTTGCCATCATAAACCCCCTTTTGATTTTTCTATTTCCCTTCGGCCTACGGGGAATTGGAGATCACTTCATTTACTTCGCCTTTCTCTCTCCAATTATCTCATTTTTGGTATGGGACTTCCTCATCAGCCCATTTTTTAGGCAACGATGACCCTAACCAGTCTTTGAAATTCACATGGCAAGGCGGCTTGTAGTTCATGGCGCAGTTCTGGAAGCGATTTCTGGCAGGGGTGACAACCATCTGTCGTATGATTTTTCTCGTCTGCGCCGGTGACATTGGAATTATCATAGGCGCAGTATTTGTGGCTTTTCTCACTACCAATATTGCCGGTATCGTGCTGTCCGCATCGGAGGTGACCGCGACGGCACGAACCGAAATAGCCATTGTCGTACCGATCTTGACAATTGACATAGTGCTTTTGGGGTCGATCCTGCCACGTATTCGAGAGGTTGCTCGGCCGGATCGCCAACATCGTTCACTGATCTATGCGCTGGTGGCGGGCCTAGTTTTGCTGCTCTTAAAGTCTGCTTGGCAGGGCCTGGACCAGGCAAGCTACAGCTTTTCCGCTACAAGCGTTCTTCTTATACTTACGACCTGCATGATCGCGCCAATTTCAGAGGAGTTATTTTTTCGTGGCTATCTATGGCTGAAGCTCCGGACTCATCACTACAACGACAAACTGATCGTTTTCTGTACGACAGTTTTATATATAATACCGCATGTTCCTAATAGTTTATCGGCATTCTTAGACTACGCGATAATCGGCATTTTTCTCGGATTTATACGATATTTTAGTGGCGGAATACTTCTCTCATCCGCTTTTCATATGGCTATGAACGTCATTGTAATATTCGGAATATGAATGACCAACGAAAGAACACGTATCACGGCGGAAGCAAGCGAGGAGCGCTTCTCGAAACGGGAGAGCAGTTGTGTCCTTGGGCTTTGCGTTCATTTTTAAGACAACGCTGCTCGCCTTCTTTGAGGAAGTAATAAAGTTTCTGATTGTATGGGTCTTTAAGCGAACGCCCTATCCAGTTATTGGCCTCTTCCCGTTCGCCGTATTCGAAGGTGCGTTGCAGTTCTCCGCAGTGTCACAGCATCTCGCGTTTCTGGGTATCGGATCGGAACTCTTGTCCGTCGCACTGGCCGTATATTTCTTGCTGTTCAGAAAGTTTTTTCACGTGGCGACAAGTTATGTATATCTGAAGTCTTCCCTGCCCGCTGCAGCTCTTGTCTATTGCACGCTATGGCATACCGCGTCCAATCTGATACCGCTGCCAACGCTTTCTCTAAACTATCACCTGCTTCTTCCGGTGTGGGGTGTTTTATCAAGCCTCGCTGCGATCCCGATATTTCTGCTCTTCCAAAGGATATTATCTCGACCAGCTTCGCCTCATGCAACCGACTCATTAGAAGCTCGTGGCTGATCTAGCCTTGGCCATCCGCTATCTTGGATTGAGTTATCAATTAATTCAACTGAAGGTCTCTCGCTGAATCTAAGTGCCGGAGTTTGACGAAATCGTGGGGACCGCCGGAGGTCACAACGCCTGTCATCACCACTGGTTCACGTGATGGCGACCTCAATATCGCTTCGAACGGGAGATCCCGCGTTTTTGTAACCAGCTCGTAATAAGCAGGAGTGCCTCGATCTGTCAGAGCGACGGCGATATTCAGCAGCGTATGATTATCGAGGAATCGAGCACCCAGCCGTTCCGCTACAATCTTGCCGACGGAATATTTGCCAGCCCCAGGCCAACCCATTGAGATGAATGATCATCTTACGCTCCGTTCGGAGACAACGGACGTATTAGCCGCCGTCGCATGATATGGGGTGATGAAGGAACGCGACAAGCACCGCCGGACACCATGCGCTGGCAGGAGCCAGGTATACATGAAGACCGGTTTGACATTCTCGGGCAGGTGACGCAAAACCAATACCTGCCCCAAGCCGAGCATTTTGGCTGCGCGACCGCCGCAAAGATCGCAACTCATGGTAAAAATATTGTTACGCCCTCCACTCACGCTGAGGAGCGGTTTGAAACATACGTCGACGACGCCCATTTCTGTGCCGCCTTTTGTGGGAGAGACGATGAGAGATTCGTAAACGCGAGTTTCGGTTCGCTTGAACTCAACATTATCAGCCAAGCGCTCGAAGAATGGCGGGCCTCGATTGGCATTGACCGATGATTTCGGTGTTGGCATGTCCTTGGATGCCGATACCATGTCGAATAGCAAACTGCTGAACGGAATAGACAGAGATCAGCTTTGAATTCGAGGCCTCAGTGGAAAGCGATAGCAACGGCAGAAAGATTTTCGAAGGATTGAATGAGGCGCAACGCCTCAAGATAATTGATCGCTACATAGTCCAACTTCGCTCCGCTTCGATAGCGATGGCTGCGGACGGACGTCTCGATATCGTTGAAATGCTGGACGATGTTGCCAACGACTTGGAGGCTAACGCAAGCGAGATTGCCTCCACCATGTTTGGCATCGAACTTTTAATGCAGGCGGCAGGTTTTTTGGAGATGGCCAGGGTGTTGTCGTCAGGCAGCGATGAGCCGACTACGCTGCATTGACCGTAGCGAAGGCGTCGACCAAATCCGCAAGGAGCAGAACGTGACCGCACTTTCCGAAGAAGATGTGGCTAGCCATTGGAACGAAAACGCCGACCAGTGGACGACAGACGTCCGCAGCGGGTACGACGTCTATCGTGACCATTTCACCCTCCCCGCCTTCCTCGATTTTTTGCCTTCGATCAGCGGTTTGGATGTGATCGACTTCGGCTGTGGCGAAGGTTCCAACACCAGACGGTTCGCCTCAATGGGAGCCCGGATGACAGGCATTGATCTGTCCGGAAAGATGATCGGCCATGCGAAGGAAGCTGAGGCCCGTCAACCGCTCGGCGTTCGGTACAGGGTTTCCTCCTATAACCAGCATACCGGGTTTGCCGATAGCTCCTTCGACGCCGTGCTATCCACAATGGCGCTCATGGACGGACCGGATTTCCCGGCTGCGATGCGAGAGGCGTTCCGGCTGCTGCGCCCGGGCGGATTTGTCGCCTTCAGCATCTTGCATCCATGCTTCATCACGCCTGGGCTGCAATGGCAGAAGGACGCGAGCGGTAAGACAACTGGATTGGTGGCGGCACGCTATTTCGATCAGACCAATTTCGTCGAGAACTGGCGCTTCGGCGCGGGCTTGAACAACGAAGACGTTCTCCCGTTCGCAATCCCTCGCTTTCCTCGAACCATCAGTGACTATTTAAATGGGGTCTGCGATGCGGGGTTTAGGATCAGTGAAGTCCGTGAGCCACAGCCCACGCCGGAGGCCTGTGAGGCGATACCCCGGTTCGCTCGATGGCGAGATTTGGGAGCGTTCCTCCTCATGGTCCATGCGGAACGCCCGCTGTAGTAACAGCATCGGCCATCGTTGGGCGGAGCATGTCGGGAAGAGAAGGACTTTGACAACGGGCTTACCCGTAGCGCCTCTCTACCGAAACCATCTTTTCAAAAGGCTCTTGATTGAACTGGGCATGGATTGATGCTCACCCGCCTTTTCCTGTTCAAACGAAGCAAACGAGGGCGCGGTTTCGGCGGTTCTGAAGTATCCATATTCCGTTGGATGACCGTCATCAAAGGGCGACCAGCCGTATTCGGCCTGAAGCAGTTCCTCGACGAGATAACAATTCACCATCGTATCGTCAGCGACTATGCCGCTGGTCACGTGGCGGAAGAAGCGCCGTTCGTCGCCGTCATTGACACCGTGATCTATAATTTCCTGGTCTGTTAAAAGGGCCGGTTGCCATTTTTCTTCGACGGGAAGCGGAGTGCCATTTTCAACGTGCCCCCGTGTACGGTGTATACTTTGCGTCGGAGTAGTTCCCCGTGCGCGAAAGCGGAATAGCCATAGGAGCCGCCGGAATCATAAAGGCAGAAAAAGATCATCCTCTCGATGGTCGGAAATGCGGACGAAAGCAAATGGTAGGAAGTAAAATCGTTTTTGAATAAAAGATCATCAGCAACATCCGTATTCATAATACAAATATGACTGCGTCTGAAATGTACGATGAAATCTCCCCTATTCCTGGGGTCAAACGTCGGATTTCTTAGCAGATGAAGTTTGCCTTCGATCTTCTGTAAATTGAGTGCAAAAGCTCTGTTCAAGACCGAAACGTCAAAATTTGTTATCGGAGCGAAAATAACTCCACTTACGGCAATACCCATGTTATTTCCTGCGTCTTCGGACGCTATGTTACCCACCTCGATGACAGCCTCTTAGAGAAGAGGGAGTTTGGCTTTTTTCTATCATTTACGGCCTGCAGCGAATATCCAAATTAAAGATATCCTTGTGCGCCGGATTATTGCGACCAACATGGCCGTTCCCGGTCATCTGCGTCGGCATTAGATTCTTTGACCGGCCTGTCCACCATAGCCGCAACACCGCCGAATGAATTTTCCCAACGGAAGTGCCGAAGTAAAACTCCCCACTTATGCCGAGGCGGACGGCAAGGAGAGATGGCCAGTTTTGATGGCAGCCGCGCGGTGATGGCAACGGTTTTCCCTGCTCTCATGCACGGGTAGACTGGTGTTGTGTAGCGCGGAGAGCGTTTATGCCTTCCAATTGACGCTGACGTCGTTTGCTGCATGAGAGGGATCGCTAAATGAGTGTATCGAGGACGGAGATGGTGCGCGAATTGCAGGCCTCTGTGGTGCCGTGCATACGTCGCACCGGCTTCACAGGTAGTTTCCCTCATTTTCGTAGAATTGGCGTGCAGTCCATTGATCTTCTCACTTTTCAATTCGACAGAAACGGCGGTGGGTTTCTCGTGGAAATTGCGCGTTGTCCGCCCGATGGGGTCGTCACCCCCTGGGGCGAACGGATTGGACCGAATAAAGTGAAGGCGTGGGATTTGAATCCGACTCGCAGAAGACGCGTCGTTGTTCGCGAAACGGGTCGCGTGGAAGATTGGTTTCGGTTCGACCAGCAGTCCCCCCACGACCTCAGTCTTATGCTGCTCGGCAAGCTAGATGCGCCCGACCTGTGGGATGGACTCGGACCATTTGGGCAACCGAACGAACAGCATCGGATGCTTGAGCATTTTCGCGAAGTATGAGTGACAGCCTTCTAAAAAGTGGCATTTGCAGTGTTCGCCATCTAATCCTTTTCCGGCGGGACTGGCCCCAAACCCAGCCCCGGTTCGGTCAAACCGACAAATAGCCTTGAAAAACAGGACGACTTCTCCATGACAGCCAGCAACCGCATCGTCCTCTCCAGCGACCACGCCGCCATTCAGCTCCGTCAGACGATTGCCGGTCACATCGCAGCGCGTGGCTGGGTGGCTGTCGATATCGGACCGACCACGCCGGAGAGCACACCTTACCCTAAGCACGGCGAAGCAGCGGCTCAGCTCGTCGCCTCCGGCGATTGCCGGTTTGGCATCATCCTATGCGGCACCGGTCAAGGCATCATGATGGCGGCGAACAAGATAAAGGGCATCCGTTGTGGCGTCTGCGGCGACACATTCTCAGCCCGCATGATCCGCCAGCATAACGATGCCAACATGCTGTCCATTGGCGTGCGGGTCGTGGGCGAAGGGCTGGCGCTCGATATCGTGGATGAGTTTCTGACCGCCCAGTTCGAAGGTGGGCGGCATGCGACGCGGGTGGAGATGATTGGGGCGCTGGAGGAATAGCGCCGTTCCTTGTTCGTCAGGAATTTGATCCGTTGTCCAGCATGTAAGCCGAGATCGCTTCAACGGTGCGCAAGGAGGCATGATGGCCCGCCTCTTTCACAGGTCCGACCGCCATGTTGTCGGAAGCGATCCTGTCGAGGTACGCAGCGGCCTCGTCGCTTGTTGTTCCCCCCAGGATCATGTTCGCAACGTGAAAGAGATAGGTGTCGTATTCATCGGCGGCAGTGCTTCGCCAGGCGACATCATCGATTTGGCGAATCCCTATGGGATCCCAATTATCCCATCCGATTTGGCGTAGTGCATGAATATCGACGGCGGGATGATCGTTCATGTGGCAAACTGGTCCGCTTTAAAAGCATCAAGGGGGCCACTTTTCGGTAAGCCCCTCAGGATCTCGACAACTCCTTGGACGAATATTCTATCCGCTAAGGGCCCAAATCCCAAGGATAGCATTGATCATCAATCTTTCCCGTCCAACTCCAAACTTGGTATGCGGCGGCATCGCTCACCTTGCCGACCATTTTTCATGTCCTCGCTGTTACGATCCACACCGAGGCGACCAATTCCACCCTGGACGGGTCGCCACGGCCCGCAAGTGCTTGCCGCAATCTAGGTTCGACCGCCGACTTGATCGAAGGGTTTTCGCGAGCGATTTTGCCAAGCGGTCCGACGCTAAGCAGCACGCGTGTCATTGCATCAACGTCACCGCTCGTAACCGCTTCGTTGTGAGCGTGATTGCGATGTCCTTGAAACCGGCGGACGCAAGAACGGTCCTGACATAGTCCGGGTCCGAAAAGCTAAAGGGGGTTTCGTCGGCTGGCGATTGAAACCCTGCCGAATGTAATGGGAATCGATCCAGTTCATTGTCTCGAAAGGGCCGCCAACAGCAAAATGCAAGCCTGCCCTTTGGCTTCAACAAACGATGGAAATTGGAGAATGCGGCTACAGGATCACCGAATGACATCACGCCAAATCGTGAGAAAACCGCATCCGCACTGCCGGATGGTAAATCCAGCACCTCAGCGTCAGTTTCAATCAACTGCACGTTTTCAAATTTGCTCGTACGCTGACCGGCGACCCGCAAAAGCGGTTCCGAAATATCTATGCCGTAGATCAGTCCGTGCTGACCGACACGCTCTGCCAACTGCAGGAGCGTTTGCCCTGTCCCGCAACCGACGTCGATCACTGTTCCCGCTGGCCCCAAATGCAGTTCATCCATTGCTCGCAAGCCAAGAGGAGAAAGCTGGCGGTCGATGAGTTCGTACTCTTCGGCCCAAGCCTTCGCATGCAGTTGCCGTGGGTTAAGGGCCATGGTGCTTGCCTCTGTCATCTATCAGTCCGTTCCAATTTTGGTGCCGCGCGTTTTCACTCGGAGCGCCGAGCGCTGCCTGTAAAGATCGGCAGCCCTTTCCTTCAATTTTGACTCCACCGCATGCCCCTACACCCAGCTCACGACTGTGAGATTTGGCCAGACCGTGATCCATCGTTCGACTTTCCGCTCATAAACTTCCCGTGTGATCTGCCTTGTGTTCGCACGGACAACGCCGCCGAGAAGGTCGGAAAGGCCGAAAGGGGCGCATAACTCCAGGCCGCCATCGTGAGGATGGACCCCAACCGCCGTCGCAGTAGTGGGGAACGTAGCGATGGCGTCGGCAGTCGATATGTATGGCTCGATTGGGTATCCGAACTTCGCCTCGTACCAGAGGTGAACTCGTGCCTCATTTTTCACATCGATCCAGATGGGCAAATCGGAGAAGGTAGTTCGGATTCGAGCGGCATGCTTCGCTTCCGCGTCCTCGGAAAGATCGCTCGCATCAAAATAGACGATATCAATGTCATTGATGCCGTTAGCTAGCGCAAAGCCGAAGGCATGGTTCCAGACGGTCTGAGCGATTGCACCGGCCACGAGCCAGGCGTCCGGAAGCGCGATCTCGCGCCAGCGCTGCAGCAGCGGTGACAACAGCTGACTTTCGTTAATGACGGCTTGCAGTTGCTGAAACTGATTATCTTCCATGACAGACCTGCCGCTGACCAATTGAGGTCGAGAATGTCTCTTGCCGATTGATTCTGCCATAGCCAGCCTCGCCTGCTTGCCGCTCCGGTTATTTTCTGGTCATTTCCGACAGCAGGTAGATCGTCCGCCTGTGGCACCAGAAAGGCTGCAGGCGAGCTGTAATGCGAACGGAGAAAAGAGCATGTCGGACCTTTTAGAAGCCCAACGACAGCTACAAGCCGAAGCCGATGAGGTCGTGCAGCAGCTAAGCCTTAACGAATTCCTTAAGGCTATCGGGAACCCTGCGCGTGTGGGCAGTTCCGCCATGGGGCTTATGGTTCAACGAGACATCGACATAACGGTGTCTTGTCCCAAACTGGATGCTGACACACTCGAAGCCTTCGCGGGTATCGGCGCTCGTCTCATGCAGATGACCGAGAGCGTCGTTGCTGTTCGATTTCGAAATGACACCGGCGAATGGAACACCGAACCTGACAAATATCCTGACGGGCTTTATCTTTGGCTATCGGTTCGAGCACGGAATCAATCGATGTGGACCATCGATATCTGGTTGGTAGACCAGCCAGACAGGCAACCTGATCTCGCACATCTGAAGACTCTGTTGCCGCGCATAAAGGATGAGGACCGCGAAACAATCCTACGGATCAAGAGAGCCCTGGTTGAGCGCTCGAAGGTGAGAGATAGGATTTCGAGCACCCTGGTGTACGAGGCCGTTATAGACCATGACGTTCGAACTTTTTCCGAGTTCGAGAGCTGGCATCAACAGCGTGCGCTAAGAAGATGAGTTCCTAGCTCTGGCGCAGGATATTGACCAGAGGATATTGACGGTGCGATTTGCCTGATTGCTGAGGGACGGAATTCACATCCATTTCGGTGACGAACGCCATTGTCGCCCTCGTTCGAATCAGCTCGGGTGCTTCACAGTCGAAGCGAACCTGGCCACTCCCGCATACCCGTTCCTTCCAAAGCGCGTCGACAGAGTTGCCGACTGCAGCCGCCTGATCTCTGGAATACGATCTGACACAGAAAGAATATGTTTTGACGAAAAGCCCCACTAAATTTTCATTCCAGCAAGTAGATGTCTTCTCATCTCAGCCCTTGCGCGGCAATCCGCTCGCCGTCGTTGTTGGCGCAGATGCACTGACAGACAGTCAGATGGCTTCCTTCGCCAATTGGACGAACCTCAGCGAGACGACGTTTCTTCTCCGGCCGACGACGGCGAAGGCGGACTATCGCATCCGTATTTTTACACCGATAGGTGAGCTTCCATTCGCCGGTCATCCTACTTTGGGGAGCTGCCACGTGTGGTTGGCGTCCGGTGGCAGATCGAACGAGGACGAAATCATCCAGGAATGCGAAGCCGGTCTGATCCGCATTCGTCGCAACGGCAATCGTCTTTCCTTCGCCGCTCCGGCCTTACGTCGTCGTGGACCTGTTGAACCCGAGATCCTGACCCGGGTTATCAGGGGACTGCATTTAGCGAAGGGTGCCGTTGTCGACGCAAACTGGGTGGATAATGGCCCGGGATGGCTGGCGGTGCTGCTGCGTTCGCGAGAGGAAGTTCTAGCGCTGCGACCGGATTTTGCAACCATATCCGGATTGCGGGTCGGGGTTGTAGCGCCGTGGAATACTGGAGAGGACCAGCGTGACGCCGATTTCGAGGTTCGCGCCTTCACGGCCGCCGGGTTTGAAGACCCCGTCACCGGGAGCCTGAATGCTGGTCTCGCCCAATGGCTGATCGGAAGCGGAATCGCTCCACCTTCGTATATAGCAAGCCAAGGTACCGTTCTCGGACGAGCGGGTCGTGTCCATGTTCACCAGCTGGGCAAGGAAATCTGGATTGGCGGTGAAGTAACGACATGCATTGAAGGTATCGCCACCCTCTGAAGTTCGGATCAAGATTTAAAGAGCTGAAGTGGGGGGACGCCCATCAGGATGAAGAAAACTCACGAAGGGCGGCAAGCGTCGAAGTGCAGTAATCTGACGCAATAGAAAGCATCCAACACGTAAAAAAGCTGTGCGCAATGCTTATTGTAGGCCTCAGATGCCGCTCGGGATGGTTACTACTTGATGGCAAGCTACTCGCGGCGGTGGATTCATGGCATTTTCTGAACAACACTTTGTCGAACTGATTAAGAGAAATGATACAAACCGTTGGCTGCTTGAAGTTCTTCCCGATCTCCGACTTCCGCAGGGCACTCTGACAGCAGGCTGTTTATTTCAAACCGTATGGAATCTCAAAAGTGGGAACCAACCGGATTGGGCTATCAAAGACTATGACGTTTTCTATTTCGACGCCAGCGACCTGTCGTGGGAGGCAGAAGACGCTGTAATTCAAAAAGCCCGAGAAATGCTTGGCTATCTCGCGGATAAAGTTGAGATCAGAAACCAGGCCCGTGTTCACCTCTGGTACCCACAGAAATTCGGTTCCCCTTGTCCACCACTGACGCGAGTTGAAGAAGGCATTGATCGCTACCTAATCGCCTGTACACGGTTCGGGATCGGCATCGGAAGTGGCGAGGTCTACGCTCCGGACGGGTTCGCCGACATGCTGAACGGCACTCTACGCATCAATCCAAAGAACCCTCAAATGGACCCATTTCTCAGGAAATGTCAGGACTACAAGACTAGATGGCCGTGGCTCTCAATCACGCTTTGAGCATGGCTCTTAGTTTCAACTTCGCGCAATAGGCCCACTTAGCTGTATGCTGCTCAGTGCCGAGCAGTGTATTCAGATCGACCTTTGACTACTGACCATTCTGTTGACGATTGGTGACGAGATATTGGATAGGGGTTTTATGCCCTGGCTGAGCCAAATACATTTGAGCATCAAAGATAACGCTGGACGCTACGATGTTCCCGTATCTGCTTCTTTTCGTCATCATAATAGCGTGTGGCCTCGTGAATGCTGTCGGCCCTGGGAAAAGCTTGGGGCCCAGAAACTACATTCGTGATGCCGAAGAAGCGCACAGGAAGGCCTATCAGGTCATATCCAAGAAGACTGCAAGGCGACAGGCCATTCTCAACCGGATTCTTTTAGTCGCGTTGATCGCCAACATATTACTTATAGTTTGGATATTTGGCGGATTTAGCGGCCTCTTCGGTCACCAGTGACGCGCCGCTGCCGTGGATTTTCAACAAGAGGAACAACATTGTCCGACAATTTCCTGCTGTTCATTTCAGACGATCCGCACTGGCAGCCCTCTCGTAACGACGCAGACAGGGCCGTGACGTTGCTAAAATTGATAGCGCCAAAGGCAGATGGCGTGGAAGCAAGTTTCGAAGACGACGTCACGTTCTACCACCCGGTTCAGAACTGGTCGGGCGTCGAGTGCAGCGCTTGCGGCGCGGATGCTGAACAGTGGTGGGAAAGCGCCATGGATGCAGCTTCTGCCAGTCGCTTTGAAAATCTCAACATTAAGACCCCTTGCTGCGGCACCGACGTTTCATTGAACGATCTACGCTACATCTGGCCCGCTGCGTTCGGCCGCTTTGCGTTGGAGGCTGCCAATCCTAATATTGCGGACACGACAAACGACCAGGATCAGCAGCTTGCCGAATGCCTTGGAACCCGCCTTCGGAAGGTGTGGATGAGAATTTAGGGAAACGCGTTTCCCGATACACTCCGCAGATTAGGTGTCGATCTTGGCACGCGCTTCCTGGGCACAATTTGCCAACGGCCAGGTTTTCATGCTTTTCCCCCCGATGCGTGCAGCAATGGAAATTGCAACGAGCTGCGATATCGAGCGTGCACCAAAACCCTGTTTCAATCGCTCCACGCGGTGCTCGATGGTGCGATGAGACATTTCAAGGCGCTGGCCAATCTCTTTTCCGGAATAGCCTTCGTAGAGCAACTGAAGGATCGCACGATCTATATCGTCAATGTCGGCGCTGGATCGAGGGACAGCAAGCGATAGCTGAAAATCGATGACGGCGATGCACCATCCGCCGCCTTTTTGGGGAAGCAGCAGCGACTCTAAAGCGATAAGGTGGCCTCCTTTTTCGATCATTTCCTTGGCTGAGACTGGCCGTTTCTGCCTTTGCGTTTCGTGGTATCGGAGGGCGAGCTGTTCCCGTGCGGTGTCATTCGCGATGGGCGCATGTTCAGCGAGTGAGTCGTACCCTCTCACGATAAGACAGTTTTCTTTTTCAAAAACGGCGAGAACCATGCTGGCCGTAAAGAGCTTTAGCGCCGAGCGATAAACCCGCTCCGGCAAGGCGTCGGCGTCGTTGGAAATCCAAGCATCCAACATTTCTCTGGATGCATATGCAAAGCCTTTCCTCGGCTTCATTGGCGAGAAATCCGCTCGACCGCCTGACGGCTCTCGTCGATGAACGGCGAAAACGACCGTTTTTGTCATCCGCAAGGCATCACCTTTGTCGGATGCAAATTTCCTTGCCACGCTCAATTCCTGATCAGCCCAAACCCGAGCGGCGGAAACGGTGGTTTTTGTCAACGGCAGCAAGTGGCAAGGAATTCGTATGAGAATTGGATACGCGCGGGTCTCGACGCTCGATCAACACCTTGATCTTCAGATCAGCGCGTTAAAAGCCTCCGGCTGCGAACTTATTTTCCACGACCGAATTTCCGGCGCTCAAAGGAAGCGACCTCGTTTATCTGTCGCCCTGCGAACACTTAAACGTGGTGACACATTGGTCGTTTGGAAAATGGACCGGATCGGCAGGTCTGTGATGCATTTCGTGAATCTGATCAGTCGACTTCAAAGCCGAGGCGTCCAATTTTTGTCATTGACGGAATCCTTTGACACGTCATCCGCGAGTGGCCGTTTGATGATGCACATGCTCGGCGCATTCGCCGAATTCGAAAAAGAGGTAATCCAGGAACGGACCCGCGCTGGTCTCGCTGCCGCCCGCGAGAAAGGACAATTGCTCGGCAGACGTCCATCGCTGAGTGCCGAGCAGCAGGCAGAGATTATCAAACTGGTCGCCTCCGGATCGGAACTACCAAAAGACCTGGCCAAGCGGTTCGACGTCCATCCGCGAACAATACGACGGTGCCTTATCCGGGGTGCCGCTGGCGATTGATCACTGGAACAGTGTCAAAATCGTCTGCGGTGCCTGGTTTGCGATATTGAGGGATTGGATCGCCAATTGTTGCTGTGTCTGTGTGGCGGCAAGCTTTGCCGAGGCCTCCTCCATGTCGGCGTCCACCAATCGGCCAACGCCTTTGTCGACATTGTCCATCATTGAGCGATTGAATTTATCCTGCAGGTCGACACGTTTCTGGGCGGAGCCGACGACGGACATGCCGCTTGTCACAGCCTGGATTCGTTCATCCAGTTGGTTGAGCATTCCGTTGTAATATTCGTTTCGGTCGAGCCCGTCGTGCGCAATTCGGACTTCCGAGTTGCGCAGCGTGTAGGTGTTTTCGTTTTTCTGAACTTCGCCGCTGCTGTCGACATAGGTGATCGGGTAAATGGCGTTGGCATTCCAGATTATGCCGTCGAGATAGCCCATATTTTCGGAGCCCGGCTGGTTCCAAAGGTTGTCGACGGTTCGGCCGTAGTTGATCATCGTCGTCGCCTTGGTGTCGATTGAGATCGTCAGAACCTGTCCGTTCGCATAGCCGGTGGGGAATTCAGTTTTCGAGCCGGGCAGATCGGGCTTGCTTGCGTCATTCTTGAGAAGGTTGACGCCACCAAAGCTTGACGAGTCGACGATTGAGCTGATCTGCTGCCAGTGCTGGTAAATTTCGGCATCGACCTTGGCGACCTGGGACTGATCGTAGGTGCTGTCCGGCTGATAATCTATCCAGTTTGAATAGCCGTCGGTCGCTGGTGGTGGCAGGCTTTGCGCGGTGATCACCAGGTTGCGGATGGTGGTAAGTTCCGCTCGGATACTGTCCATTCCGTTATAGGTGGTGTCGAGCACCGCCTTCGCAAAGCCGATACTGTCTGAAACGGATTGCATCGCGCCCTTGTCGGATCGCATTGTCGTGGCAATCGACCAATAAGCGGCATTGTCCGAGGCTTTTGCCACGCGTAGGCCGGAGGAGACCTGCTGCTGCGTTTTCGTCAAGTCGCCACCGACCGCCTGCAGGGTCCGCAAGGCAACCATGGCTCCGCTATTAGTGATGATCGATGTCATGATGGCCGCCACTGAAAATTCGGCTTCATCATGAAGCAACAACCTATGGCGTTATTTTTCGTGCATGCTACGTTAACGAAGCGCCCAAAATCAGAGGGGGAAACTACCCTGACGGACCTAATTGCGTTGCTTAAATCGGTGTCGCCAATAAGGTTTTCACCACAACCTGTTGGCCATTTTAAAGTGCCGCTGGTGGAGCTTCCGATAGCGCCTAATTGCATCGCGCTCGAAAGAGGAGGCACCGATTGCAACTGAGATTGGAGCTGTTCGTCAAAGCGCCTGAGACATCGCTCGATTTCTATCGACGGGTTCTGGGCTTCGAAGTGCAGGGCTCGGCAAGCGCCGAATACACCATGCTGACGAACGGTGACGCGGTAATCGCGATCAATTCGCGAAGCGTCCTTTCGAGCGATCATCCGCTTCGGGTTGAAACCGGCGAGAGAGCTGGGATCGGGGTCGAGATCGTCTTGAGCGTCGATGACGTTGAGGATGCCTATCGCATAGCGAAAGCGAGCGGCTGGCCAGTTTCCGATCTTGCTCTGCAGCCTTGGGGGCTGCGAGACTTTCGCCTTTCCGATCCCGACGGATATTATGTCAGAGTGACCAGTCGGCATTCGAGCTGATGGCTAGTATGGCGACAAAACAGCTTTCAATCGATCCGCCCGCGACTTCGATGCAGCAAGGAAATCTCGTCACGTGGTTTAGAGCAACGTTGCCTGCGACACCGGCTCCCCGGAGCTGGTGACGATGGTCGAACCGTACGATTCCCGTGACGACACCATGATCATATCGTTTGGAAGTGGCCGGGCTAGGGTCTTCGCTTCCTCCCATGGTGCCCGCATCCAGACATCCGTTTCTTCTTTCGTCAGGAGCAAAACCGGCATCGCCTTTAGATGGATTGGCTTGACGACGTCGTTGGGATCGGTCGTCAAGAAGGCATGGAGGTCGTCGGTCGTCAGGCCGTCCTTGACCTTCCTGACGCTCGTCCACTGGGGAACGTGGACGCCTGCAAAAAACATCAGCGGCTTGCTCTCATCGCGAGCGAACCAGGCGTTTGGCGTGTTGCCACCCTCTTCCTTGCTGGCAGGGTCCGGCTCGGCAAAGCTGGTCACCGGCACGATGCATCTATTCTCGACGCCGAACCATTTCTTCCAATGTGGGAGGTTGAGATTTCGGATGTTGGTGACGCCTTTGTCTGGCTCCATCCGGATGAGCATATCCATGTCAACCGGCTTGCCCTTCTGCCGCAGTTTCTCGGCTCGGGCTTCAGCCGCTTGCTTGATCGCGAAAAACGGCGACGGCAATCCCCACCGCGCATGCGCAAGCTGCTTGCGGCCATCGGCTGTGTTGCGAACGATTGGCCCCATCTGATCCGGGTTCATCTGATAGGCGGGCATCAGGTTGATCAGGCTCTCAGCGTCCTGAGCCCATTTGGCGACCCAGTCCTTGTCCTCCATGCGATAGAGATTGCACATGCTCGCAACGACCTCCCATTTCGCGTTGCGGACAGCCTATGCATTTAGAAGAGGACGTCAAATTCTCGCGAAGCCAAACGCGCCTCCGAGGGCGTCACTTTCCCTGCTCAGCTTGACGCTCGCCCACCAGATAGCAGCGTGCGAAGCCCGTAGATGATGACCTCGTGCTGAGGAATGACATCCCTGTCGAAGGTCAACCAGCAATTCATGGTTTTAGAGAATTGAAGATCGCTCTGGCATGGGCTGAGATGGTAGCCGACTGCGTCATGAAAAAATCCGTCGTGCTCCTGAAATCGTACGAGATGGCGAGCTGGTCTGATAACTGCTCGGTGGCGATGCAATAGAGCCAGGGTTGGCTCTTAGAATGAAAATCCCGGCATCGGGCGAAATATCCGTCCGGCCGCATCAGGTAGAAGTCATTTTGGGAGCCATAGGTTCTGAGGCCATCGGGCCTTACGATGGCCTGGTTTTTCAACATGGCCTCGCGTTCGCGGGCCGACGGATCAAAGCCCCGGGCCTTAACGGAAACCGTCATCTTCACCGGCTTATCAGGAATAACCTCTGTCGAGATCAGGTGGCAGGCCATTTCGGCCCATGGATATTCAGGATGTGGGCGCGAGCAGAACGGTCGTTTGGTCTCCATCTCTCTTCGCGACGGGTAGCCATCCAACATGAAGACCACTGATTTCAAAGTCGCGCCGCCTCCATCCGCCTCCCTGCAGAAGGAGCGTGCATCTGGATTGCTCCAAAGAATGTAATGGTCGTCGTTCATTCCATCGCCGTAGAGGAAAATACCGGGCGCGACCGGAATCGCGACGTCGACATCGGCGATCCGCGCCGGATGCAGATCGTCCAAGCATGCGGCAGCAGGTGGCGCATAGTGAGCTTCTCTGATTTTCTGCTGGGACCAGGTGACCGCGAAATAGCTGCCGAAGCCTAAGATGAAGACGGTAGGAAGCACGTACATGGCCCGCAGCGCCTGCGATTGGGTCGTGCGGCCGATCAGCACAATTCCGCTCGCTACAAACCCGCTGGCGGCCCCAATCATCACGAAGACGACGAGGAGAATCCCCAACGCCACGCCAGGTCCGTCGGAGGCAGTGACACTTGCGTATTCGATTTTGGCCAAAACTGCCGCAACGATCCCAGCGAGAAGGAGCAGCCACCAACGCCACCAGAAACAAAGGAATAGGAAGCCAATGGCGTAGGCCGGACCTACAAAACTGAGAAAGTGCCCAAGGTTCTGCATGAGGTCATGGTGCTCGCTGATATGAGCACCCTATCGCATCAACCTGGAGAGGAATCGTGAAGAACATCGGTTAAATTGCACGCAAACGGTGTCCACAGTCATGATGAGCAGCGGAGCCTCCGAAAAACATGATCCTCGCTCAACCAGCCCAGACCGCAATGGCAGCATTCCGCCCGACGCTGCCATGTGGCGATCATGGTGGGACCGACCGCTTTGTGCGCAGAAGCGCATTTCGGCCGCGACATTCGACGGCGATGAGAGACTACTTCTGCTGATTGACGATGAAGATAGTGGAAGTGTATTTGGCTGACTATTGCGGGTTGCGGGGTCTATCTTGAATATCAACATGTCTTTGAAGTGTAATGAATGCTCAAATCAGACGAACTGTCGCGTCGGTCTGAGTAATCGCGACGTGCAGCCCTTAAAGTTTTCTTGCAAGAAATGCGGGACGCTTATCGGAATTTGTGTAACTGCTAAAAGCGCAGACACTCTCGACAATCGAGCTATCGCAGCAATCCGAGCAGCCAAGAATCTGCGAGATGTACATTTGAATCAAGGAGTTAACTGGACGATTACAAATGCATCTGAAGTGGCCTTAGAAGGAATGTTCGATGCGAAGCTGGACTTCGTGGACCTACATCTGGACTTTCCAGTTGTCTTTGGAACCTACATTCCGGGGAACACACCCTACATGCAGGCTGTTGGCCGTTCGAGCAGTCGAATGGCCGCCTTCCACCGTGAGAGGCTGGGCTTAATCAATGACCAGTATAAGAAGTATCCACAGGTCGTCGAGCTAATTTCCAAGTATACGAGGGGCTTTTACGGACCATTCAGTGATTACGCGAAAAAGCGTTTCAAGGTTCACGTGAGATCGCAAAAGATGGAGGACATTAATGCGGCCCTCTACACTGTCGTTAGCGGTTACGTTTTACCTTTCACCTTGCCTGACGACAGCCAGGCACTTGTCAGAAAATTTACCGGAACCGCTGTCGATCTCATGCAGAACAAGAAAGCCGCAATGGCCGCATTCCTGCAGGAGCTTTTCGATACGGATTTCCTGACGAGCCTCCAGCGTGATTGCTTGAAGGTTTATAAGCCGATCTTCGACGCAGAATTGCCGCTGCGGCCCGCCCTCTTCCTGGATGTCGACAGCACGTACGCTGCTGGAAAAACGGCAATGCGCGTCAGCTCTCAGGATTTCACCGAGTACCGCGAGGTCTACAAGGACATGGCGGAAGTCTTGAACCGCCAACTGGTGCTGGTGGCTGGTGTGGGCAACCTCATCGAACGTGGAGACCACAACACCTTCGCGGTGAGGACCAGCAAAATCGGAAAGCAGCTGTCACCTGCATCATTAGACGAATATGCCGACGTAGCCTTGGGAAATAAGCTGCAAGACCTAGACAGCAGATGGCATACCATCGACCCGCTTGCTCATGACAACGAGCTGAGGAATGCCATCGCGCACAACAAAATTGACTACGACGATGTAACACAGGTCATCACCTATTACCCGAAACTGGAGGGTATGGAGCGGGAGAAGAAGCGAGAAATTCAGCTTCTCGATTACATGCACCGCCTGCTCGCGCTTTTCCGCGAAGTGCACCGTCTCCACCACCTCGTAAAGTGTCTCAATTATGCACTGCTGATCGAACCTGGTGCGAGCATGGTGAAACGCCCATAGCCGCCACCTCCTCCTCTTCCGGCCGCGCCAAAGCGGTCACTCATCCGGCCTGGCGCAGATTTCTTCTCTAGGCGGATACCGTTGAAAAACTCGGACGCGCCAGCCGCCATGGTCGTGACGCGGGGCCCCCTCCTTCAAGGGGTGTAAAAAGCGCCTCCGAAGGTCCATGGACTCCAGTAGCGAGCGTCAAAGTTTATCTCGCAATGGATGCTGTGACCGTCGAACACTGACCACTGATAGGTGGCGAGCACTCGGGATTGCCACTTATATGCGGTGCGCTGTTTCAGGTAGAGAAATCCCGTCGTCATATCGAAACCCGGAGCAGGGTCGTTAGAAGACCCACCATCTACCAGCTTTGTCTGCACATCGCGAAACGGAGGTATGCCCGTCTTCGGGTCAAACTCCACAATCTCGATTTGCCATGCAGCAAGCACGGGGCATCCGTTATCCGGTGGAGAGGGATGCATTTCGCTGTGTGACATGAAATAGACTGTTGATGTCCTCGCCTTGCCATACGGAGGAATGACCTTGCCGACATCATCAAACTGGTTGGTATGGACGTTGAAAGGGGACCAATAGTCTCTTGGGTGAACTCGCCTGGACTGAACAGCGCCAGGTAGGAGATCAGCGGCGGAAGCCGTTAGCGGCAGGATTGTCAGCAAAGCCGTGATAAAGGCGACCTTCCGCATGAGAGTTGCCTCCGAGTTTCAATATTATCTCGGCAATGGGCTTAATTGTCACTACCGGCCCAACAGCCATTTTCATAACGGCGGGGTCGTCTGCGAAGCGGACGAAGGCGATTTCGGCCACCCGCCCTTGCGGTCATTGCCAGTGTCACTCTACGTACCTAGCTTCACAACGAACTGTGTCGGACCAACAGAGGGGAGCGAGGTGGAAACTGCGAATCAAGACATATCGGGTCAAGTCGAGATCGTGGCGACGACTGCTCATCACATTCAGGGCTTCCATAAGGCGCTAGACGCGGTCGCAAAAGAGAGAAGGTACCTGACAATGCTGGAGGCGTTTCCGCTCCCGGAAACCCGTGAGTTCGTCCTCAAAATGATCCAACAAGGCAATCCTCATGTCGTCGCCACGGCGGGAAATCTCGTAGTTGGCTGGTGCGATATCTCGCGTCACTTCTTCCCCGCGCACGCCCATCGCGGAACTTTGGCTATGGGGATCATTCCTGCCTACAGAGGCCGTGGTATCGGGAATCGCTTGATTGCAGCCGCGCTAGATCAAGCGAGGAAAGCAGCGTTTATTCGCATCGAGTTGTCGGTTCATGCAGATAACCTACCGGCAATCGGCCTTTACGAGAAAATTGGCTTCGTCAGGGAGGGCGTTCAACGACGCAGTGTCCTCATCGATGGTCGTTTCATTGATACTGTGAACATGGCGCTGATGCTTGACGAGTAACGACCGCTGATGGCGAGACGCGAAGCTGCCATTCAAAAATCGTTCTCAGCCGCGCGGCAGCCCGCAGTGTCAACCTTCCTTCTAATGAAAATTCCGGCTCTTCACCTTCAGCTGATCGATATGAAGGTCGGGAATGAAAGAGTCTCGTGACTTCATTCCTTGGTCCGATGGCTCCCGGGAATCCGGCCTGCCAGGCGTTCCATGGCCGAATTCGTCACCCCTCCCGGTCGGCAACCGGAAATCCAGATCGCGATCCGCAAGCCCGGTTAGGCTTCCCGACAGGTCAAACAGCTGCTGGGCAACCAAATGGACGACATCACCTTCCCTCTGGATGCGCCCATTGATCGCTATCATCGAGGCCCCGAGCGCGACGCGTCTCGACCGCTCGAACAGCTTCGGCCAGATGACGACATTCGCGACACCGGTCTCGTCTTCAATCGTCATGAAGATCACGCCTTTTGCGGAGCCGGGCCGCTGGCGAACCAGCACTAGTCCGGCCGCCATAAGCCACCGGCCATCGCGAACAGACATTGCTTCCGCACAGGTGACGACACGACGCTCCGCCAATTCCTTGCGAAGGAAACTGACAGGATGCGCCCGCAGGGTCAGGCCGGTATGCCCGTAATCGAGGACGACGTTGTGTCCCTGCGTCATCTGGCGGAGTTCGACCGTTGGCTCTTGCTGCTCAGTAATCGTCCTTGACTCGCGCTCGGCGGCAGCAGCAAAGAGCGGTAGCGGCTCGTCTCGGAGTGCCTTGATCGCCCACAGCGCATCACGCCGTTCCAGCCCAAGGGACGGAAGAAAGGCATCCGCTTCCGCTAGCTCCACCAATGAAGCTGCGGGCACACCAGACCGTCGCCACATGTCGTCGACACTGTCGAACGGCTGATCAGCACGGGCGGCGACGATCCGAGCCGCATCCGCCGTTGCCAGGCCTCGCACCATCCGCATGCCAAGGCGGACGGCATGACGGTCCGAGCCATCGATAGCTTCGAGCGTGCAATCCCATCGTGATTGGTTGATGCAAACCGGTCGAACTTCGACGCCGTGCTCCCGGGCATCCCGCACGATCTGTGCCGGTGCGTAGAAACCCATCGGTTGCGAGTTTAGGAGCGCCGCGCAGAAGACGTCCGGGAAATGGCATTTGATGTAGTTCGACGCATACGCGATCAGGGCGAACGACGCAGCATGGCTTTCGGGAAAGCCATAGCTGCCGAAACCTTCGAGCTGGCTGAACGTCTTTTCGGCAAAGTCTGGTGTGTAGCCGTTGCGTATCATGCCGGAGACGAGCTTGTCCTTGAAGCGCGAGACGCCACCGGTAAACTTGAAGGTCGCCATGCTTTTGCGCAATTGATCGGCCTCGCCGCCCGTAAAACCGGCACAGACCATCGCGACCTTCATCGCCGACTCCTGAAACAGTGGCACGCCAAGAGTCTTGCTGAGGACTGCTTCCAATTCTGGCGTAGGATATTCGGGCTTCTCCCTGCCCTCTCTGCGGCGCAGATAAGGATGCACCATGTCACCCTGGATCGGACCCGGACGGACAATCGCAACCTGAATGACCAAATCATAGAAGGTCCTTGGCTTCATGCGCGGCAACATCGACATCTGAGCCCGGCTCTCGATCTGAAATGTACCGAGCGTGTCCGCCTTGCGGATCATTGCGTAGGTTGCCGGGTCCTCCTGTGGGATCGTCGCGAGATCGAGATCGATACCCTTTTCCTGGTCGAGGAAGGCGAAGCTCTTGGCCATGCAGGTCAGCATCCCGAGTGCCAACACATCGACTTTCATGAATTTGAGCGCTTCGACATCGTCCTTGTCCCATTCGATGACCTGACGGTTGACCATCGATGCGGGTTCGATGGGCACCAGGTCGTCAAGACGATCATGCGTGAGAACGAAGCCGCCGGGATGCTGCCCAAGGTGACGTGGGGCTCCCATGAGCTGCTGGGCAAGCTGGAGCGTCAGCGCTAGCCGCCGGTCGTCAGGATTGAGGTTGAGGTCCCTGACCTGCTTTTCGCCAACGGCTTCTGACCACGCCCAAACGCCCGACGACAACGCTTTGATCAGATCCTCCGGCAGGCCGAGCGCCTTGCCGACATCCCGGATCGCGCCCTTTGTCCGGTAGCGCGTCACCGTCGCGCAGAGCGCCGCCTTGTGATGGCCGTAGGTTTTGTAAATCCACTGGATGACCTCTTCTCGGCGCTCGTGCTCGAAGTCGACATCGATATCGGGCGGTTCATCGCGCTCTTGGCTGACAAAGCGCTCAAACAGCAGGTCGTTGGTATCCGGATCGATGGAGGTGACGCCGAGCACAAAACAGACGGCCGAGTTCGCCGCAGAACCACGTCCTTGACAGAGAATGCCCTGGGACCGGGCAAAACGGACGATGGAAAAAACGGTCAAAAAATAGGGGGCGTAGCGCATGGTCTCGATCAGCGCCAGTTCATGGCGGATGATTTTTTCCACGTGGGAAGGCAGCCCCTCTGGATAGCGGTTGGGCACGCATTCCCAGACATAGTGCTCCAGCGATTGTTGGGCGGTCATGCCCGGGACAATAGCCTCCTCCGGATATTGATAGGTCAACTCTTCCATGCTGAAGCGACAGCGCTCGACGATCTCCGTCGTACGCGCGAGCGCCTCCGGATATCGGCCGAATAGACGCTCCATCTCTTCCGGTGGTTTCAAAAATCTGTCGGCGTGCCGCTCCCGCTCGAATCCGACGTCGTCGATTGTGGTCCCCGTACGGATGCAGGTGACGACGTCCTGCAGCTGGCGGCGACCGGGCTCGTGGAACAGGACGTCGTTGGTGACGACGGTCTTGACCCGGTGCCGGACTGCCATGTTGGAAATTTCGTGCAGCCGCATCTGGTCGTTCGGTCTTCGACGCAGGCATAGCGAAACATAGGCACGGTCACCGAAAACCTCAGCCATCTTCCGAAGCTGGATCGCACAGGTCTCGTCCGGAAGGTCCGGCACCAGGATGCCGATCAGACCTTCCGCATAGAAGGCGACGTCATCGAGGCTCAGGATGCAGTTGGCTTTACCGCCCCGCCCCTTCCCGAGCGTCAGCAACCGCGTCAGCCGCGAATAGGCCGCTCGATCCGTCGGATAGGCCAGGATCGACATGCCATCCTGCAGATCAAGCCGACAGCCGACAACTAGCCGCAGTCCGGTCGCACGAGATGCCTCCAGCGCCCGCACGATACCGGCGAGCGAATTGCGGTCGACGATGCCGAGCGCCTCGATACCCAGTGCCTTTGCCGTCGCAAACAGCTCATCAGCCGATGAGGCTCCACGGAGGAAGCTGAAATGAGTGGTGACCTGAAGCTCGGCGTATCTCATCCGAATACCCCGTGAAGGAACCAGCGATGCGAGCCGGTATCGAGATCAACGCCGTCGCCAGATCGATAAATCCAGTAGCGCTCGCCGGTATCGTCCTCGACGGTGAAATAGTCGCGAACGGCAGCCCATTCCGATGTGCGTTGCCACCATTCGCCGAAGATGCGCTCGGGTCCGTCTGCCCGCTTCACACACCGCCGTTTGCCGCGCCAGTTAAACCAGACGGGTGGATGGTCAGGCAGCAGAGCCATGACCTCGATCAGTTCGGGCCGATCCATCAATCTGACCGGGCGAGGCCAGACCATCGGCCAGGTTTGTCCAACCTTGGCGGCAACCGCTGATATGCGTTGGACTGATCGTTCCGGAACATCGCTGGCGACAGGCGCAAAGCGATAGATGCGATAGGTTCCCCGGTTGCCCAAAACATCGACGAACGCGCCAACGTCGACAGTGGCGTCCTCGACCAAGCTGGATGCGATTTGGTTGTCATCCAGTGGCTCGACCATGGTGGCGGCGAGGCTGAGTTTCTCGATGCCGAAACCGGGATCGATGCGTTCGATGCGATCACGCAGCAGCTTCGTCAACCAGGTAGCGTCGCGCACCGGTTTTGCCGTCCCCGCCCTGAGTGCCTGGATCGTGTTGTCGACACGGTGAATGATCAGGTCGGTGCGCCGGACACCCAACCCCTTTGCCTGGAGTTCCAGACAGAGCTTCGTTACGAGCCTGGAGATATATTTTCCGATGGTCTCTGCAGCTCCAATGGGCTCAGCAAAGGCGCGATGGACTTCGATGATCTCGGGACAACGGATCGGATCAATCGGCTCAGGAACCCTGCCGAACATCTGGTCGAGACGACGACCGATCTCAGGACCAAAGCGAAGGGCCAATGGCGCACGCGGTGTCGCGGCCAGCTCGCCGACGGTTTGGAAGCCAAGCGTGCGCAGGCTGATCACCGTCTCGGCACTGAGCCGCAGCGACGTAAGAGGAAGTTGCGCAACCGCCTCTGCCGTTTTCCCTGCCGGAATGATCCTCGTTTCAGTCATCATGGAGCGTGCCAGCCCGTATGCAGCTCCCCAAGTGTCGGCAACGACGGCACGAGCTTGCAGACCCCGTGCACGAAACCGGTTCACGAGACCCGACAGCATCAGCTCTTCGCCACCCTGAAGATGATCGGCTCCTTCGGTGTCCATCACGATGCCATCCGGTGGATCAGCTGCCACGACCGGCGAATATTGCGACAGTGCCCAAAGCGTCAGCCGTTCGAGCGCCGCACGATCAGCGCCGGGATCGGCATCAACCATCTGGAGACCCTGTACCAATGCCTGCGCTTTGGCAGCGGGCGTGCCGACGTGCAGACCGACCCTGGCAGCATTCACGTCGACGGCTGACAACCAGCGTTTCGAACCGCTCCGTGCAACAACGACAAGCGGCGTCTCAACCGATATGGACGGATCGGCGCGTCTGATCCGATCCGTTGCCAGCGTCGGAAAGAAGACTGATACGACCCTGGGCATCGCATGCACCTATTTCAAAATCCGCATTTTCACCTGCCTTGACCCTGATCAGCTCCGCCAACCATCGCGCCCGGCCGACACCTGGCACCGGAAGCGGTTCGGACGGCAGGACCGATATTCGCCATCGCGTTGCTGCTGCCGTTGGATGCCCGAAATCCCCCGCCTCAGTCTGGCGTCGCCATCGTCGGATTATCAGGCCGATGGTGCCGGAGCCTTCGGCGGCCAGCTGCAGACGGCGCGAAATCACCATCGGCAAACGCACCGTTTCGGCGACGACCGCGCCCAGTCCCCCGAACCGCAAGGCCTCCTCTAAGGCTTCGAGGACGTATTCTTCCTTGATCGATTCGACATAGATGACGCGATCCGGATGAAGGCCGACCTGGGCCAATGCGGGAGCGAACAGGTCTGGACGAGCCAGACACCAGACGACCATGCCCTTCGTCCGGGCAGCGATCCCTCCTACGAACATGGCTGCGGCGGCTCCGTCCATAGCTCCGGCACCGCCACCGGCAAATTCATGGATCGCGCCATATGCCAAGCCTCCGCCGGGAAGCCGCTCGTCGATCTCCCGCACGCCAAATGGCAGGACGGTTTTCGGCCGGGCGGCCGTACCTTCGAGATGCTGGATGCGATCTCGAAGCTCAGTGACAATCAGGTTCGCGCCGTACTGCGCCATTCGGAGCCTTCTTCAAAATCGGGTTTTCATCTCGTTCAAAAGCGAGTACGTTCCCTATTTGTTCCAAAGCGGGGTATGAGTCAATGTGCATGCAAAGGCGAGCTGATCATTGGACTGCAACTCGGCCGCATGCCGCTGACGTCGAGGCTTTGTAGATTCAACAGCTTAATGACCCGCCACGCCCACGCCGGTGTTAAACAACGGGAGAAACAGGTGATGGACAATGTGATCGCATTTGAAGGCGAACGGCAGAAACCAGAAGGCACGCCCTTCGGCGTCACCGCCCAGGAGCGGCGCATCACATCGATTGGGTCCAATATCGAGTTCGCAAAAAGTGAACTGCAGACAGTCCAAACCTATATTGACGTCGTCTACGCGGGAAGGATCATGGTGACGGCGGATGATGGGATCGAATTGCCGATCAACTCGCTGGCGCACCTTGGGAGCGTCCTTTCAAATTACGAGCAGATGCTGTTCGATCAGATCGCGAAGCTTGAATATGAGCAGGAGATGCTGCTCTTCCCGCCGGATGAAAATGAGATTCCGGATGATAATCAAGACGTCTGAATAATTCTGGGCGATTCAGGGCACGCGAAACTTAGACGTGCGACGATTAGCGTTAAGCCTTCAGCTACCCATGGCTGCTAGTCACAGACAGAATACGCGTCGCGACATTAATGGGGATAAAATGCAGCATCTTCCGAAAGCAAGCGCTCTTGTCGTCGCGGTCACGCTCATGGCCGCTCCCAGTCTTTCCCTGGGCGGCCAAAAGGCAGCCAGTCGCGACGACACCGCGCGATATGGACTGATATTCAACCTCGCCTTCCACAGCGCAAGAATTGACGACAAATGTCATGTGCTTTCGGTCAAAGAGCGTCGGAAAGTTGATGATACGCTCGATGACCTAACATCTTCCAATAAGCTCGGCGTTCTCAAGCAGCCGTTGCTGAGTGGGCGCAGTCTGTATAAGCCAAGCTGCGCCGATACGGATTGGGTTCGTGATTGGCGGAATTACGCAAAAACCGGCTATTTGCGCGAGAAGTAAGCCGACAAGCGAACGAGACCGTGGGCATCGATGACCCGCGTTGATCTTCCGGGTCATCCCAGAATTCCGAAACTGTGCGCCATGGCTTGCCCGAAATGCGTGTTCGCCAAATCGTCCGAGGGACGCGCCGTTCCTCATTTCGGAATGCCTTGTAGAAAACAAAACGGCGGCAATGTTCATTCGCTGAAATCGTGGCGGTCAACGAGTGCCTCAACGGCCTGCTCATACTGCGTGCGCTCGAATTCAAACGGCCCAAAGCCCGCATAATTCCGGCTTGGTCGGTGCGGTTGCCTGAACCCATGCCATATCACCTTGTCCTCATGCAGGCGAACATGGCCGATGAGCGGCCAGCATCCCACCTCGCCACATTCACACGACAAGACATAAATTTCGCCCTGTTCACCTGCCACGGGCTCCTCCTGACCAAGGAAGTAGCTTGGCAGGGGACCGAAGCGGTAGAATGAGGGTATGAGCCCGCCATAGCCACCAGCGGGATCGCGGTAGCCAGCGGCTTCTTCGAAAGCGGCCGCAAGCCGATCTAATCCCACGCCATCCACGCAGGGAAGGATGGCTACAGTGTGCTCGCCTGTATTTTCAAACGTGAAGCTGAGAAAATTCGTCATGCACCACGCATAGAGCCAGAAGCGCTCGCGGTCGAGGCGAAAGCACGACAGCCAGCGAGCAGTTCGCCTAACCAATCGCCGTCGGCCGCGCACCAACGATCCCTCCTCTATCGGTACCAACGCATCAAGCGGATGCTTTCGGATGTACCGCGAGGACGTCGAGGAGCTTTACGAGATGGCCCAGCCGGGGACGCGTGTGATTGTCCAGCGGCAAACGAATGTCGTCATTTTCCGCTTCGCTCCCCTCCCTATCCAGAAATTCAGGTTTTATTGCCGCTAGTGTCCGACAACATTACTACCGGACACTAGGGATTTTGAAGCATTTGATCCCGATTTTGTTGAAAACATCAGATAAAAGACGAACCCCGCCATACTACTGATTGTTTTTCAGACTGACATGCAATTCACTGGCCACCTTGATCTTACAGGTGGTCCAAATGCTGGCTGAAAACGGTCGTCCTCTTAAGCAATATCGTGGCGCACGCTTCTTCAAGAGCGACCTGCAGATGCAGACACCCTTTGATACTGGCCACTGGGTCGGAGAAAAGCATGGCACTGTGGAGGAAGCCGCCGAAGCTTACATCCGGCGATGTTATGAGGTTGATCTTGAGATCATTGCCTTAACAGAGCATAATTTCGTTTCGAAGCAGTACCTGCCTGTTTTCCAACAGATGGCAAAGAAACTCAGCGGTGAGTTTGGCTACGAGCTGGTGATTTTCCCAGGTTTTGAATTCACCGCAAATGTCGGCAAAGGTCTTCATGTCCTGGCCATTTTTGAACCGTGGGCCGACGTTGATCAAATCGACCACATCTTGACGGAATGCGGCGTTCCTCACCCACGACAGAATGGGGCTGGCCAACACGAGAACTCGACTAAATCACTGGATGAAATCATCCGGATCGTGCAAGCGCCGACCGAGAATGGCGGAAAACGCGGCCTCGTCATCTTACCGCACATTCAGTCCAATTCCGGCATCTTTGATGACGATAAAATCGCTGAATGGCTCCAGCAGAAGGAATTCACCAATTCAGAGCTATTGGCGGTCGAGGTTCCGAAGTCGCCCAGCAAGATGAGCAAGGCGTTCCAAAAGCTATTCGGAAACGGCGATGATTGCTTGCCTGCATGGAAACGGACACGTTCCATCTGCTGTGTCATGTCCTCGGATGCGAAAACGCTCGTGGAAAACGACCAGTCGGGCAACGCAATCGGCTCCAAATTTACCTGGATCAAGATGAGCACGCCTTCGATTGAAGCGCTACGTCAAGCTTTTCTCGATCATGAATCGCGCATCCGCAGATCAGATGAGTGGCCAACTCGTCCGGAACTCGCTCACACCCATCCACATATCGAGAGTGTTCGGGTCGGCGGCGCGAAATTTCTGGCGGACGAAGAAATCTATCTCAGCCAGAATTTGACGACACTCATTGGCGGACGTGGCACAGGCAAATCCACCCTAGTAGAATATCTTCGCATTGCCCTCCAGCAGGAAGCTGCGCTTGGAACGGACAAAAACAGTCAACTTCTCTCAGATTTCAACAACGTTCGGGACACACTTGGCTTACCTGCGTCACGCATCGACGTGACCTACAATAAGGGTGCCGATTTCAAACATCAGAAGTTAAATCTGGTCGTGGCCAACGGCGCAGCCGAACCGATAGACCCAAGCTACGGAGACATAAACACTTACCTGCCTATCAAAATTTATAGCAGAGGCCAGATCGAGGCGATTGCGAATGATCCACAGAAACAGGCCTCAATTATCGATGACCTCATTTTGGCTCCACTGGAAGCGCTAAAGAATGAAGAACGCGACGTCGTTAGACGGCTGCGCGATTTGAATGAATCCCTCCGCCAGGAACCCGAAATAGCGACCGCCCGAGCAAAGCTGGTTGCGGACATCTCAAACCTCAACGCACAGATCGAGGCGATCAAGGGAAGAAGTTCTGGCCTCGAAAAGTGGTCGAAGTGGAATGCTGAAAAACAATTTCTGCTGGGGCTGGAAAGTTCGGCGACTGAACACGTCGGGCGTTTCACCGCCGTCAGCACAGCAAACACGTTCGTCTACAAAGATGCTACCGCACCGGGCGACAATCCTGACTTCCTTAAACAATATCGGAATGACGTCCTGGCGATAATCGGCATGCTCCATGCGGATGTTGCGGAGGCTATCGAAAAGGCCAAGAATAGCCTAGCTGCGTTGGCGGTGAATGAAGCTCGGTCAAATTGGCAAGCGGGCTTTGAAAAGATCGATGCGGAAAACAAAGCCACGGTTAAAGAACTCGCAGATATGGGCATAAGTTTTCAGGCTTACGATGATCTGTTTCGCCGTCGTGAAACGGCCCAGGCACAGCTTGATATCCAGGAAAAACGCTTGGCGGAGATAGTTTCAAATCGGGAGGTGTTCAGCATCACGTACAGAGACGAACTTCTGGACGTCTGGAAACGACAATACGCTCTGCGAAGCAGCATGGCGACGCGACTGAATGAGCAAGTAACAAAAACCAAGGTTGGTACGCCGACCGTTCGGTCCGAAATCACCAAGTATGGCGATTTTAAAAGCTTTGCCGAGCTTATGGCCTCGCACCATAAGGATAAGCGGGTAGTGAGCCAGACCGACTGGGAAGCGATGCTGAAGGCCGCCTTCGATATTGCGCAGAAAGAAGATTGTTCCCCACTCGACGTGATCGAACGCTGGGTAAAATTCGGCAGCGGAACTCCACATGACTTTCCGGCTGAAGAGGTGCAACCGAAAAAACGCACGTCTCTTACCGAGTGGCTGAACGAGTACGATATCAATGACTTGCGCACCCACCGCATCGCTGACGCTGTCACCGTTAGTCTTCATCGACGAGACGACGGGAAGTGGGTGGGTGACTTGGTGGGACGGAAGCTTTCCGCTGGTCAGAAAGCGACCACCGTACTGTCGTTGCTGCTTGCCGAGGGCACATGCCCGATCATTATCGACCAGCCAGAGGATGACCTAGACAACGAATTCGTGTTCGAACAACTAGTTCCGATGCTTCGAAGCAGCAAAGAGAAGCGGCAAATTGTCGTCGTGACCCACAACGCCAACGTCCCAGTAAACGGCGATGCGGAGTTAATCGTACCGTTGGAGGTCCGCGATAGTCGCGGGACCCAGAAGCTGGTGAAAAATGAACTGGCTGTTGGCGCGTTGGACCGGCATCCTGTTCAGCGTGCTGTCGAATTAATTCTGGAGGGAAGTTCCGAGGCTTTTAGACGACGCCGCGAAAAGTATGGCGTGTAATGCAGATGGGGAGAAATTCTGCGATAACCGCACCTGTTCCCATGGATCGATCTACAGAGGCGTTACGGCTTTTACGGGGCTGACAACCGGCTGTTCGAAGAACCCGCCTAGCACACCGAGATCGCTGAAGTCGGCCCGCCGAATCTCATTCAGTGACTTAAGAATAGTTGGCTTCCGGGTGGATCGACCGACTAGCTTCCGATGCTCAGGCTCCCGATCCCTGATGAAATCGAAGAACCCTGGCTGAGGCTCCTTCGCCAAGGCTTTGGGCACCCATTGGCGGTCGCGATCATCATATGCAATCGCGAACTGCCGAGCCTGACGAACCACTTGACGGTTGTTATTTCGCATGAAGCCCCCTACCCCGTCACGGAACAATCGGGCGATAACCCCACTAGAATGGGCAGCCATGAAGATCGCCTGCGGGCCGATAGGCACTGTGAGTACGGCGTTCCGGGACTTGAAAGGATAATCTCGTCTCACCGGACGGTCGGACGTAAGCAATCGGTGTGGGTCGTCCAACTGTCTGACCTCCCAATGCATGTTCGCAATTGTCGTGGAGATTTCGTTTTGGTCGGTCATATGAGGCATAATCTTCATGCCCAGACGCTTGCCATAATCTTCTCCCATCGAAGCGATATATTCCTTCAGCGTAGGCCGTGCGTGTACGCGCATCTCTGGAAATTCTTGGAAGAGCTGTTGATATCGCACCTCCATCCTACAGCCGTTATTCGGCAAACCCGCGTATGGTGGCGAAGGCCATATTAGGCATTTTACGCATTTCCATTCGTCCGGAAGGCTCTTATAGAACGAACCGCTGCTCCAACGCTAATGGCCGCGACGATGATCACCGAAGTGATTGGGTTGTTCTTGAGCCATCGCGGCCATACATCGACGCGGGTATCTTTATCTTGCTTAACATCTGCCACTGCCTGCCCCCAGCTTAACTATGACGTAATGCGTGTATTGTAGCTGAAATTCGCAATCTTCTCGCAAATAATTTCGCGTCGAGATTCAAGGTATGGCCAGCGGCGAGTCTACGCTTGGGCTTGGGCTCGATCAGCTTGCCGACTTCGGAAGGGACTTCGATCTTCACGAAAGACGCGCTTCGACCTCAGCGCTTCAGTATACGAGAAGCAACCCCACCCAGCCTCGCAGTTGACATTCGGCCAGCGAACTGTGCAATCAATACGGGTAAAGATTAAGAGAGCTGAAGTTGTTTATTAAAACTCCGAGATCGCGACCGGGCGAGGTAGATTTTCCACGCGTCCTCTATGTGCGGCTTACGCGCCTCGATTATCTGAGTGATAGCGAGTACAAGCGTGCATCCATTGAGTTTGACGGAATCGATGCCGAAAAGGTTGATGGAATAAAAGATATTGAGGAAAGACTGTTTACTGAGTCCTCTCATCAACCATTCGCGTTGATCCGTATCATTACTACAAGAAGGCGCTTCGAAGAGGTGTTGGGCGCTCCTCCGGTCGTAGGCACATGGTTCCGGCTGAGGATCGAACCACAGGGCGCGGGTTTGATGACTTGGCAGGCCCAGATGGGACCGGACGGTTACTATGCGCAAAGCAGAATGTCGACGACCGGCGGCGGACCACTGCTCGATCCTTTGGAACCTCCTCGTGGTCCTTCGCCAAGGTCTCTTGGGGCAGCAGTAGCTAAAGAGCCGTTGCCGACAAGCATTGCCGAGCTTTCAAACCGTCTCGCGGTGGGAACGGATTGGAGCATTATTGAAAAAATCCTGCAAGCGGTGCAACCGCCCGAAGAAATCGTTATCCGTGACGTGGGTCAAGCCAGTTTCGCATCGTTCCTTAATGCTTCGGACCAATCGTATCTTCATTTCGACACCGGCTTGCCGGTTTCTTGGAATGCACATACGGCTCCCAAAACGATTGACATAACTTTCGCGAACGACCAGGTGGTTGTGCTTTCTCACTGGGATTGGGATCACCTGCACGCCGCCTTCAGCATGAAACAGCTTCTGGACGCAAAATGGATTGTGCCGAGCCAAAGGCTCGGCCCAGGGGCCGCGCGTCTTGCTATGGCAATTGCAAAAAAAGGCAATCTGTTCGTTTGGCCAGCGGGCAAAACGTTCAATGGCACGCACATGTCGATAGCGGAATGTGCTGGTTCGCTCAAGAATGCAAATAACACCGGCTTGGCGTTACGCGCAAAATTGCCAAGCGGAAGAGAGGCATTGCTATCCGGTGACGCCGACTATTCAAACATTCCTGCGAGCTTGAAAGCTCCCGTCGACTATCTGTTGGTAACACACCACGGTGCAGCAATGGCCCAGGGGAGCACGCCCATTGGCCGAGCGAGCAGAACAGGCTTTGCTGCAGTCTCCTATGGTGCAGGAAATTCCTATCGGCATCCACATGACGCGACAAAGCAGCATCACACTTTGGCCGGTTGGGGCCATTGGAGAACAACGGCACGTCGCCCTTTAAGGCCCAGAGGTAACCGTCACTTCACTTGATCGGCTTCAACGGGAATCCAACAGTTCTCAAGCAGAGGACGAAGAAATGGTCACCAGCGATGGTGACCGACCCAATCGGGGAAGCCTGCTGACGATCAGATCGCCGAGAAGAAAAAGGCGCTGCCGCCAACGCCCCATGCCGCGAGATTTACCTGTTTCATATTCCAGCGGTAAGGTGTTGCGCCCATGCCGAAACCGTTTCAGCCAGCGCTAAAATATTCGCATAGACTTTATCTGGACCAGCAAGCACCCACGCTGCTCCGACTGGGATAGCCCACTTGATCGCACTATCGATGGCTGTATCAGCCTTGCGGCCCAACCACGCTAGAATTGAACCTGCAACGACCTTCAGCTTCGAGGCCTGAGCTTCAAGCTTAATAGGGTCTGGCTGGGACTGATCAACCTGGTTCCGTAGCTCTACCGTCACTTGCGCAACCAAGCGAATCTCGATTGGCGATATCGGGTCTGGCTCGACAAGCTCCGGTGGATGGTTATGGCTCCTTGGTGGCAGATTCTCTCGATACGTTTGAAGCGAAGCTTCCAGGCTCTCAATTCTTGCCAGCAACTCCTGATGAAAATCCCTCGGTACTCCGCTTGAACCAGCGCCGCTCAGAACTGACTCGGCAAACCGAAAGTTCGAAAAGTTTGAGGCAGCTGAACGCAAGCTCGGGGCACCAACCAAAAGTCTCCGCCCTTGCTCATCGGTAAGAAAGCGGCCAGCTCCATCAGTCAGGTATGCCTCTCCTTCCGGGGAAGGGTCTGTCCGGCGAATTACTGTCCTGGTGTACTCGTCGCCGCTACCAGCCTGGTTCCAATCCTCGTCTTCACCCGACAAGTTCCAGTCTTCGTCCTGCGCATAGTCTTCTCGCCTTGCCTTGGGTGCCCAATCAAAAAGCCCCTCGCGGGTGATTTCCTCTGCAGCTTCGTCAATTGAGGCCTGATCGCTAATGTCTGAAAATTCGTCGCCTATCTGCTCGCCAGCGTCATAAGGGCCACCCCAAATCCATTGGTAGCCTCCTTCCGCACTCTCGTAGGGCATTCGAACGGCTGGGTCCTCATAGTTCTCATGAAACCATTGAACCATCGCCTGCACTTTCCGATGCTTGGAAAGCTTGCGAAATTGTGAGGGCGTAAAGCGTTCTTCATCTATAAAGTAGGCGCGTCGGCCATCGTTTGGGCGCTCGGCGGGTTCTAGGAATTCAAAGTCATCATCTACGAAATTCGATATATCTGGAAGCGGCTCGTCAATTGAGGACAAGCCGTCATCACCCTCATCCTCTTCATTCGAGGATGCTTTGTCTGCCGTCGCAAAAGCACTACCGGCAAAGGCGGAGCCGACGAAAGCTCTCCCTAAGCCGATCCCGTTTTCAAGCTTCGACGCACTTCGCTCACGAGGACGCGCGAAATCGTCTTCGTCGGGCTGATCAAAGGCATTTGTGCTGAGTTCACGATAAAACTCCCCCGCCCTTACGCGGAGCCGATCCAAAAGCTCGCGATCTGTTTCCTCGTCAAAACGGACAAAATAGCCCACGGTGAAACCGTCGTTGCTATCTATGCTCTCAATTTCCCACTCGGCTTGATCCAGCAGATCGGGATCAACGTCCCACTCTGCTGCGATAGCTTTAGCCTGCCCGTCTTCATCCAATGCCACTTGCACGCCCTACGTTTCGCCAACTTCCTATATTGAACGATGTGTCCCCATTGTCCTTTCAGTCCCGGCTCGTTTCAGACTGGCGTATCAATGTCGCCTTTTCCCGGCCGATACCTACTCGATTGCCTGCGAGCCCGCCTAAAAGGGCCATGATGCCAAGAACAATCCACCACCCAGCGAACGCTGTGCCAAAGATAGCGATGCCGAGACTCGGAATAAACGCTGTGGTGAGGATAAGCGCGACGGCTACTCCGATTGTCGTCCAGCGTCGCTGCGCGGTCCTCCACGCAAATCGGACGAACATCCGAAACATGAAGAGCGACGCGGCGCGATAATCGAATTGCATTATATTCCCCCCTACTTACGTACGATTGTGCCCGTATCTGCTAACGCAAACAAGAGAAACCCACGATGGGTCTATCAGTTTGGTTTCGGGTGTACGAGGTTGCAGAGCACGATGAGATCGGGCAGTCGGAACCCGAGCATCCTGAGATGGTGAAGAGTTAGGGCTCTCCTGGTGCGGCTAATAGCTACGACTTACCCTTGCGGGATAAGTGAAGCTGCGCTTCCTTTTGAAGCGTGCTCTCCCACGTTTTCAAACCCAGCTCCTCAACATCTGGGAGATGTCCCATCACCTTAAAGACAGCACCTTCTGCCTGTCGGCATAAAAACTTGGTGCAACGGAGCGGGTCTCCCCGTTCATCACGGAAGTCAACGCCCAATACGAGAAGAGCCAGGACAGCTTCATCATCTGTCATCTGACCTGTGGAAAACCGGTCCTCGAATTCGTTGGCGCGAGACTGCACGCGCAACCACTCGGGCATCCCTGCAATCAAGCTTTCAAAATTATCGGGATATTTGAAGTGGGTGTCTTCTTCGGTGATGCCGAAGAGCTTCGTGGAAAGGCGGTCAATGTGTTCTGCTAGCTGCGGTGAAGCTTTGCCATTCCTCGGCGGATTCAACAGAAACTTGCCCTCAAGTTCCGAAACTCCTTCGAGGCTTCTAATTAAAAGGAGCGAGGCACCGACCTGAGCAATTGCAGCGTCTATTTGCGATGTTTTGAGTTTCCATTCTGCATAACTGCTGGCCATATGCGATCTCTCTAAAGGACGGGCAATCATACACTCGAAACCGTGCGTCTCGATCCACACGCCGTTCGCATCCACAGCAAACTGCGTTTCATAACGCGTTCCACTTTCCAAGAGCAGTTCATCCCGCTGGTCGAGATCGCAGCTCAGATGGAAAGCGCCCGCTATTTCCATTTCGCTGACCACTGACGAAGTTCCGCCTTCGCCTTTTCAGGCCATGATTTTACGGAAGGGTTCACCTTGATTTTCTGCCCCGACGGCTTCCAAGCGAGATAAATCGTGCTTGAAGCAAGATCGGCTACAACGAAGGCTTCCTGACCGTCGCGCCAATTGGAGGTGGTGCACTATTAATAAAAAATTAAGCCCTTCTGTTTAGGTTATGGTCATTAATCGGAAACTGATCATGACGACCACGACTTTGATGCGAGTTGCCGGGATTTTCCTGATGATTCTATCACTTCTAAAAATCGCCCCATTCGGGCTCGACCAATATCTTCCAATTGGGGGAAGCGAGGCGACCCAACTGGCTCTGATACTGGGCTTCGCATTTGTCGCCTCGGAAGTGGTCGACCTCATGCGGGGGTCGAAATGACCGTAAAAAACCGCATCTCGGTTTCGTTTGATGACGCAGAATTCGAGATTCTAGAGCGCCTGTCTTCACACACGCAGAAGAGCAAGGCGGAACTCATCCGGACGATGGTGGAGGAATTCCTGCGCGATAACCCCAACCGGTTTCGTCTTAAAACGGGAACGTCAAGAGAGACAAATATTCTTCTCGACCACGGAACTGACGACAACTGACTACGCAAGCACATTCCGATACAGCGAGTCGGCAATTCATATTGGCGGCCTCATCAACCTGCTCCAACGCTGCGCAAGATGAAAGCTTCGCGTTTGCGCCGGTTGCTCACACCGCGCCACTTGGCGTATTCAAAACCGCCGGGGCTCTAATCGCCGCTGGATGAAAGTTCAGTGGCACGTCAGTAGGTCTCTTCACCGCGTAGAGAGAGTGTAGATTGGGAATACGGCGAACCGCCGTGGCCCAAGCCTAGAAGCCGCGAGCGGCAATCCGAAACGACTACCACTACGCCGTCTCCGCCTGCCGCAGCAAATCAATGAAGTCCGAAAGGACCTCGATGGCTTTTTCTGGCTTCTGAGCCAGGAGCAACTGGTTGGCCTCGGCAAGTTGAGCTGCGTTGAAAACTTGCGATGCGAACTGCTCGGTAAGCTCCGCAATGGATCGTTCACGATCCTCGACAGACCGCTGCTCGATGCGCCCGTCCTTGGTCATCCTTCGCTGCAGAATTTCGTTAAGGTACGGTCGCAATGACATGGGATGGGAGTGCCCCATAAGCTCGACAGCCATCACCAGGACTTGCTGCTCCCATGCTTCCGAGCGGTTGACGGTGATTCCTTGCTCTGCCAGACGGTCGAGCTGCAGCTCGATGACAGTCGTGATGTACCGAGCACGCAAACGGTGGATGTTTGCCTTCTCGATGCCCGCTGCGCGGAAGAGCTGACCAGCTATGCGGGTCACGCTATCGGCCGTGATCCCCTCACCTGCCTCGGACAGAAATACAAACTGATCGTTGGATAGCTTTTTACCAGCATTGTTCCGGATGATGTTCAGGCGCTGCGTGTCACCATAGATGAAGGCAACGAGCTTCAGCACAAGCTGTTGATTTATGCGCAATCGGCCGTTGCCCTGGTTCTTGCGGACGATTTCGACTTCGAGATAAGGCTTGGCATTCTTCCCAATGTACGGACCAAGTTCTTGCGGCGTCGGAAAGTCACTGACCTTCAGCTGCACGATCTCGCTGACGCGAGCGCCGGACTCCAGCGCCACGACCAGCATCAGCAGGTTACGAGCTGAATTCCGGCCCTCCTTTTTCGCTTCTGCGAAAAGTTGGACAACCTCATCGGGGGTTGGCGTGTGTCGAGAGCCATAGGAACTGTGGACACCGCCATCGAGCAGCCCCGAGACCCACTTGATGTACTTCTGCCCGTTCGGGAGACGAAGCTCAACTTCTTTTCCTGAGAGCGGAAAGATATAGTCCTCGGGAATTCCGGTATAGTCGTGCTTCGGTCTGGTCTGAACATGGTATTTCAGGCGGCCAAGGGATTCGGCCCATTTATAGAAGTCATGGACGACGGATATGCAGTAGTTGCAGCGGCCTACCGAAACCTTCTGGCTCTTCTTCAGATTCTGCCAAGCCAACAGAAAATCGTCATTTACCTGGCCGTGCGGGACACGGTGCGCTCGCTGAAAGCGCCGGAACATGCGCAGGATCTTGACAACCTCCTCGACACTGGAAGTCTTGTTTTTCTCCCTAACGATAAGATGTCGAGCGAAATCTGCGACCCACTCGTCGATGCCATCCCACCAAATCAGTGTTGGTACTGTGAATGATCCTTTCTCGATCTTCAAAGATACCGGCATGATGATCGAATCTATACGCCGACGGAATGACACGACATTGGGGATATCGTCCTCGACAGTCGTGCGCGGAGTGATCGTCGGTCGCTGCTGCTCTTCCCAAGTGACGAGCGTCGTTCGCAAACGCGCACTCGTGCTCAGCGTGTTGACCGCACAGCCGATCTTCTCGGCAAACCATTGCCTAGAGAAGCGACTATTATAGCTCGGAATTTCAGCAGGATTGCAGCTCTTCAGAAGGCCTTCCAGACGCTGATGATAGACTTTGCTAAGCGCGGTCGCCGAAGCCATGTAGCTACTCCACTAACTGAAGGACGCCGCTTTTCGACGTCAACATTCGCTTCAATTGCGCATTCTCAGCCTCAAGCTCTTTATTGCGGCGTTCCAGCTCTTCGTTTCGAACCTTTTGCGTCCCTAGATCGATCTCAATTCGCTCCATCTTGTGGCTCAATTGATGATATTTCTGGGTCGTCGCGTTCAGCATCCCCGTGAGGGCTTTCGATTCATCCTCGGCAGCAACACGACGAGCCTTCTGCGTGGTGTAAACCCGTGCGGTTTTTTCGCCCTTCTGTTTGGCCGTTGCGGCAACCGCCTTCTCCCGTTGAACCTCGTCGAACGGGCGAAGCTTTTTGAGAAGCTTCGCTATCCGCGTGACGACCTCCCCATGATCTTTCGACTTGGTATTCCAGTCGCGTTTCGAAGCTACCGCGAAAATTCCGAACTCGGGGCAGGACCAATTATGAGCGGCGCTCAAAGACTTCTTGAAGTCGACGCCCAAAGGAACGCCAGTTTCAACCCACTCCTCGTACCTAACCACCATCGCTTCGAGACGTTCCGCTACGCTAAGCTCAGCCACCGCCTACCCCCTTACAACCTACGCACCTACCAAAATGATCATGCAACCGTCAGCGTCTCGCGAAATTCGCTGAGGGTGACGATGTTTGCTGCTTGCAGTTCGCCGAAGATGGTCGGACCATCATCGTCAGCGCCCAGGTTCGGCCTGAGAGCCTGAAGCTCATCGTCGAAATAGCTGACATTTTCAGGACCGATCAGAGCCCATGGGCACCCCGGGCACACGGTGGGCCCAGCCGCCGCGTAATCGGGACCCACCGCCCCGTCCTCGAAACCAGTCTTCTTACGGCAAGCTGCTTTAGAGCAGCCGCTGGCAGTGCGCGGGCAGCAGCACGTCACCCAGGGTTTGGGTGTCACGACCACGCTGCCTTTTTCCATCTGACGAATGACTGCCTGAGCAAGGAATTCGGGGATGATCTGAACGTCGGAGAACTTCTCGCGAAGGCGCTTCACTAGCTTGTTCAACCGCTCGCCCATAGGTCCCGAGTAGACGCTCTCGCCCGACACGAGGTCCTTGACGATTTCGACGCGGAAGTTCCAAACCTCACGCGTCCATTCCTTGGCATTCTCCGGGTCCAGCGTCACATAGTCGTTGGTCATTTCCAGGTTGAAATGCCGGAGATGGTGCGACAGGCTTTCAAACTTACCCTTGTACCGCCAGATATAGAGCACCGCGAAAAAACGCCGAAACTGGCGTGGCTGCCAGGGCCAAGTCAGGCTATCGCCGTTGTCATTGGCGTATTCGACAGCACCTACGGCACGAGCAAAATCGTTGATCTTACCCTCGGGCGCTAAATCCACGATCTTGCCGGAAACTGGGTCAAGGTAATCGAAAATGAGCGCGTTCGGATCGCCCTCGCCGTCAGCATTGAATGAAGAGAGAACCTGAACCGCGCGAGCCACGATGTTCGGGATTGGTATCCAACTCCGGGTCCTTTGAGTTTTCTCGATGTAGCATTTCATCCACCAGCCATCGGCCTCGTTTCCTTCAAGGCAATCGCGCTCCAACATCTTGATCTCTTCGGTGCGCCGGGCCGTAAATGCCGCAATCAAGACGAAGCACGCCGCCGCGATCTGGCTGATGCGCGGCCTCAAGGCTTCCGCATCCGGGCGGAAAACTTCTCCGTTTTTGCGTACATCGAGGTTGGCTTTGTAAGCAGCCTGGACGGCATCGCTATTGTTCGCAACAAATCGAACCGACTCCTCCAGCAGTTTCATGACCAACAAGGGAGGTGCTATCGGCGTCTTCGTCGTGCGAGCGCCAAGGTTGTCGGCCCGCTTCGCGGGTCCTTCCGGGAACGGCCGAAACCTGATGGTAGGAGCCTCGATATAATGTCGAAGCGCATATAGAGCGTCGAACAAAGTCGTGACCAACTGAATGTTCTGAACAGTGATCGGGTCCTCTCTGAGATCGGCCACCGACTGCTTCAGCTCGCCATTCAATCGAGCAGTCGCAACTTCGACCTCCGAGTTGATCTCAATGGCGGCCCACTTCTTCGGTAGATTGAAGGCTAGGCGTATTGCACCGATATTGAATTGCTTGTTTTTGGCCAACGCGTGTGGGATGTCTTCCCAGGACGAGTAGGCACCAAGTTTTTCTTTTACGATGGCAGAGGCCCGCAGCAGACTGTCGAAACCCATAGCCGCTTCTTCGCACAACATGTCGATATCGAAGGACGTCAGGCTGGCAAATGAATAGAACCCGCGAACGGTCATCCCATAGCAAATCCGCAACAAAGTCTTTGCGTACTGCGCATGCCGTGCGCCGTCGTCGATGCGTGTGTAATTGCCTGCTCGGAGCCAGAATACCAGCTCCTTGAACGTGGCATAAAGATTTGTGTGTTCGATAAGGGACCGACCGTCCGCCATCGGAACGTCGAATTTGACCGTCTCGTCCTTACCCTCACCTGCCCCGTCCCTGAAGGTCCATTCGTGGATTTCATAAGGAGAACCCAGCCAGCTGCGGCGACGGCTTTCGTAATCGAAGCTATCAATAGTCTTAAAAGATGCGGTCTTGAGTGAAACAGCCATCAGAACAGCCTCATGGGCACAAAATTGGGGTTTGCCAGCATTTTGCTGGAGATTTCGGTCGCGTCAGACCAGACATCAGAAAACGACTGGCGCATCTTCACCTCAACCGCATCGCAGAAGCACAGCCATGGAAGCCATACCTTCTCCCACCGCTCGGGCTGGTCTCGGACCCAGTCTCCTTCCACGAGCCTTAGAGAGTGCTGCCAAAGTTGAAGGATCGCGATCTCTTTGGGTATCGCGATCAAAATGAGCTGCGGACAGCCCTTGACGCAGTCCAGGGACTGGCAGAGCTTCCCTTCGTTGCCAGGCTTGCCGTACCGGTCGGCACACATCGTGCCCAAGCCGGTCCGCATCACCGCTTCGACGCGACCAGCCATCTTTTCTTCATCCACACCAAGGAACGAGTGAACATCCTCGATCTTCTGGATGACGACAGTTTCCATCGAATACTGGAACAGCCGAATGTCGGTGTCTCGCAGGTATCGGATGGGATACTTATTGATGTATCCCTCGTGAACCTGCGCCCCGTGTTGCCCCATCGCTTGCGACAAGCCGGTCTTCGAGTCGGACTCAAGTGCTGCCTTCAAGAGGATGGACGGCCGCAACATATTCGGCGTCAACGGAAGACCAGCTAGCTCTGGAACCGACTGCGTCAGCCGCTTGAATTCGGCCCGGAAGGTCCACTCCTCGATCAACTTCAGGGTTTCGTTATTGCCCTTGCATAGAAAAAGCTGATTACGGTCTTCGACAGCAATTCTGGAGTTGCCTGCGAAGGCCTCCCGCAGCCAGTTCATTCCCTTGATAGCGTCACAGCGATCTGGGAGGGTAACGAAGATTGGCTTTCCGCCTGCCCTCGCCTTGTAACCCGTTACCTTGCTATGATTGGGCTCCTCCGACGGCTCGATGCTGTCACAATACAGCGTTCGTCCGACCGATACATTGCTGCCAGATTCTAGCATGTAGAGTGTTATGGTAGCGGCCACCGCCTCTTGCATCGGCAAGAGGTAAGATTGGAGCAGCGTCCCGCCACCGTAGTCGAGCGCCCGCTTCTGAAAGAATTGACCTTCTTCGCGGCCCGCTGCCTTACTGCTGGGGTAGATGGAATTGTACCGCTCGGCCACAACTCGCAGCAGGTTCGCAATGCCTTGCTCTCGGTTAGCTTCATCGCCCGGAAAATGCTCGCGGAGCAGTTGGACGCGCTGATATTCGTTAATCCGCCCCTTTCTAAAAAGGTCTTGCAAAACGCCGCCGGGGTCACGGCCAATACGAAGAAGCTCTCAACCGCGATCCCAAAGTGCTCGACCTTTATCCAATAACTTGATCGCGGCGGTCTTGATCAGATCAAGACGACGGGTCAATACGTGGAGGATAACCTTCGCGGGGTTTTCCGCTGCCTTGAATTCGTGGTTCTCCAGCTCTGCTCTCAAGACGCGATTGAAGTCGCCCTGGTCCAGCCCGGTGATCTCGATCTGACGAACCTCAGCGGCCTGCTTTAGCATTGACGTAGCAAAGTGAAGATAATCGTCTACGTGGGGGTTTTTCGGTTTCCCTCGCGTCGTCTCCGTCACTTCCGCAACTGAGCGCAAATGGTTCGGATTATCTTCACGAAATGCTATGAGCCCTAATTCGTGCGGCGGGAAGATGCCGTCGTTGCTGAAAATCTTGATGACGCTGTTCGTCATCGTCAGCTTTCCATTCCGGCTAGGAATGTGATCGTACCGCTCAACAAGGCTGTCACGATACGCTTGGGTGGTGAGGGTAAACTCCTTCGCCAGGTTTCGTGCGTTCACTCCGTTTGAAAGGCCCTCCAAGAGCGCCACGCACGCCGCCGACTTGTTGGTTGCTATAAAACTTAGAAGTTCGGTCGCGGCGGAAAATGCGACCTTAGCATTGTCTTTTGTCGATTTGCGATAACGCCGTTCGAAGCTCTCCTTAAACCGAGTTGCGAAGGAAGCAGACCATCCTAGCTCGATGAGCGGATGGCATTTGAAGACACGCCCGCCGACAGAAGCAAGAAATGGATCGCTTTTCAGTCTTTCCTTGAACTTCAACTCCTCGCTTGCGACAACCTCGACAAAAGGCGGCCGCAACAGCGTGTCTCTTGGTAAATCCAGTAAGTTGGACAGCTCCGTCCTATCAAACGTCTGCCCATCTTTGCCGACGGGTGGTTCCTCCAACAGTTCACGAAGCCTACGCAGTTTTTCGACAATTTCCTTGGGTTGATAGCTCGTCTCGGCGACACGCTTGTCGAATTCCTCGATAAGCTCTGCCAGGCGAGGATATCGGATTAGAAGCGTGTTGGTTTTCGCAAAACCAAACTCACTAAACATTTGGATGCGGCTGACCTTGCCGTCGCGAATGAGAAGCGTGCCCTGATCAATCTGTTGCTCCAACCATTGACGTATGGCGGGAATTTTAGCTTCGGTGACGGACTCTTTGCCACCGACTTCGTTTTCGTAGTCTTCCAGTATTTGTGCGTACATCGTTAGTGCAGTTTGGCTGAGACCAAGCCGCCCCGTGATCAGCTTTCGACTGATCTTGCCTCCTCTACTTCTTTCCAGGCCGCTAGAGACAATCTGCGCATTCAGAATTTGCACAATCTCATTTGCCGTGCTCTTCTCAGGGTAGTGCTGATGTTTCGATAGGTTCGGATACCGCGTGACTACCTGTCGGCTCGCTTCGTCAAGAGGACGAATTTGATCAGGCATCGCCCCGAATCTTGGAAGCTCTGGCAGCGTTGCGACAGGCTGAATGATCTCAAGTACAATTTCGTAATCGATGAGGATGTCCTTGAGGGTGGACGAGAAAAGGGTATGATTTACACACAGTCGGCTCGCCATTTCGCGTCGACTAATCAACCTTCGGTCAGTTGTGGACCGTGGGGTCGTATTGGTTTCCAGACATTCGTTCAGCATCTCTACCAATCGGGCTTTGGTCGATCCCGGTTTGTAAGACTGATGACCCGTAAGCGTTGGGAAACGGTCGATAAGGCCCGCGCAGAAGGCGTTCACGCTATTAATGTCATTATGCGGATGGCCGAAGGCGTCGTTTGGCGCTAGCGGAGGCGAGGCAACCGGGAGCCGATGCGTTTCAGCGCTATCTTCAGTCAGGCACTTTTTTTTCGCCTCGTCAGGCTTGACGAATGCGGTCACGGGATCGGAAACGACATATTCGAGATGGTCGGATAGCTCTTCGAGGCTCGCATCAGCCATTTCGAAGAGCGACAGCTGCCCGTCATCGACTAGCATCGTACCGCGTCCTGATTTCGAACCTTTTTTAGGCATGGGATCGCCCTTCCCCGTGATTTGCGTGCCACGGGTAGTGTTGAGTTGTTTATTTTCGGTATCGGAGAACACGCGGTTTCAACCACTAGACGCTGCTATCCAGCCGCCGCCTACTCCGTCAGGGGTTGCTAAATTGTCAGCATCTTTACTGGCTGGTTAACGCAGCAACAAATATTAGAGGACAGAGCCGATCAAACGGCTACCGGCGCATCAATAGCAGGATGCGGATCGTACCCAGTCACCTCGAAGTCGTTGATGGTGTACCCATCGATGGAATCCGGCCGCCTCAACAGGCGCAGCTTCGGGAACGGACGAGGCTCGCGGCTTAGCAAAGTGTGAGCCATATCCATGTGGTTCAGGTACAGGTGCGTATCGCCGCCTACCCAGATCAACTCTCCAGGCGTCATGTCCACCTGCTGCGCAATCATGTGAAGAAGCGCTGCCTCTTGGGCGATGTTGAATGGAGCGCCCAAACCAAGGTCGCAAGAGCGTTGGCCAACCATAAGCTGCAGCTTCGGCTTTTCAGCTCCGGTCGCCACTCGCTCGTCCCCAAGCCCAGTCACATGAAACTGATACGTCATATGGCATGGGGGAAGAGTCATCTGGCCCAGCTCGGGGACGTTCCACGCGTGGAAAAGCATCCGACGGCTCGACGGGTTCGTCTTGAGCGTTTCAATGACCGTCCCAATTTGGTCGTGCTCTTTGCCATCAGCGTCCAACCACCGACGCCACTGCTTGCCGTAAATCGGGCCGAGATCGCCCCATCGCTGCGAGAAGTCGTCATCTGAAAGAATGCGAGCCTCGAACTCCTCTTGGGAGATATCCTCCCCCGTAGCTTGGAGGTACTTGTCCAGTGGCCAGTCCGTCCAAATGCGAACCTTTTCCTTTAATAGGGACCGAAGGTCAGTCTGGCCTGTGAGGAACCAAAGCATCTCCTTCACAGCCGTTTTCCAAAATACGCGCTTTGTCGTGAAGACCGGGATGGTTCCATCAGACAAGTCGAAGCGCATCATCGCACCGAAAACTGACAACGTTCCCTCACGAGTGCGATCCATTCGACGATCACCGTGTTGAAGAACGTGTTCGATCAGGTCGAGGTACTGGTATTCCGGGTGGCGGGCCATTTTCAAGTTCCTGTGGTTATACCAACGAGTCTGACAACGGCCGAATTCGGAAGCAATAGGCCATCTGCGATCAATGGAGGACCAGCCTCAGGCTACCAATGGTACCGGTACCGTTCCGAAATTCCGGAAAACCTTTTTACACCAATTACTTAAGACCAATGGTACAAGTTTGATGCCGGAAAAGAATGCCACGCCGAGGAAGGTATCGCCGGAGCGCTGATAAAGCTGGCAGGAAAGCTTGCCGTCGGCGACGTAGAACTGGAAGAGGCAATGACACGGCGGCAGCGCCATTTCGTCCACCTCGGCCGGGTTCCAGGCCGAAACGATATGGCGGCGAGAGTTCGGGTTGGTCTTCAGCCCTTCGATCAGATTGGCGATCTGGTCGATATGGCGGCCGTCCGGTGCCGGCCAGGAACGCCATTGATGGCCGTAGACCGGCCCAAGATCGCCGTTTTCGTCGGCCCACTCATCCCAGATCGAAACGCCGTTCTCCTTGAGATAACGGATGTTCGTCTCGCCCTTCAGGAACCACAGCAGCTCATGGATGATCGAGCGCAGATGCAGCTTCTTGGTGGTGAGCACCGGAAAACCCTCGGAAAGGTCAAAGCGCATCTGGTAACCGAAGACCGAGCGCGTGCCTTTGCCGGTGCGGTCGCCGCGGTCGACGCCGGTGTCCATCACATGCTTTAAAAGATCGAGATATTGCTTCATCGCACCCGCCGCCGATTCCATTCCTTCCGAATTTAATGGCAAGTTGGCGGGAAACCAACTGCGGGCTAGCATAAATCCTTGCATTTCTCGCGCCCGCCGTCTGATAACGCGGCAAACCTGTGTTTCCGCGACGCATTTATGACAAATCCCCTTCCATTTGCCGAGGGAAAACACTATATCAGCCATGCCGGTCTTCGGGCCGGCTATGGCGATAAATGAGCGGTGTAATAAACCTATTGGACCCGGGGGCGGTACCCGGCGCCTCCACCAAAAACCGGCCGAGCAAGACCGGCTTTTGATGGGGGCGAAACAGGATCGACAAGGGTGTAAAGATCGACTTTTCGCTCGGCATTGTACCACCGTTATCGGGCTAAAATTGTAGTTGCAAACGACAACTATGCGGAAGCTCGTCTCGCTGCTTAATCGCAGTGTGGCACTTCAAATAAAGTCCTAAGGGGTCGCACTCTTAGGCGGGGTTCGAAGGCACCTGGCAACAGAAGCCTTCACCTTCTCCCTCTCTTCGATATTATGTATGATCAGGCGATGACTCGCGCGCGGGGGTTTCCCGTCGGCGCAGGGCGTGGCATAAGCCTTAGAAAAAACATGGCCAACGAAAGACAGGAAAGCATGGGGCAGGATCATATCCGCTACGACATTTTGGCACAGGACGCCCTGCGTGGGGTCATCCGCAAGGTGTTGACCGAGGTCGGCACCACCGGCCGTCTGCCCGGTGACCATCATTTCTTCATTACCTTTCTGACCGGTGCGGCCGGCGTGCGCATTTCGCAGCACCTGAAGTCGAAATATCCGGAGCAGATGACCATCGTCATCCAGCATCAATTCTGGGATCTGAAGGTCACCGAGAGCCAGTTCGAAATCGGGCTCTCCTTCTCCGACGTCCCGGAAAAGCTGGTCATCCCATTCAACGCGATCCGCGGCTTCTACGATCCATCCGTGAATTTCGAACTGGAATTCGACGTGCCGCTCGCCGAGGACGAGGAAGGCCCCTCCGGCGAGATCACCGCCTATCCAGTATCGGCCGAGGGCAGCGAGGAGCCTGCGCCCGCCAAGGACGGCGAGGAGAAGAAGCCGGGATCGGTCGTCTCTCTCGACGCATTCCGCAAGAAGCAATAGCATTGGGGGAGCACACGCTTCCCCTTTTCACAGCGAGAGCGGAGGGACATCGATGAGTGCCGAAATCGTCAATCTGCGCCAGTTCCGCAAGAAGCAGACACGCTTGGAGAAAGAAAAGCAGGCGGAGCAGAATCGCGTTGCTTTCGGCCGCACCAAGGCGGAGAAGCGCTTGACCAAAGCGCTCAACGATAAAGCGGCGAAAACGCATGAGGCCGGCCATATCGAGCCGCCCAAGACAGACGACTGACGTGCCGAGCTAAAGTGGAAGTCCCCACGAAATCATTCGCTTACCCCAGCATTTTGAATCATTTTTAGAATTATCTCTTCCGTTTCCAAACTTTTTGATCGATCCGCCGATGATCCGCAAACATTCCGCTACGCTGCATGGCCATCGCACCAGCTTTTCCCTTGAAGACGCCTTCTGGAGCGAACTGAAGGCGATCGCCAATGCGCGCGGTACTTCGCTTGCAGCGCTGATCTCCGAAGTCGACGACGGGCGTGATCCGGAGAGCAATCTTTCTTCGGCGCTGCGGCTCTATGTTCTGAAGTGGCTGAAGGATCGCAAATGAAGCGCCGTTAAAGGCGCTTAATCGTCGCTCGACAGCTTCCCAGCTCCCGGCGACGAGGTGGCGGATTTCGTGAAGACCGATGGCGAGGATGCTATCGGGCGATGCCGGGAAGGCTGTTAAAATTCAGCGGCGCACCTGTCTGTGGCACCTGTCCATTGAGAACCGGCAATTGCTGGGCCTCCGCCTTTGCTCGGGCCTCCGCATTGGCCCTCGCCTTGGCTGCAGCTTCCGCCTCCTTTTCCGCGGCGGCCTGGCGCGCCAATTCCCTCAAGCGCTGCTCCTCAGCGCTACGCTGCTGCTCGATTGCCGCATCGCGCTGACGCTGGGCTTCGCGAGCGGCGGCGGTATATTTGTAAAGCGCCACCTCACGCCGCAGCCGCTGCTTCTCCAACACGCTTGCCTGAAGCCGCTCGACACGCTGGCGCTCGCGTTCGAAGGCGCGCAGCGAGAGGAAGCTGGTGATATCGGTCACGTCCATGGTCCGCCCCGGCGTCGCCAACGGGCCGGCGAAATCAAGGCGCAGCGCCGGTTCGGCGCCGGTCAGCGCCTCGTTGCCGGCATTGAAATCGATGCCGAGTGAGCCACGGAAGCGCTCGTCCGGCAGGCTGATTTCGGCATTGCCCGAAAGCTTTGCCAGATCGTTGCCGGTTGCGATATTGGCAGCACGAATGACACCGGTCGAAATATTGAAGGGTATGCTCATTGCCGGCAGCGCCGCCTCGCCATTGTTGAGCAATGTCTGCACGATCGGCAACACTTTGTCAGCCGTGATATCACCCTGGATCTGGTCCGTAGCCGACAACAGCGGCGGCAGGACGGAGAGATTGAGCCCCCGCACATGCGTATCGCCAAGCTTGATCTCGCCCGAGCCGCTGGCATTGGCGGCCAGTTCCCCAAGGCTCTTGCCGCTGGCTTCCATGCTCAGCGCCAAGCCGAAGCGGCCATTGGCGAGCGGCGCGCCGTCGCGTTGCCAGGCAACGGCAGCAAGGTCACCATTGGCGAGATTGAGCTTCGTCTGCATCAGCCCGGTACCGTCTGAATTCGCAAACATCAAATTGCCGCTGAGCGCGCCGCCATTCCAGGCGCCGGCAATGTCGTTCAGCCGCAGCTCCTCGCCCTTATAGGCAGCATTCGTGCTGAAATCTGCGATCGGGTCGAAAATACCCGGCCACAACTGCTTGGCCGAAAGCTTGACGTTGAGATCAAGCCCGCTGAACATCGGCAGCCCCAGCTTGGCCTTGGTGAGATTGCCTGTGGTTGCGTCGGTGATCGGTCCGTAGATCGCTTCGCCCAGCCAGCCGAGATCGGCCTTGTCGAGCGCGAGCTCGCCGCTCGCCTTGATATTCTGAGCCTTGCGGTCGAAGGTGAGCGTGCCGGAAACGTTGTTGTCGGCAAGCTGGCCCTTAATATCGGACAATACGATCTTGCCGGCATCGAGTGCGGCATTCGCCTGGAATTTGACCGGCAAGCCCGGGCCCATCTGCGGTACGCCGATGCCGTTCATGACGAAATAGGGATCAATATCCGCACTTTCGAGCGAGAGCGCGATCTTGCCGTTGAGGAAGGCAGCGGGGCGCACGTCGACCTTGCCATTGGCGGTGAATGAGGTCTTGTCGGTGGCAAAGGTCAGAGCCGCATCCGCCGGATCGGTGCCGTTTGCCGTCACCTTCAGCGTCAGACGGCCATTGGCATCCGCTTCGACGGGCAGCGGATCGAGGCCCGCCTGCCCGAATAGGATCGAGGTCACCGAATTCTCGAGTGTTGCCTCCAAGGTCGTGGTGCCTTTGCCGGTCAGCGCCAACAGGTCGGACATGCGGTAATCGAGATTGACGCGGCTGCCGTTCGAAACACCGGCAAGCGTTACCGCCAGCCCATCGCCCTGATCGCCGCCAAGTGTCAAAGCGCCGCGCAGCGCCGTATTTCCATACCAGGCGGCGTTTCGCACCAGCCGGTCCATCGCCGGATGATGCGGCAAATGCTGGCTCAGCATTTCGAAAAAGGGACCTGGATCGGCCGCCTTGAAGGTGATTTCGCCCGAACCCTTGTAATCCAGCAGCGAACCGTTGGCGCGGCCGGTTGCGGTAATCTCGGCACCGGCGACATTGCGCACGGCAAGCTTATCGAGCGTCAGCGCACCATCGGCGATCGAAAACGACGTCTCGACATTGTCCGCCTGCACGCCGAAAGCGGCGAATTTATCCGCTTTCAGATGCGCCGTAATCCGGTGATCGAGCAAGGTCTCGCCGGCATCCTGACCGGTAAACAGGCCCGTCAGCGCTCTCAGCGCGTCGAGATCGAGCGCATCGCCACTGAGATCGACGGCAAGCCTCGGCGCCTTGTTGTCGGCCGGCGCCTGCCGGTCGAGCTGCCCCTTGAGCGTTGCCGAGCCGACGGCGATTTCAAGATTCTCGAACCGCTGCTCCTCATGGCGCAGGCTGACATCGGCGGAAAAGCCGGCCTGGCGCAACTGCCGGATGGCCGGATCCACCGAACCCACCAGCCAGGATGCCAGGCCGGATGGCTGGTTGGAGGCAACGACGAGATTGCCGATGAAATTCGGATCGCCCTGCAGCATCAAATTGCCCTTGGCCTCGACCTGCGTGCGGCCCGGCAGCGTGCCGATCGCATGGTCGATCTTCCAACCGGCGCCGGCCGGCTCCAGATCGAGCTGTACGTCGCGGATGGTCGTATCGCCGGCAACGATCGCCGGCAGGCGGACAGTCGCCTTGCCAGGCACCTGCGGAATCGGGATTTCGGCGGCGATCGCAATAAGGCTGTTCAGCCGCTGGCGCGCCGAAATGGAGGGGTTGCGGTTCGTCTTGCCGCTGGTTCCCTGCGTGTTGCCGAGGCGGTTGACATCGATCTGCTGGCCGTCAGCCGTCAGCAGAAATTCCGGCTTGGTGCCGGTGTCGAGCGTCGCCTCGCCTGTTACGACATAAGGGTCGTCCGCGGCTCCCACCTCCAAGCGATATTCCGGAATCCGTATGCGCTCGTTGGTAAGCTCGAAGCGACCCTTGACCCGCGGCTGAACCTGTTCGTCGGCGGGTTTATGTGTCTGCTTGTCCTCAATTCCCGCCGTGAACATGCCGATATAGTCCGGCTTGCTGTTGATCAGCTTCAATTCGCCGTCGAGATCGACGTTGAGTGGATGGCGGTCCGGCTGCAATCGGGTACGGACGCGCAAGACGCCGTACTCGTCAGGCTGGCTGCTCGCGATAGTGAAATTGCCATGCTCGCCGTCGAGCGCCGCATCGCCGTCGATCCGCCAAGGCCCCGCCAGCGACCGGGCGGACATCTCCGCGTTTAGGCCGGTAATGTGCCGGGTGCGGCCGGATTGCTCGTCGATGAACTGGATATCACCGCCGTCGACATGCACGCCTTCGAGCACCACCGACTTGGCGGGAATTTCCGGCTGACTACCACGCATCCAGTCGAGTGTCCCGTCCTTCAACAGCCGCAGACGCACCTTCGGCTCGGAAACGCGCATGTCGAAAATGAGAGCTTCGCCGGACAGGAACGGCGCGAGCTCGGCATCCATGGAGAATTGAGCGATCTGCACCAGCGGCGTCCCGTCGGGTTCCTGCCCGACGCGCACATCATGCAATGTCACGGAAGGAAAAGGCAGGAGGCGAGCGTCAACGGTGCCATGAACGGTCACCTTCTTGCCGATGATTCGACTCGCCTGATCCTCGAAATTCTTGCGAAAATCGGTCCAGTCTATGAAGAGCGGAGCAAGCAGCGCTATGAACAGCACTACTACGAGCACTCCCCCCAGGAAAACCAGGACCCTACCTAACAATGCACACCGTCTCCATTCTGCATTCCAATTACGATATCAAGGCGCCCGTTAGCCAAGCGGACATGAAAAAGACGCTCCAGATCTTCAGCCTATAAGCCTGCTTCCTATCCAAAACCGCATCGCAGTTTTTGGACCATGCTGCAAATCTAGAGCATCTTCACCGCTTTCCATGACGCCATATGAAAACGGGATGTTCTAGCCTAACGCCATTCACGCCGGGGGCAAGCCAAGATCTTGGCAATATTCCATTTTTCATTGAGTCTGGAATATCTTGCCGGGGTTGAAAATCGCGTCGGGATCAAGCGCCTGTTTGACCTCGCGCATCAGATCGACAGCGCCGCCAAGCTCCTGTTCCAGAAACGACATCTTGCCCTGGCCAATACCATGCTCGCCTGTGCAGGTACCGTCCATTGCGAGCGCGCGTCTGTTCAGCCGGGCGACAAAGGCCTCGACGACAGCGATACCTTCCGGCGTCTTGTCGTCGAAGAGCACCAGGACGTGGAAATTGCCGTCGCCAGCGTGACCAACGATCGGCGCCAGCAATCCGTGCTCCTCGATATCGGCCTGGGTCGCGGCAACACATTCAGCGAGCCTCGATATCGGCACGCAGACATCCGTCGATAAGGCTGCAAGTTCCGGCGCCAAAGCGCGCGACGCCCAATAGGCATCGTGACGCGCCTTCCAGAGTTTGTTGCGCTCTTCGAGATTGCTGGTCCAGATGAATTCTCCGCCGCCGCATTCGGCCGCGATCTCTGCGAATTGCTCCGATTGCAGCGCGACCGTCTCGTCGGTACCGTGAAACTCCAGGAACAGCGTCGGCTGCTCGTCGTAGGTCAGGCCGGAATAGCGGTTGCACGCTCTCATTTGCACGGCGTCCAGCAGTTCAATGCGAGCGACGGGAACGCCCATCTGGATCGTCATGATAACCGCATCGCACGCTGCCTTAACGCTCGGAAAGGCGCAGGCGCCGCCGGCGATTTTCTGCGGAATGCCTTGCAAGCGCAGCGTCACCGACGTCAGCACGCCGAGCGTACCCTCGGCACCGACAAAAAGGCGGGTCAAGTCATAACCGGCGGAGGATTTTTTGGCGCGGCGTGCGGTGCGGATCTCCTCGCCATTGGCGGTGACGGCGGTGACGGCAAGCACATTGTCCTTCATCGTCCCGTAGCGCACGGCATTGGTGCCGGAGGCGCGCGTCGAGGCCATGCCGCCGATCGAGGCATTGGCACCGGGGTCGATCGGGAAGAACAGGCCGGTGTCGCGCAGATAGTTGTTGAGCTGCTCGCGGGTGACGCCAGGCTCGACCGTGCAGTCGAGATCCTCGGCATTCACTTCAAGTATGCGATTCATCCGGCTGAAATCGATCGAAATTCCGCCCTGCGGCGCGTTGACCTGCCCTTCGAGCGAAGAGCCCGTGCCGAACGCGATGACCGGCACTTTATGCTCGGCGCAGGCTCTGACGATCGCCTGCACGTCCTCACTCGTCTCTACGAAAACCACGCCATCGGGTAGCTGGGCCGGGATATAGGTGGTCGTGTGGGCGTGCTGGGCCCGAAAGCTTTCGCCGGTCTGAAACCGCTCGCCGAAGGCCTGCTTCAGGATGCCGAGAACGGCGGCAATGCCCGCCTCGTTGCGTATCCCCGCCTTCACGTCAGCCAGAGCCATGTTTCCGATCTCCCATCGCAAGTACAAAAAGGAATGTTAACCCTTTTCGCGGTTCTATGAGACATCAGAACGACACTGTCCAGTCACCAAAATAGCCTGCGGTCTCCATGCAAAGGCTGTATGGCCACTTCAAATCGATCCGCTTCAATTGCTCCCGGCAAGCGGACGCATCTGCAGATCGAAACTCGACTTCACCACATTGCTGGAAATGATCGCGAGCGTGCTTTTCCCCGCCGGGCAAAGGTCGCTCGCAAGACGATATTCGTAGCCGTTGTTGAGAAAGGAAAATTGTCCGGCCGTAACACCCGCCTTGCAGAGATCGGCACCTGCCGCCGACGCCGCAGCCAGGGGCGTGTAGTGCCCGCCGATCTGGATCGCGTTCGACGTCTTCTTGTCGACGCCGATATAGTTCAGATCGCAAGAACTCGTGATGCCGGCGATGCTGGTCGCTCCGTCCGCATTGCAGGTGCTATAGATATAGACGTAGTTTTTGTCCGACTCGAACGCGACGCCATTGTTGAATTTCACCTCGGTCGCCTTGCCGTTAAGCTGCGACGGCGTGCCGTCCTGAGATATGCTGAGATTGCCGCCGTTGTATTTGAACGCATAGCCGGAAACATGGCTCGGCGTACCATCAGCCTCATGGCCGTTGACCTCATTGCCGCTATAGATATCCGCCTCGTCGTGCCTGTCGTTGAGCACCACCAGCTTCACATCCTTGCAATCAAAATCGCCGCCGCAGCGATCGACGATGAAGGCTTCATGCCCTTCGACCTGCAGGGAAAAGGCGGGGCTGCTTGCAAGAAGGGCGGCTGACGACGCGATGGCGGCGAGGAGACGGCGTGACCTCGAACCGGAGCGAAAATGCATCCGCGCGATACCGGCCTCGCGACCCATGCCCGCCATCATACCCATCAAAGCCATAGCACCGATCTCCCTCGCCTCTATGGGTTGTATGGGGCAAGAGAGCCAGCCTGTCCAGCCAGGGGATAACGAAGGAAACAAACACAGTTGGGCGAGGTGTTCACCCATCCGCAGATGCCGGAGCTCAAACAGTTCCTCGGCTTGCATTGAGACCGGCGAAGGCTCCGGTCAATCTCGCATCGGCGCGCGCGCGGTCTCCAGCAGGCCAACCCAAGCGCCGGGCGCCATGCCGAATGCCTTCTTGAAATGCCGAGTCAGATGGCTTTGATCCGCAAATCCGGTGGCGGCTGCGACTTCGGCGATCGGCTCGCCATCGGCGATCATCGCCTTGGCGCGCTGCAGCCGCCGCATCAGCAGGAAGCGATGCGGGCTGGTGGCGAAGGCGGCGCGGAAATGACGAGAGAGCGCAAAGCGGTCGAGGCCGGTGATGCGCTCCAGCTCCTCCGAGCGGACGCCGCGCATGGCATGCGCTTCCAGATAATCGCGCGCCGTCTTTGCCTGGCTCCAGGCGATGCTCCCCAGCGGCTTTTGCGGCAGACGCGCATGTGAGGCGAGCCCTGCAGCGACCCGTGAGACGAAATCGTCGACGAAGAGCTCATCCAGCTCACGGTCGAGTTCGCCGAGGGCTGCCAGCAGCAGGCCGGCAAGACGGTCGTCCTCGACCACGGGATCATCGACAAAGGGCAGTCCGATGCGTGCGGCTTCCAGGCACTGCATCAGCATCGACGGTTCGAGATAGAGCATGCGGTAGAGCAATCCGTCGTCGGTCGCGGCGCCGCCATCATGCAGCTCGTCCGGATGCAGAACGATCACCCGGCCCGGCAGGCTGTAGCGCCGCTCGCCGCGGTAGCTGAAGGCCTGCACGCCGCGGATGGTGACGCCGAGCGCATAGGTATCGTGCCGATGCGGCTCGAAGGCGTCGCCGCGAAACTCAGCCTGAATGCGCTCGATACCGGGATAAGCGGGTGCGGATACGATGCGGTTTGCTTCCGGCATCGTGCACGAACGTTCAAGACCTTCGAAGATATGGCCGGCAACATCCTCGCGCAAAGGCTCATTCCCCGACTGCATGAGAGAGATCATCAATGTTCAATACCAAAATCGCGATCGTTCTGCGAAGCAATCTTGCATCCTGGCAAAAACTGAACGTCACCGCCTTCCTGTCGAGCGGCATTGTCGGCCAGTTTCCCGATGTCATTGGCGAGCCCTATCGTGACCGCGCCGGCAATCTCTACAACGCCCTATCGATCCAGCCGATGATCGTATTGTCCGCCGACGAAGAAACGATGAGCACGATCCATCGCCGGTCGCTGGAGCGAAACGTGACGTCCTCGATCTTCATCGAGGAAATGTTTGCGACCGGTCACGATGTCGCCAATCGTGCCGTCTTCTCCGAATTTGCGCCCGAGGACGCCAAGGTGGTCGGCATTGCCTTGCGTGCGGACAAGAAGATCGTCGACAAGATCACCAAGGGCGCGACGATGCATTCCTGAATGGCTTGAGGTTCAAAACAAAAGGGCCGGATCGAAAACCCGGCCGTCCTTGTTTGATATCGATGTCAAATCAGCCGTTCTGAGTGATCGGCGCGATCTGGATTTCGACGCGGCGGTTCTGCGCACGGCCGGCTTCCGTGGCATTGGTCGCGACCGGCTGGGTCGGGCCGAAGCCGACGGCAGACATGCGGCGCTGGTCGATGCCCTGGCTGCCGAGATAGCTCGCGACCGAATCGGCGCGGCGTTCGGACAGATCCTGGTTATGCTGCAGGCTGCCGGTCGAATCCGTATGTCCGTTGACGTCGATCAGCGTGCGGTTGAACTTGCGCAGCACGATCGCGACCGAATTCAGCGTCGGATAGAACTCCGGCTTGATCGCATCCTGGTCGATGTCGAAGGTAATGGCCGACGGCATGTTGAGAATGATGCGATCGCCGACGCGCGTCACCGAGACGCCGGTACCCTGCAACTGCGCACGCAATTCGGATTCCTGCTGGTCCATGTAATTGCCGATGCCGGCACCGGCGAGCGCACCGACGCCAGCGCCGATCAGCGCTGCATTGCGGCGCGATGCCGGCGAGTGCCCGATGAGAAGACCGGCAACCGCGCCGACGCCGGCGCCGATCGCGGCACCTCCTGCCGTGTTGGATACCTTCTGTTCGCCCGTATAGGGATCGGTTGTCGTACATGCATTGAGAAAGGCTGCCGAGACGGCAAGGATGGCAAATTTCTTGATCATAGAATCGTCGCTCTCCGGTTCGATGGCCGCAGGAGATATGAAGCATTGCGGCAATATGATGAAGCGGAATCTTCACCCACCCGCTGCCCACCTGCCCGGCCCTTGTTCCGGAGCGTTTTCCACCAAAATGACGGGTTGGAGGAAATAGGATCGTCTCTGCTGATTTCTGCTCATTTCGCTTGGAATCCAGTGATTTACGCGCTTAGAGATTTTGGAAAAGCTGCCTCACCGTATCGTAGCTCGCATTGGCAATCGACAGCGATTGCAATCCCAGTTGCTGCTGCGTCTGCAGCGCCAATACCCTGCTGGACTGCTTCTCCATGTTGGCATCGACCAGCTTGCCGACACCGCTCGTGAGCGAATCACTGAGATTGCTGGCGAATTGGTTTTGCAGACTGACGCGCGATTCCAAGGAGCCGAAGGCCGAACCTATCGTGTTCAGTTGATGCAGCATGGCGGTGACGGTGTTGACCATGTCGGTCACGGCGCCTTGTGTGGTATTGGCGTCGAGTGCGATTTCCACCTGCCCGCTGGTGTCGCCGTTTTTGCTGCCGATCAGCACATAGTTTTGGGCAGCTCCCGCTTCCGTTGCAAAAGCGGTGGAGGTCAGCACACCGTAGCCGCCGGTACCGCTTGACTGATCGTCGATCAGGTATCGTGCATCCGTCGATGCGATGGTGCCGCTGGTCGCACTGACACCCTCATAATTCAGCATGCCGATGGAAACCGTGCCATCCGTATGTCGGATGAGGGAGCCCGGTATCTCATGCGGCTCGGTCGGATCCTCGCCGTCCTGAAGCATGACCCAGTTGACGCCGTTGAAGCTTGCCGATTCGCCGACGCTGCGAAGCTGGTCCTTGAGTTCGCTGATCTCGTCGTTGAGCTTGCTCTTGTCGACGCTGCCCTCATAGGCGGTCACCAATTTCGACCTGATCTGAGTTACGATGTCGATGGCACTGGTGATACCCGTGGAGGCGGTGCTGACCGTGGCGGCTGCAAGCCCCAGCGCATCCTGCACGGCCGAGACGGCGCCGATATCGGTGCGCGTCAATGTCGAGATCGTCCAGTAGGTGGCGTCGTCCTTGGCAGTCTGCACGCGCAGACCGGACGACATCTGACGCTGTGCGACATTCAGATTCGCCTGGGTGTTTCGAAGGACTTCAAGGGCTGTATTGACAGGGGAACTCACCCTTATGAAGGTCGAAAAAATACTCACGGCACACGGACTCCGGACACAACGATACACAACAAGTACAAGGAGACATGGAACCATGCCGCGGGCACTCATGCGCGCGGGCCGACTAGGTCGGCGAAGGTGAGCCCGGCAAAAACAGCGCCGGAAACTCGAGCGGTTACAGGCATCTATGATTAGCAATCATGCTTAATAAAGCGATAATCGAAACTGCCGATTTACCATAAATCGCCCTTCGATCCGAAAATGATTATCGCGCTGAGGTTGTGGTCACTCTGCCGCCCTGAGCTCAGACCCCTTCGCGCGCAATGCCGCTTCCGCCATCTCGTCGTGCAGCCGCCGCTCCTCATGTGCTTGCGGCTTGGCGAAGCGGGCAATCAGGATATAGGCGACCGGGGTGATGTAAAGCGTCACCAAAGTCGCAAAACTAAGGCCGCCGACGATCACCCAACCGAGCGCGATGCGCGCTTCCGCGCCTGCGCCATGGGCGAACACCAGCGGCACACCGCCGAGGATCGTAGCGATCATCGTCATCATGACCGGGCGCAGACGCAGGGCGCAGGCTCTTTCGATCGCCTCGCGCACCCCCTCGCCCTTGTCGCGGAGCTGATTGGCGAACTCCACGATCAGGATGCCGTTCTTCGCCATGACACCGACAAGCAGCACCAAGCCGATCTGGCTGTAGATGTTGAGGCTGGAACCAGTGATGACGAGCGCGAAAACCGCGCAGGCGAGGCCGAGCGGGACCGTCGACATGATGATCAGCGACGACAGCACGCTTTCGAATTGCGCCGCAAGCACCAGGAAAATGATGACGATGGCAAAGCCGAAAGTCAGCGCCATGCCGCTGGAATTCTCCTCAAGCGTCGCGGCCTCCGCGAGAGGAATCAAGCGCGCGCCGGGCGGCAAAAGCGGCGCCGCAATCGCCGTCACCTGTTCGACCGCCTGGCCGAGGGACATGCCGGGCTTCAGGCCCGCTGTGATGGCGACGGAGGCAAGCTGCTGCTCGCGTGTCAGCTGCGGTGCAACCGCCCCCTCCTTCAGGCTTGCGATAACAGACATCGGCACGATCTTGCCGTCGCCGGTCTTCAGGAACACGTTTTCGAGATCGGTCGGATCGTCGATCGGCCGCATGGTCGACGTCAGCAGCACCGGATAGGCCTCGCCCGCGACAAAGACATCGACGACCGAACGTCCTTCGAGCAGCGATTGCAGCGCCGTCGACATGCCGGTGATATCGATGCCGAGATCGGAGGCGCGCTCGCGATCGATCGCGACCGAGACCTGCGCCTGCGTCGGTTCGTTGTTCAGGCGCGGCGTATCGAACTGGCCCGTGGCGTCCAGAGCGTGCACCAGCTTCAGCGCCGCCTGCGTCAACGCCTCGTGGTCATTGCCGGTCAGTGCCATCTGCACGCCGCTGCCAGCACCACGGATACGCAGGCTGTTCGACTGGATGACGTTGCCGCGCAGCGCCGGCACGCGAGCCATCGCCCGGTTGATATCGCCGACGATTTCAGTCTGCGTGCGATGGCGGTCGCTCCACGGCGCGAGCGTCAATACCATGAAGCCGCTGTTGGCTGCGCCGTTCTGGCCGGAAATCGCATAGATATTGCGGATATCACCGCTATTCATCAATGGCTGCAGGTTCTCTTCGACGCGCTGCAACTGGTCCCTGGTATAGTCAAGGCTGGCACCCTGCGGGGTGGTCAGCCGGAGCATGACCATGGCGCGATCCTCGCTCGGCGTCAGCTCGCTCTTGACGCCCGTGAAGGCAAGAACAGCGGCGGCGGAAAAAATCGCGCAGAAGACCATGACCACCAGCGGCGCATTCAGGCAGGCCCGGAGCGTGCGACGATAGACACCGGAAAACAGCTCTCCGAACCGGCCGAGCAAGCCGTGATCCTCGCGCATCTCCTTGGTCAGCATGCGCGAGGCCAGCATTGGACACAACGTCAGCGCGACGATGGACGATAGACCGACGGAAAAGGCGAGCACGAAGCCGAATTCGCGAAACAGCCCACCCACCTGGCCCGGCAGGAAGGATAGCGGAATGAAGACGGTGGCGAGGGTCGCGGTTGTTGCAATGACCGCAAAGAAGACCTCGCGCGTGCCGAGAACGGCGGCCGCCCGCGGCCCCATTTTTTCCGATCTGCGCCGTACGATATTTTCGAGAACAACGATGGCGTCGTCGACCACAAGGCCGGTCGCAAGCACGATCGCCAGCAGCGTCAGGATGTTGACGGAGAAACCGACCATATAAAGCGCCGCCAGAGTGCCCGTCAGCGCCACCGGCATGGTGACGGCGGGGATCAGCGTCGCGCGCCAATCGCGAAGGAAGAGGTAGATCACAACCGTGACGATCAGAGCCGACAGCACCAGCGCCAGCACCACCTCATGAATCGCACCCTGGATGAACATGGCGTCATCACTAGCGATCGCGATACGGGTTCCTTCCGGCAGCGACTTCGACAATTGCGCCACCACGGCCTTCACACCATTGGAAATGTTCAGCGTGTTCGACTGCGCTTGGCGAATGATGCCGAGGCCGACGCCCTGCACGCCGTTGGAGCGCAGTGCCGTCGTCCCGTCGCGCGGCCCGAGCGTTACGGTTGCGACGTCGGAAAGGCGGATGCGGTCCTTGATGATCAGCCGCGAGAAATCCTCAGGCGTCTGCAGCGCCGCCGTGGCCCGCACGACAATATCCTGCCGCGTGCTCTTCAGCGATCCCGCCGGCACATCGAGCGCGGCCGTGGCGAGCGCCGTCGTCAGATCGCCGATCGTCAGGCCGCGGCCCGCAAGCGCCGCCTGGTCGACATCGATGCGGAAGACCTTCTCCTGGTCGCCATAAAGCTCGACATCGGCCACGCCCTCGACGGCTGCCAACCGGTCGGTGATCTCGTTGTCGACCAGTTGCGTCAGGTCGTCCATGGTCAGCGCATTGGAAGTGACGGCAAGGCGCATGATCGGCTGCGAATCCGAATCCGCCTTGACGATCTGCGGCGCATCCGCCTCATCCGGCAATTGCTCGGTGATGCGGCCTATGGCGTCGCGCACATCGTTTGCGGCAACGGAGAGGTCGGTGGCGTCGGAAAATTCAAGTGTCACGCGGCTCTGGCCGAAAGAGGAGTTCGAAGACACCGATTTCAGGCCGCTGACACGGGCGACAGCGCCTTCGATGACCTTGGTCAGTTCCTGGTCCACCGTCTGCGGCGCAGCGCCGTCGAACATCGTCCGCACGGTCACCACCGGGCGGTCGACGTCCGGCAATTCGCGCACCTCGACGCCGAAATAGGCAGCAAGGCCGGCAACCACCATCAATGTGTTGAAAACCAGCGCCAGGATCGGCCGGCGCACGAAGAGCGCGGTGAAACCCTGTTTGCCACCGCCGCCCTCGGCAATGTCGCCGACGTCGCTCTGATGTCCGGTCATTGCGTGACGACCTCCGCCGCCTCGGCGACATCACGGGCAAAGCGCACCGCGCCGCCCTCAGTCACGCGCTGCAATCCCTCGGTGACGATCAGGTCGCCATTCCTGAGATCGGCCCGAACAAGTACGGCGTCCGGATTGCGCTGCACGACGTTGACGCGGACCTTGGAGGACTTGCCGTCGACGACGCGCCAGACATAGGAGCCCTCCCCGTCCCATTGCACCGACAGCGGATCGACAGAGGGATAGGTCTCGCCGGCAAACCGCATGCCGACGTTGAAGGACATGCCGGCACGCAGTTCGTCGGACGCATTGTCGATACGGGCGCGGATACGCAGTGTCCGGCTGGTGCCGTCGACGCGATTGTCGACCGCCTCCACCACGCCTGAGAAAAGCCGGCCCGGCCGCGCCACCGATGTCGCCTCCACCGGCTGGTTGACCTTGACGGTATTGGCGAAACGCTCCGGTACCCAATAATCGACCAGGATTTCCGAACGGTCGTCGAGCGTGACGATGCTGGTCGTCGTGGTGACGTTGTCGCCGATGACGACGGGCACGATGCCGACGATGCCATCGATCGGCGCGACGATGTCCCGACGCTTCAACGCCAGCTCGGCCGACTGCAACGCCAGTCTCGCGCCCTGTTCGGCGATCTCGGCGTCGAACACATCCATGCGCGACACACTGGATTTGATGGTGTGATAGAGCTGCGATTTCTCGACCGCGCTTTTCAGCGTCACTTCGGCCTGACCACGGGCAATGATCTGCTCGTCATTGTCGAGGCGGGCCAAAACCTGCCCCTGCTTCACCCTGTCGCCGGACTTGATCAGGATTTCGCGGATCATGCCCGTTGCCTGGGGTGTGACCACGACGGAACGGATGGCATCGCCTGTGCCGATGGCGCTCAGACGATCGTTGACCACGCCACTCACCACAGCCTTGGTCACCACCAGCGGTGTATTGGAGCTGCGCCGCTTGTTGCCGCCCGCAGCGTTACCCTCTTCCGCACTACCTCCGCCATCGGCCGGTGCAACCGCCGTCACCCATGACGGGGGAACGCCAATTTTCGTCAGCAACCCGGCCGTGCCCGGCAGGAAGACCAGCGCCGCGGCGCAGCCGGCCACAAGCAGGATGAGGGATAGGAAAAGCTGCTTCCAGGCGGTCATGCACGTCTCCGGCTCGGTTTGTCAGAGGCGACGAAATCGCGTCGTAAATTCAGCGTGGTTTCTCCAAAATCCTTCAGGTTTATTGAGACCAGGCCGCAGGCGAAGTGGCGATATGCCGCAAGATTCCGCCCTATTTTCAGCAATATCGGTCTTTTGCCATTCAGCGGCAAGATTTGCGCTGCATTATGACGAAGTTGTAATGTTGTCGCGAACAACGGTACGTTTTGGCGCTCGTTGGTAGAGGTCAGCAAAGCTGTGAAATGGGTTGCCGAAAAGCTTGAACACGCAGAAATGTGCACTTTTTGTTCTATTTTCCGGCCGTTTCTTTTGCCTTTCAGGGCAGAATCATTACATTGAGCCGCATGACCATCGGACATGACGACATTCCCTTCTTTGACGACGAGCCGGAGCACGTGGCCCCGCGTCGGCCCGGCCCTGCCCCGAGCATCGGTGGCGGTATTGCCGCCCGCGCCATGGCGGCGCGCGACAGTGGCCGCCGGCCCGACTATCTCGCCGGTCTAAACCCGGAGCAGGCGCAAGCAGTCGAGACGCTGGATGGGCCTGTCCTGGTGCTCGCCGGCGCCGGCACCGGCAAGACGCGGGTGCTGACGACCCGCATCGCTCATATCCTGTCCAGCAATCGCGCTTTTCCTTCGCAGATCCTCGCCGTCACCTTCACCAACAAGGCCGCACGCGAGATGAAGGAGCGCATTGCACTGCTCGTTGGCGGTGCCGTAGAGGGCATGCCCTGGCTCGGCACTTTCCATTCGATCGGCGTCAAGCTGCTGCGCCGTCACTCCGAACTGGTCGGCCTCTCCTCGAGCTTCACCATTCTCGACACCGACGATGTCGTGCGCCTGCTCAAGCAATTGATCCAGGCCGAGGGCCTGGACGACAAGCGTTGGCCTGCCAAGCAATTCGCGGGGATGATCGACACCTGGAAGAACAAGGGTCTCGGCCCGGCCGATATCCCGGAAGGCGATGCACGCGCCTTTGCCAACGGCAAGGGCCGCGAGCTCTATGCTGCCTACCAAAACCGCTTGAAGACGTTGAACGCCTGCGACTTCGGCGATCTTTTGCTGCATCCGATCAATATGTTCCGGCAGAATCCTGATATATTGAAGGATTATCACAAGCGTTTCCGCTACATCCTGGTCGACGAATATCAGGACACCAACACCGCTCAATATATGTGGCTGCGCCTGCTGGCGCAGCGGCCGAAGGGCGAACTGCAGAATGTCTGCTGCGTCGGCGACGACGATCAGTCGATCTACGGCTGGCGCGGCGCTGAGGTGGACAATATCCTGCGTTTCGAAAAGGATTTTCCCGGCGCCAAGGTGATCAAACTGGAGCGCAACTATCGCTCGACCGAACACATTCTCGGCGCCGCCGCGCATCTGATCGCCCATAACGAGGGACGGCTCGGCAAGACGCTGTTCACCGATCGCTCCGATCCCGATGACATCAAGGTGCAGGTGCATGCCTCCTGGGATTCGGAGGAGGAAGCGCGTGCGATCGGTGAAGAGATCGAGCAGCTTCAGCGCAACAAGCACAATCTCAATGACATGGCCATCCTCGTGCGCGCCTCCTTCCAGATGCGCGAATTCGAAGATCGCTTCGTCACGCTCGGCCTGAACTATCGCGTCATCGGCGGCCCGCGCTTCTACGAGCGCCTCGAAATCCGCGATGCCATGGCCTATTTCCGCCTCGTCTGCCAACCGGCCGACGATCTCGCCTTCGAGCGCATCATCAATACGCCGAAGCGCGGCCTCGGCGACACGACAGTGCGCGCATTGCACGACTATGCTCGCGTCCGCGACATTCCGATGCTGGCGGCGGCGGCTGATATCATCGAGACGGACGAGATGAAGCCGAAGGCGCGCAAGGCGCTGTTCGACGTCGTGCAATCCTTCCGCCGCTGGCAGGGATTGCTTGAAAACACGCCGCATACCGAGCTTGCCGAGCAGATTCTCGAAGAGTCCGGCTATACCGACATGTGGAAGAACGACAAATCGGCGGAAGCGCCCGGACGGCTGGAAAACCTGAAGGAACTCATCCGCTCGATAGAAAGCTTCGAATCCATGCGCGGCTTCCTCGAACACGTCGCCCTCGTCATGGATGCCGAGCAGAATGAGGATCTGGACGCCGTCTCGATCATGACGCTGCACTCCGCCAAGGGTCTGGAATTCGACACCGTCTTCCTACCCGGCTGGGAGGAAGGCCTGTTTCCGCACCAGCGCTCGCTCGACGAAAGCGGCCGCGCCGGCCTGGAGGAAGAACGCCGCCTCGCCTATGTCGGCCTTACCCGCGCCAAGCGCCGCTGCCACATCTGGTTCGTTTCCAACCGCCGCATCCACGGCCTCTGGCAATCGACCATTCCGTCGCGCTTCCTCGACGAACTGCCGGAAACCCATGTCGAAGTCGCCGAAATGGAACAGTCCTACGGCGGTTACGGCCGCGGCGGCTACGGCCAGTCTCGTTTCGACAAGGCCGACCCCTTCGCCAACTCCTACTCCACCCCCGGCTGGAAACGCGCCCAGGCCAACAAGACCGACGCCACCCGCGACAACTGGGGTTCCCGCTCCGGCCACGCCGTCGAACGCATCGGCTACGGCGAAAGCGGCCCCAAAACCCGCACCATCGAAGGCGAACTCGTCGCCAAATCCACCTCCACCGAACCGTCCCGCTTCTCGATCGGCGACCGCGTCTTCCACATCAAATTCGGCAACGGCAATATTTCCGAGATCGAGGGCAACAAGCTGACCATCGAATTCGATCGGGCCGGCCAAAAGAGAGTGCTGGATGGGTTTGTGGAGCGGGTGTGAGGGTTGCCCAGGGTGTCGGCCGCCTCGATCATCTGCTTGTCAACGCATGCACTTTGTTCCCGGCCCTTAGGGCACATGCTCCATCATGATTTGCGTGTGCAGCATCGGCGCTTCGCTTCCGAAGTAAGTCTTCAGTAGCGGCAGAAAATCGTCCGACAGATAAAAATCTGTGAGCGCGCGGTCGACCACCAGGCGAAAATCGGCATCGTCGCGCCTCAGGGCGATTGCATATGGTTCATGCGTGAACAGGCGATCTCCGACTTCGAGCAAGGACGGATCGTGCGCACGTTGAGCCAGGCTCATGAGCAACACCCGATCGGCGAAATAGGCGTCGATCTTGTGTTCCTCCAGCGCCTTTAGTCCGTCCTCGTGCGTGTCGAAATCGGCGATCCGTGTTTTCGAGGTCTCGATGCTGCGCGCCTCGCGCAATATTGCGTCCGTCGTGGTATTTGCGCGCACGCCGATGACGCTGGTGGATGCAGCACGCTGGCTAACGGAACGAACAGCGGGCGTGTCGAGAAAAAGAGCGTGCAAATAATCCGGCGAGTCCTTGCGCAACAGGGCGCTCGCTCCGGTCAGGAAGATTGGCTGTGAGAAGTCGACGAGTTTGCGCCTCTCCAGATTGACGGTGATGGCCCCGCAAAGCACGTCGATCTGACCATTCTTGATGGCATCGAAACCATTGGCCAGCGTCATTTCTACATATTCGCGCTTCAACTGCGGAACCGTGTGCTCGATTTCATCTGCGACCTTGCCGCAGAGGTCGATGGCATATCCCATCGGTTTTTCATTCGGCTTGCTGGAGGAAAAGGGCGCTTCGTCGGCGATGTAGCCGATGCGAAGGGTTGCATGCTGGAAAAGCGCATCGAGCGTCCCGGCGCTCGCTCCGCAGACCGAAAGGAAAACGGCAAGGCCCGTCAGCAGCAACCGTCTCATGCGCTTGGCCAGACTTGTATGCGGGGCAACGGCACCAGCATTATCCTCGTCTCCGAAAAACGGATGATCGCAAGAGCTGAAAGCAGATTATGGCTTCGCGGCCATTTGTCAATTGCGGGCACTCCGCGAAGCTGGGTGCAGAACACCGCTAGTTTCTCGCTTGCCCGTCCGCCTATGAGGCGAGACAATCTGATGGTTGCTGGCGAGCTTCAGGCCAGCATAGTCCCTCGAAAATCATCGCGCCCATCTTATCTTCGCTTCGAGCATAAAAGGCTTGATCCCCAGCGTAACGCTTGGCATCGTTGCGGTGCAACAAAGATGGAAAGGACGGGCCATGAAAGCGCTGCTGCTGATCGATATCCAGAACGGCTTCTGCCCCGGCGGCAATCTGCCGGTGCCCGATGGGGATCGAGTGGTGCCTGTCGCCAATAAGCTCATCGACAGCGGCAAATATGATATGATCCTTGCATCGCAGGATTGGCATCCTGCCGGCCATGGCAGCTTTGCCTCCACCCATCCCGGCAAGAAGCCTTTCGAAATGGGCATGCTTTCCGGCAAACCGCAGATGCTGTGGCCGGATCATTGCGTCCAAAATACAGAAGACGCCATGCTTCATCCCGAACTGAATGCCGACGGCATCGACTTCATTCAGCAGAAGGGCCAGAACTCAACCGTCGACAGCTATTCCGCGTTCCGCGACAATGATCAGGCAGCGCTTACCGGCCTTGCCGCGCATCTGCGGGACGCGGGTGTGACCCAGCTCGACATCTGCGGACTGGCGACGGATTACTGCGTGAAATTCTCGGCGCTGGACGCCGTTGAAATGCTGCCGGGTGTAAAGGTCCGCTTCATCGAGGACGCTAGCCGCGGCATCGACCCTACCGGCGTTAAGGCCGCGGTCGACGAAATGCGCATGCGTGGTGTCGCCATCATCGACAGCAAAGAGGCGCTTGCCTAAAATTCCTCCTATCAGGCTAAACCTTCCCTAAAGAAAATAGCGCAAGCTTGCTCCCGGTATTTGAATATTGGGACATTTCTCGTGCAGTCGATCACCATCAACGGCCGCTTTCTCAGCCAGCCCCTGTCGGGCGTGCAGCGCTTCGCCCGCGAGCTGACACTGGCGCTCGACCGCAAGATCGCCGCCGGTGCTGTGCCCGCGACGCTGAAGGGCATCAACTGGCGGCTGGCCGTGCCGCGCGACACGCCGGTCGATATCGGGCTCTCAGCCATATCCGTTGATGCCTTCAGCTCCGGTCCCGGCCATGTGTGGGAACAGACGGCCCTGCTCGCCCATTCCCGTGGCGGCCGGCTGATCGGTTTTGGCGGCAGCGGTCCGCTATTCCATCGCCGCCAGGCCGTGGTCATCCATGACGTGACGATCTTCCGCCATCCGCAATCCTTCAAGCGCAGCTATCGCCTGCTGCACGGAGCGCTCGGCTCGGTGCTGACGCGCACGGCGAAGATCGGCACCGTATCGGAATTTTCGCGCAAGGAATTGGCCTCCGTCTTCCATGTACCCACGGACGGCATCGATGTCGTCTACAACGCCGTCGATCATTTCGCCGCCATCGAGCCGGATGAAACGATCATCCAGCGCTTGGGCCTGAAAACGAGCGGCTTCTTCCTGCTGGTTGGCACGATGAAGCCGAACAAGAATCTCGATTTCGCCATCCGCGCCTTCGAAGCGCTCGGCGATCCCGAGCAAAAGCTGGTGGTTGTCGGGGGCACCGCGCCGACCGTGTTCAAATCGGACGGCCCCGAGTCGAACGACCACATGCTCTTTCCCGGCCGGCTGAGCGACGCGGAGGTCGCCGCTCTCGAGCGCCATGCCACCGCATTCGTCTTTCCAAGCCTCTATGAAGGTTTCGGCATTCCGCCGCTGGAGGCGATGACACAGGGGTGCCCGGTGCTCGCCGCCGATATCCCTGCGGTACGCGAAGCCTCCGGCTCCGCCGCGCTCTATTTCGATCCGACGCGGCAGGATGAACTGGTTGCGGCCATGCGCCGGATTGCCGGCGACGAAGCCTTGCGTGCGGACCTGCGGCAAAGGGGACGCGAGAATGTCGCGCGTTTCTCCTGGGATCGCAGCGCCGACCGCGTGCTGACCATGCTGGAAGATCTCTGATTAGGACACGGCCTTTCGGCCGAACATCTTGACGAAATAGCTGTAAAGACCCAGCAGGCAGAAAGCCGCGCCGCCCGCCATTCCCGCACTGACCGAAGTCCACAGCGAATAGTCGAACCCAGCGGTTGCCAGCACCGGCACCGCAAGCCCGGCAGCGGAAAGCACGACCGGCTGCCAGACAAAATCGAAGGGAAGCGCCAACAGCACTTTCCCGCCGATCGCCATCGCGATCAGTGCTCCGAGCATGGCTCCGGCCATCAGCGCGCCATCGCTGAAGGAAACGAGATAGCCGCCCGCCAAAGCTCCGACATTCAGCAGCGCGCAATCCACCACGGCCAGCAGGAAGATCGCCAGCAGGCGATGGCGCAGATGCGCCGGGGTCGGCAGCATGTTGAGCGTCAAGGCCCGGCAGACCGACAGGCCGGTGACGAACGGCGCCGCACTTAGAAAACCATCGCGCAAGCCCTGTGCAATAACGAAATGACCGACGGGCTGCAGCAGTGCAAAGATTCCTGCGGCCGTCATCAAGGTGAAACCCGCAAGCAGCGAATAATAGCCGCCAAGCTGTCGCCGGAACGCTGCTGTCGCGCCCTCGCGGTCGTAAGTTGCGACCACATCCGGATACTGGATGGCCTGAAGAGCCGAGACAATGAGCACGAAAGGCCGTTGCAGCAGGTCGAGCGCCAGCAGCGCGCCCGCAGCACCCCCTGCACCCAAGACGGCCGTCAGGATCGATTTCAACCCAAGCGGCGCCAGCAGCCCAATGACCGACGCGCCGGCCGCGACGCTGCCGTAGATGAAATGCTTGCGCACCAGCGGCAGTTGGAGACCGGCCGCTTCGCGCAAACTGTTGCGGGTCAGGAACATAGCTAACGCGCTATAGGCGACGTAACCGGCAAGCAGGCCCGCCACCGTATACGCGAAACTCGGCATGATCGCCGCGCCGCCCAGCGTGCCGAGCGCCAGAATGGTGGCCCGTGAGCCCTGCAAGCGCGAGAAGGCGCGAAACTCCTGTCGGAAACGCAGCATGGTCAGATGCAGATCGCTGCCGCCCTGAAAGATCGCCACCAGACCGCCAAGTACCGCGATCTCCTTCGGCACGGCAAAGAACGTCGATGCGAGGGCAGCCAGAATGCAGATCACCGAGCAAGCGGCAAATTCGACACTCAATGCCGTGCGCTCTGCTGCCTCGCTGCCCGGCGCTTGCCCCGGATAGAAGCGGCTGCAAGCGAAACGCACCCATTCGAAACAGAAGATCGCCGCGAACTGGCTGATGGAGATGAACAGCGAATAGGCAGCATAATCCGCCGGCGACAGCAAATGCGCGACCGCGATCAGCAGCCCGAAGGCCACCGCCGCCTGATAAAAATATGCCGCCAGCGCTATGATCTTTGCCATGCCGGCAGCTAACAGCAAAAAGCTGAGAAAAGCGCTAAGCTATATGCGCAACATATAATGGACAAAGGCGGCGAGTGTCCTCTTTGAATTGCCTTTTTGCACCGCACACGTTAGAAGAACCCGCGAAATCAGAGGGGAGAGACGGAGGGGCGTTGGGCGGCGCCGGTCCGTGGAGGAGCGTCAGCATGGAAACCATCAGCACAATAGCCGCATTGCGCGAGCGCCTTGCCGCTTATCGCAAGGCAGGGAAACGCATCGGCCTGGTGCCGACCATGGGCTATCTGCACGCCGGCCATATGGAACTGGTTGCCCGCGCCAGGGCCGAAAACGACATTGTCGTCGTCTCGATCTTCGTCAATCCCCTGCAATTCGGCGCCAACGAGGATCTCGCAAAATATCCGCGCGATCTGGAGCGCGACAGCACCATGTTGAGCGATGCCAAGGTCGATCTCCTCTTCGCGCCAACCGTGACCGACATGTATCCGCAGCCGATGGAAACGGTGGTCGACGTGCCGAAGCTCGGCGTAGAGCTGGAAGGCGCGGTTCGCCCCGGCCATTTCGCCGGCGTCGCCACGGTCGTCACCAAGCTCTTCAACATCGTGCAGCCTGACAGCGCCTATTTCGGCGAGAAAGATTATCAGCAGGTGGCGATCATCCGCCGTATGGTGGATGATCTGGCTCAGCCGGTCCGCGTGGTGCCGGTTCCCACCGTGCGCGATGCCGATGGCTTGGCGCTGTCGTCGCGCAACATCTATCTCTCGAAAGAAGAACGCACCGCTGCTGTCATCGTGCCGAGAGCCCTGGCCGAGGCCGAACGGCTCTACGCAGAAGGTGCCGACGATCCGGTGGCTTTCGAGGCAGTGCTGCGGGCATTCATCGCCAACGAGCCGCTGGCAACGCCCGAAGTCGCCGCCGTTCGCCATCCCGACACGCTGGAGCCGCTGACGAGACTGCAGGGACAGCCTATTCTCGTCGCTCTCTTCGTCCGCATCGGCACCACCCGCCTACTCGACAACCGCGTCATTGGCCTGAAGCAGGCCGCCAGCGACAAGGCCGCCTGAGATGAGCACGATCGGACAGACCAAACGCACCACACCCACTCAGATCGAGGCGATGAAGGGCACGCGCCCGATCGTCAGCCTGACGGCTTATACAACGCCGATCGCCCGCGTTCTCGACCCGCATTGCGACCTCCTGCTGGTCGGCGACTCGCTCGGCATGGTCCTCTATGGCATGGAAACGACAGTCGGAGTCACGCTGGAGATGATGATCGCCCACGGCCAAGGCGTCATGCGCGGCGCCCAAAAGGCCTGCGTCATCGTCGACCTCCCCTTCGGCTCCTATCAGGAATCGAAGGAACAGGCGTTTCGCAACGCGGCGCGCATTCTGCAAGAAACCGGCTGCAATGGCGTCAAGCTGGAGGGCGGTGAAGAAATGGCCGAGACCGTTGCCTTCCTCACTAACCGTGGCGTGCCAGTCTTCGGTCATGTGGGCCTAATGCCGCAACTGATCAACACGACCGGCGGCTATCGCTCGCTCGGTCGCTCGGAAAAGGAAGCCGAGAAGATCCGGCAGGATGCAAAAGCAATCGCCGACGCCGGAGCCTTCGCCATCGTCGTCGAAGGTACGGTGGAGCCGCTTGCCCGCGAGATCACCCAATCGATTGCCGTCCCCACCATCGGCATCGGCGCGTCAGCGGCCTGCGACGGGCAGATTCTCGTCTCCGACGATATGCTCGGCCTCTTCAATGATTTCAAACCCCGCTTCGTGAAGCATTTTGCCGAGCTGGCGCCCACCATTTCCAAGGCGGCGGAAGCCTATGCGGAGGAAGTAAAGGCACGGACATTCCCGGGCCTGGAACATACGTTTCGGGTGAAAAAGTAGCAGCATACGCTGCCAGTCGCCCTATCCTCTTTGCTTTTCCCGACGAGGTCAGTTCGATGATTGGGATGGAACGTGGAAATCTCCTTGGTACCGGCAAAGAGGCAGAAGTTTACGAAAGTGGTGAGCTGGTTCTAAAGCTATATAAGACCTCCTCATCCAAGGCTTCAGCATTTCGGGAAGCGGCAATTCTCGCAATTCTCGAGGATCTGGGTGTAAACGCCCCGAGAGTACACGAAGTTGGCGAAATTGAAGGCCGCTGGGGTTTGACCATGACGCGAGCCGAAGGCGGGACATTCGGCGAAGCAATTGCCATGCAGCCGCTGAACACATCAGCCTATTTGAATGCTTTGGCTGCTATGCATAGAAGATTTCACGAGCATAGCGGAGTCAGACTTCCTAGCCTGAAATCGCGCTTGTCCCACAACATTGGGCGCGCGGCGCAACTGCAGGAGATACAACGGCAGCATCTCTTGTCCGGACTTCGTTCCCTGCCGGATGGCGACAGGCTTTGTCACGGGGACTTTCATCCCTGGAATGTGCTTGGATCACTTGAGCAGTCGGTCACCGTCGATTGGCTTGATGCCTGTAGCGGAGATCCCACTGCCGATGTCTGCCGAACTTACGTTCTTATGCACCACTACGACTACGATCTTGCGGCAGCCTATGTAGATGCCTACGCGAGGATGAACGGCGGCAACCGCGCGGCGGTTCTCGCCTGGCTTCCCTATGTTGCGGCGGCCCGATTGTCCGAGGGCGTTCCAGATGAGGTCGAGAGCTTAATGAGAATGGCTGAAGGCAAGGCGCTTGATTGCGCAGTTAGGTAGCAAACGCCACCGATGACAGGGCGCCCAAGGCGACTTGTTCGCCGTAAAAGCTCTTTGGGACTTGGACAGACGCGGAGCTGATCGCCGTGAGCTCCCCATATTTTCGGTTGCTGCCAAGCCATCTTGCCGCCCAATTGATCAAGGATGATAAGGGTCCGGCGGATTTGCAATGAAATCGAGGTCATAACGTGCGATTTCATCAGAGCAAGTCTCAATGATACTCAACTTTGCGAGGAGCCGCCGAACGTCGGACTGCATAGCGATCATGTGCGGCGTGCGCCGATGGAACTCATGTGCCTCAGCGTCACGAAAGCCTTCGATCAGAACCACCACGTCCTCGTCATCCTTATGCCGATGATACTCGAAGAATACGCAGCCAAGCTCATCGCGTGTGGACGCGACATGAGGTTCCATGGCGGCGAGGAACTCCTCTCGCCTCCCCTGTCTGCAGGTCAGCCAACCGGTTATGAATTTCATTAGATACCCCGAACTTCTGTTCACTCGTCTTAAAGCCGAGCCTCAGAGCTTCTCGGCATTGGCGCTAACCACAGGTCCCCAAATTTGTGCCGATATGCAACTTATAGCGCAAAGGCTCCTCCTGGCGCAAAGCCGTTATCGCAATCAGTTTACTGTCGGTGGCATCTGCTACCTAATTGCGCTGAATTCGACCGCTATTCCTCACCGCTTTGCCTGTTGTGATTGGCTTCCCGCTTCCCTTTCCAGCAAATAGATTGCCTCGCCAAAATCCTCCATCTTCGTCAGCAGCGCCGCATGGGCGTCGCGCAGACCCTGATTGTAGAAATGCGGCCCGATTTCAGTGGCGAAGAAATCGAGCAGGAATTCTGCCGGCAGCGCGCCGATCGTCTGATCGAGTTCATCGGAGAAATATTGCTGAAGGCGGGCCACGATCGCGGCTTTTTCCTCCTTCGGGAAGGTAATCTTCTTCATTTATGATACCTCGGTGTTTTACGAGCAAATCCAATCGGCTAGATCAATGAAATCAATTGTCCTATCAAGGAAATTGAATTGCCGACACTCCGCCCGCAGCTTACAGGTCCAAAAGTTTTCCATAAAGGACAGAGCGGGCCATGAGTCGCGCGGATTTCTTTGAGGGCTTGAAAGGTGGCATCCCGATCGGCCTTGCGGCGGCGCCCTTCGGCGCATTGTTCGGAGCCCTGGCGCGCGACCAGGGCATGTCGCTTGGCGAACTCACCCTGATGAGCGGCACGGTCTATGCCGGCGCCAGCCAGATGGTGGGCCTCGATCTATTTGGGCATCACGTCGAGGCCTGGCTGATCGTCCTCTCGATCCTGGCGGTCAATTTCCGCCATGTGCTCTATTCGGCCGCGATCGCTCGCTACATCAGGCGCTTCTCGCCGATCGAAAAATTCTTCACTTTCTTCCTGCTGGTCGATCCGCAATTTGCTGAAACGGTCAAGCGCGCCGAGAGCGGCAAGCTGGTCACCTTCGCCTGGTATTTCGGTTTCGCGGCGATGATCTACATCCCCTGGGTGGCGGTGAGCCTCATCGGTGGCCTGCTGGGTAGTCTGGTTGGCGATCCCAGAACGATCGGCCTCGATATCTTGCTGCCGATCTATTTCCTCGGCATCGTCATCGGTTTCCGCAAACGCGACAATTTCCTGCCCGTGGTCATCGCCAGCGCTGCCGCTTCCGCCATTGCCTATCGCTATGTCGGTTCGCCCTGGCATGTCAGCATCGGCGCCTTTGCCGGCGTTGCCCTCGCTGCCCTGCTGCCACCGGTCAAGTCGAACCGCAAGCCCGACCTCGCCACTGAAAATCACGAGGTCTGACCATGACCGATTTCGATCCGCATATGGTCCTGCTGATCTTCGCCGCCGCCGTCGTGACCTACCTCACGCGCATCGGCGGTTATATCCTCATTACCAAGATGACCCGCATTCCTCCACGCGTCGAGGCCGCGCTGAACGCAGTGCCAGCGGCCGTCCTCACCACACTCGTCGCACCGGCCTTTTTCATCGGCGGCTGGGATACGAAGGTGGCGATGACCGTTGCGTTACTGGTGGGCTTGCGCTTCTCGCCGACCTTCATGCTGCTCGCCGGCTGGGTAGTCGTGATGGTGTGGAGACATTTCCTCTGCGTTTAGCCGAAGCGAAGGCGATGCCTACTCTGCCTCCAGCGGGCAGAATAGGCCCACCCCTCAGTGACTTAGTTCTAATGTCGCATTCTCCAGCCAGGTGCGGATATCCTGGTCGTGGATCAGAGGCATCAGCGCGTCACGGGTTTTAGCGTGATAGTCGTTCAGCCATTGCAATTCATCGTGAGTGAGCAGTTCCGGAAGAACCAGACTGCGGTCGATGGGGCAGAAAGTGAGCGTCTCGAAGCCGAGCATCGGCATGTCGCCGCCTTCGATCTCCTCCGGATCGCGAATATAGATCAGATTCTCGATGCGGATGCCGAAATGGCCGGGGCGATAGTAGCCTGGTTCGTTCGACAGAATCATGCCGGGCAGCAGCTCCTGCGTCGATAGCCGCGAGATGCGCTGCGGCCCCTCATGCACGGAAAGATACGAGCCGACGCCGTGGCCGGTGCCGTGAGCAAAATCCACGCCGGCTTTCCAAAGGGCGATACGCGCCAGCGGATCGAGATCGCAGCCGCGCGAGCCCTTCGGGAAACGCGCCGTGCTGATGGCGATCATGCCTTTCAATACCAGCGTGAACAGGCGCTTCTGCTCCTCGGAAACCGTGCCGATGCCCACCGTGCGTGTAATGTCGGTGGTACCATTAATATACTGAGCACCGGAATCGATCAGAAACAGCTCGCCGGCCTGGATCAGCCGGTCGCTCGCCGTCGTGACGCGATAGTGCATGATGGCCGCGTGTTCGCCTGCACCGGCGATGGTGTCGAAGGAGATATCCTTTAGCGGGTTTTGCATGCTCTGGCCGACACGCGCACGGCTCGCCTCCAGCCGCTCGGCGGCGGCGATTTCCGTAACCGTGCCCGGCTTGCTGTTTTCCAGCCAATACAAGAATTCGACCATAGCGGCGCCGTCCTGCAGATGGGCGGCGGCCGAGCCATTGATTTCGGCGGCATTCTTGCGCGCCCGCGGCAGCCGGGCCGGATCGGTGCCTTCCACCACTTCCCCGCCCTCACGGCGGATAAGGTCCGTCAGCGCATAAGAAGCAAGCTCGGGATCGACGAGAATGCGCCCGCCATTCGCGGAGGCGGCGCCGAGCTGCTTTGCGAGATCGGAGGGCGGCAATTGTCTGCATATCTGCGCCAGATAGGCCTCCGCCTCGACCTTGGTCTTGCGCTTGTCCAGGAAGAGTTCCGCTTCGCCCCCGGCATAGAGGATGGCGCGGGCCAGAGGATGCGGCGTATGCGGCACGTCGTTGCCGCGAATATTGAAGATCCAGGCAACCGAAGACGGATCGGTGATCAGCGCCGCCTTGAGGTTTTTGCCCTTCAGATCGGCCGCGATGGCCTTCAGCTTGTCCTTGGCGAGGACGCCAGCCTGCGCAATATCCTGAATAATGACGGCCCCAAGCGGCTCGGCAGGCCGGTCGCTCCAGAGCTTGTCGAGCGGGTTATGCGGCAGGAAGACAAGCTTGCCTCCGATTTCCGCCAGCGCCTTTTCTAGCCTCCGGACTTCGGCGCCGGTATGCAGCCACGGATCGACGCCGAGTCTGAAGCCCTTGGGCGCATGCCGCGGCAGCCAGACATGCGGCGGCTCGTCGACGAGATCGCCGCCTGTGAAGACCGATCCGTCCACTTGCTCGGCAAGCTGGGTCACATAGCGGCCATCGACGAAAACCACAGCCTGCGACTGTGTCACAAGCGCAACACCAGCAGAGCCTGTAAATCCGGTCAGCCAGGCCAGACGCTCCGAGCACTTGGGCACATACTCGCCCTGATACTCATCGGCACGGGGCACAAGGAAGCCGTCAATGCCGAGATCGCTGAAGGCGGCCCGCAGACCGGTGACGCGCTCGCGGCCGAATTGCGGGGTGGAAGTGACGTCGAAAGACTGGAACATGGCTTGATCCGAATATAACCCAAGAATCCGCGAAACTGAGCGGTGACAGCATGTTAGAGCAAGAGCCCGTGAAGTGTGAAACGATTTTCGAGCTAGATTGCGCACTATTGATCCGAGATGAGTTCAGCCCCACGAACCCGCAAGCAAGAGAATCGAGCGTTAACGAATTCGCCCATTTCGTGTGCAGGCAGGATGAATTGTGACATCATCACGACGAGCCATATGCATCAACTGCATAGCTCCCATGAAGCATGCCCCCTGCCACGCTAAAAAGCGAGTCGCTATATGGAGCGCATCAAACGGGGTTCACGACGAACCCACTCGAAAAGGACTATGAAAATGCCAATCTCTCGCTCCGTATATGTTAGCCCGGCGCTGGCAGGCGAGCGTCGCACCGTACGTCACTCCATCGGCGCGCTTCGTCAGCTCGAAGTCGAAACGTCGAAGGCAATCGGCGCAAACCGTGGCGGTCGCCACTAACAGTTACAAGACTACGCGTTCGTATTGGATCGCGGTCCGGAACTCCTCCTCCCTCTCCGGATCGAGACCTGAACGGTAGAGCCTGCTTGAGCACTCCTCCACACGCTCGCGGGCAGGATCGGTCAAATACCGATCTGCAAGGCGGTGCCTCGGCACCGCCTTTTGCATTTTAAGCCCCACGATAAAGTTCCTCTCCCCGCGTGCGGGGAGAGGGATAAGGTGAAGGGCGCAGGATTCTAAGGCCGATCGAGATGGATGGTGACCCAGCCGTTGCGCCAGATGGTGCGCACGTGGCGCATCCTCGCGCCATTGTAAGCGGCGAGCACCTTCCAACGTTGCTGGGCGAGAATGCCTGAGAGAATCACCGAACCGCCGGGAGCAAGATGAGCCACCAGTTGCGGCGCCATTTTGATCAGCGGCCTGGCAAGAATATTGGCGATGATCAGATCAAACGGCCCGTGGCGGGAAAAGGCCGTGGAATGAAAACCAGGGGCCGTTTCCAGCGTAATGCCGGAGGCGATACCGTTGCAGCGAACGTTTTCGCGGGCAACGCGAACCGCAACCGGATCGATATCAGTGGCGAGAACCGGAATATTGCGCAGCTTGCGTACGCCGATCGCCAATACGCCGCTGCCCGTGCCGAGATCGAGCGCATTGCGCACCCGCCGGCTGGCGAGCACCTTTTCAATCGTCTCCAGGCAACCCGCCGTCGTGCCGTGATGGCCCGTGCCGAAGGCTTGACCGGCATCGATTTCAATCGCGATATCGCTGAGCTTCACCTTGTCGCGATCATGCGAGCCGTGCACCAGGAAGCGCCCTGCCCGAACCGGCTTGAGCCCCTCCAGCGACTTTGCGATCCAATCGACATCGGGAATGACTTCCCTTTCGATGACGAGTTCAGGAAAAGCCGGCTTCAGCACGTTTGCAAAACGGGCGCGCACATCATCTTCGTCGTTTGCGTAGAGATAAATCGAAGCTTCCCAGATATCCTTCTTTTCATCGATCTCGGTGGTGGCGATCGGCAGTTCTTCGTCTTCGAACACCGGCGTCATCAGATCGAGAATCTGCTCGGCGTTTTTCTCGGTCGTCGTTACGTACAGGCGGATTTCACTCAAGTCTTCGCTCTTTCTTACTCTTATTCGGCCCAGTCGATCCACGACGGCTTCGGCGTGTCATAGCCGGCGATATTATGAAGCAGCGCGCGCCGCACAGGTCCGAAACGCAAAAGCAATGGCGCGAACAGATTGCGGGCGGCAATCGCCAGCGGATTTTTCATGGTGACCAGGCGGGTCAGGCCATAGGTCTGCTTCAGCACCTGTTTCACGGCTGGAATTCTGAGCGCCGAATACTCCTGTTCGCGGCCTTCCGCAATGAGCCAGGCGAGCCAGCAGGCATCCTCTATGCCGAGATTCATGCCGCGCGCGCCAGCCGGGGAATGAATATGGGCCGCATCGCCCGCCAGGAAGACGTTACCCCTGGCCATCGGCTCGACATGGCGGAAATTGATACGGAATTGCGAGACCCAGGTCTTTTCGGCAACCGCTTCGGGATGAACAATACGGCTTTCGAAATCCTCCAAAGTCGAGATATAGCGCAGCACATCGGTAGATACGGGCAAACGCCCGATCATGCCGGGATCGCAAAGCGTGATCTCGGCAAAATGCGTGTCGACAGGTTTCGCGTAGCGAAAATCGGCGAGATAGAAATAGGCCTCCAGCACCTCGCCGGGAAAACCCGCGCCGAGTGCTTTTCGAACGGCGGAATGGGCGCCGTCGGCGCCGATCAGGATATCGGGGCGAACCGTCTCCGTAGCTCCGTCCGGCCGTCTGAGCATCACCTCCGGCTTGTTAACATCGGCGATGGTTTCCGCCACGACTGCGGTCTGCCACTCCGGTGTGATACCGTAGGCCGCAAGCGTATCGATCAGCAATCGCTCGGTTACTCCCTGCGCCAGGCCACGAACAGCACTGAAGCGGCCAGGCGTCTGTCGTGTGTCGACATCGGCAAGGACCCTGGTTCCAGAGCGGACGCGGAAATGGACGATCGGCTGAGCGGCTGCAAGGATCCGCTCGGTAACGCCGGAAGGCGTAAGCAGCGTCAAGGTGCGGGCGTTGATGCCGAGAGCCCGGCTTTCTTCCAAGGGTGCGGGCCCCTGGCCGTCATCGACGATGCGCGGAACGAAGCCACGCCGGGCAAGCTCCAGGGCCGCAGTCAGGCCGGCCGGACCTGCGCCCGCAATCAGGACGGGCCTGGATTTCCTCTCTCTCCCGCTTCCGTCCGCCATCGGCGCTCCCTAACCCTTCTTGATCAGGTTTTGCAGCTTCTTGACCGCTATGTCCGGATCTTCCTGATAGGCGATCGTACCGGCGAAGCGGCCGGCGGAATCGAGCAGGAAGACCGAGGCCGTATGATCCATGCTGTAATCGCCGTTCGGATCCTTCTCATCGAGCGGCACCTTCTTGGCATAGACCCTGAACCCCTTGACCATGTCCATCACCTTGTCGGGGTCGCCCGAAATGCCGGTGATGCGGCTGGAGACGTTGGACACATATTCCTTCATGATCGCCGGGGTATCGCGCTGCGGGTCGACGGTCACGAAATAGGCGTTGAGCTTCGTCCCGTCGGGATCGACCTTCTGCATCCAGCCGTTCAGCTCAAACAAGGTCGTGGGGCAGACATCGGGACAATGCGTATAGCCGAAGAAAAGCGCCGTCGGCTTTCCGCGAAACACCTGATTGCTGATCGGCTGGCCATTCTGCGCAACCAGCGTGAACGGCACGCCATATGGCCCCTCACCCGCAGCTTCCGGCGACTTGGTGACGCCAAAGCTCAACCAACCCAACAGCCCGGCCACGATCACCACGGCTATCCAGACAACAATCCGCACGCTCTTCATTGCTGCTTTCCTCACCACGCCAGCCGCGGCTCGATATGTGGGACGCGCAGGCGATCATTTCGAGGGTTTAGCGGGTTGACGTGGGGGACGCAATTCAAGAAGATGTTTTTGAGGTCCGGCAATCAAGGTCCACGATCAGTTCTGCATCGGAGATTGCCAACCAGGCGCAAAGATGCGGAATCCATCTCCGCGTTAAACCAATCCTAACCACTCCGCGCCAACATCAAAACACAGAGGCGAAGTCCGACTCGCCAGCCGCCGGACACGCGGCAAACAGATCTTCTTCCAGAAGGGCATGACGCCCGCCGGAGCGAAGCGTTTCAAGCGCGAAAGCCACCGGATGCTGTCGCAGCCTCAGCCGCTCCAGCCGATCCCTTTTCAATCGCTACCGCCGCCTGCCGCCGGCGCCAAACGGGAAGTCCTTGACCATGACGAATGCCATCAAACAATCGGGCGCCTATCTGGAGATCGTCTCCTTCCATCTCGGCGATCAGGAATTCTGCATTGACATCATGGCCATCCGCGAAATTCGCGGCTGGGCGCCGGTGACGCCGATGCCGCACACGCCGCCCTATGTGCTTGGCCTCATCAATCTGCGCGGCGCGGTGATCCCGGTCATCGATATGGCCTGCCGCCTCGGCATGAAGATGACCGAACCGTCCGAACGCTCCGCCATCATCGTCACCGATATCGCCGGCAAGCTCGTTGGCCTGCTGGTCGAACAGGTCTCCGATATGATGAGCATCAAGAGCGAAGATCTGCAGCCGCCGCCGGAAATCATCCCGGAAGCGCAGCGTGCCTTCTGCCGCGGCATCGTCGCGCTGGAAAAGACCATGGTTTGTTTCCTGAACCTTGATACGGTAATTGCGGACGAGCTGGCGCAGGCCGCTTGATTTCAAGAGAATACCGCAAACGAAAATCGCCCTGGAGTACGAGCTCCAGGGCGATTGTGTTTATAGGACCGTCGTCGGCAGGGGTGTTGCCGGTGCGCCGGTCGCGCAGGCCGTGAACAGATGGAAGTGGCACTTCCACGTTCGTCCCTAGAACTGCACCAAAACGACGCAATTCGAAAGCGACCGAGGGGTCTTGAGCAACCAAAGAGCAGGACTTTTTTTGGTACAAACCCCTTGACGGCTATCAATGCGGTATCCCGGTAATCTTTTTAAGGCTTGCCGTTCTTCCAGGTGACATTTTGGCCGAACAGCGGAATGGTCGAGATCGCCATTTTCGCCGAGCCATTGGTCAGTTCGCGCGAATGGACGAGATAGATCAGCGTGTCATTCTTCTTGTCGTAGATTCGGTCGACCACCAGCTTCTTCCAGATCAGCGACAACCCAGCGCGAAATACCTCCTCGCCACCCTCCGACAGGCTGATGTTGCCGATCTCGATCGGCCCCGTCTGGCGGCAGGCAATGGAGTTGTTGGAAGGATCCTCGAACCAGTTGCCTTTTCTCAGGCGGTCGATGACGCTGCGGTCGAAATAGGTGACGTGACAGGTAACGCCGGACACTTCCGGATCCGGCACGGCATCGACCAGAATGTCGTTGCCGGTCCAATCCACACCAACCTTGCCGACGATCTCGGCCGAAGCGGAAGCAGGCACCAGCGCCAGGAACGACGCAGCAATAGCGGCATGCAATTTCAGTGACGTCATCGAACATCCTCCAACATCGCCGCCGATGGAGCTGCGGCACCGCTAAGGTAAGATGGCGGTCCCAGGATGCAAGGAGGTCGGGGCGCCGCAGGGGCGCCCCGCTATCGCTCATCTGCTTTCTTTCAACACGACCTCGCCGGTCTCCAGAAGCGATTTGAGGTTGGACAGGATTTTCGGCCAGCCGCCGGAAACGGCGCCGATGAACTTTGCGTTCTCCAGCTCGATCGTATGGGTAACGGTGAGTTTTACCGCATCGTCCAACGGCTCGATATCAATCACGCAACGCGACCAGCCTTCGGCCTTCAACTCAGGCATGAATTCGTTGCGCCATTTGATGGCCAGCCGCTTCGGAGGATCGAATTCCGCGATCTCGCCCGTGTCGGTGACGCGCCCGTCCGGGTAAATCATCCTCCATGGAGAGCCGACCTTCCAATCGGTCTCATGCAGGATATTGAACCAATATTTCTTGATGAACTCCGGCGTCGTCAGCGCCGACCAGAGCTTGTCCGGTGTGGTGCGGATATAGGTGACATAAACGAAGCTGCTTCCGGCCATGACATTTCTCCTCCTGTTGGGTTGGTTTGCTGCTCACCGTGATCCGGCAACCGCTATTGGCCGCTATCGTCCTCCAGAGCTTTCTTGAGAGCGGAAAGAGCGCTCAATTGTCGACGCTCGAATTTGTTGATCCAGCGTTCGGCAATGTGGTTGATCGGAACCGGATTGATGAAATGCAGCTTTTCCCTGCCCTGCCGCTGCGCGGATACCAGGTTCGCCTCTTGCAGAATGGCAAGATGTTTCGCCACCGCCTGGCGTGTCATCTCCAGCCCCTGGCAGAGTTCACCGAGCGTCTGGCCGTTCTGCTCGTACAACCGGTCCAGCAATTGCCGCCGGCTTGCATCTGCCAGAGCGCGAAAAACCGCATCGTCATTCATGCCAAACATGGAACCATTTAGTTGCCTGTTAATGATCTTATAGGCAACTATTTGGTTGCATGTCAAGGGATATGAGCTGATATCGCGGCAGAAAATCCGCAGGGTGAAAAACGTCGCGCGTCAAATAGCGATGGCGTACTGCTCCTGCTCTCTGCGCAAATGATTGAGCATCCGCGCAATTCCCTCCTCCAGGCTGACACGCGGCGCAAGTCCATAGGAGCGCTGCAGGGCGGTATCGCCGCAGCGATAGAAGACGCCTTCAGGGCGGTCGCAGAGCCCGTTCACGACAGGGTTCCAGCCGATCTGCCGAGCGATGGTTCCGGCCAATTCCATGAAGGAGGTAGCCCGACCGGTCGAAAGGTTGAGGCTGGCGCCATCCGGCAAGAGTTCCTTGGTCTGCCAAATGAAATCAATGCAATCATCAATATGGATGAAGTCCCTGCATTGCCGTCCGGAACCCCAGACGGAGACTTCCGCAGCGCCTCTTTCTTCAAGCAGGCGACGACAAATGGCCGGGAAGGGATAGGCAAGATCCTGATCCTCGCCATAGCCGCTGAACGGCCGATAAGCGACCGCCCGGTTGCCGTAACGCTCGACATAGAGCTTCATCAGATATTCGCCGGTCAGTTTCGCCCAACCGTAGCTGAGGTCGGGCACACCGATGGCGGCCTCGAAAGAAATCATATCTTCCGAAAGTAGCCGATGATTGGCGACCGTCTGCAGCGAGACAGGATAAGCGGCGCTGGAGCTGAAAAACACGACACAGGTGGGTTTGGCGCGTGCCGCCCATTTCCACAATTCCGTGTCCACCGCCAGATCTTCGGCAACGTCAAGCGTACGTGCCTCCAGCGTCACCCGGCCGCCGACCAGTGCAGCGAGATGGAAAACATAGTCGAAATGTTCCAAAGGGCGGAGAAAGAAAGAGCGACAATCCTCCTCGAAAAACGCAAAACGCGATCCGGGAAAGTGCTGCCAGAGAGCGGGATGCCGTGCCCCCGTCCCTTCCACCAGGTGATCGACGCAGACGACGTCCAATCCCTCGGCCAAAAGCCGCCTGATCAGATGCCTCCCGACAAAGCCACAGCCCCCCGTTACCAATGCCCGCGCCATGTGATTATCCCCCTTTTATTGAGCGAAGAAGCCACTCCTGCCTGTATAGATATCGACCATGCGCCGACCCCATTCAGCTTTGCTGGGTGCAATCCGCTGGCCAAGCGCTAACGCGCCTTCACAAAGTCTCTGCATCAAACTGTCGTCATCGGTGCTCGCCAGCCGCTCCGCCAATGAAAGGGCATCACCGCTTTTAAAGACCAGCCCAGCGCCGTTCCGCTCTACTTCGGCGGCAATCAGCGCATTGCTGCTGACGATGACGGGAATGCCGGACATCAGCGCCTCGGCGGCCACAAGGCCGTAAGGTTCCGGCATGCGGGACGGCATGATGAAGACGCGCGCCTCCCTCGCCAGCGCCGTCACTTCCTCGTCGGCCAGCCAGCCAGGCACCCAGCAATGCGGCAACGCCCGCTGCATCTCATCGAGCAGCGGTCCGCGGCCGATCAGCGTCGCCGTTCGCCCGGTCTTATTCAATGCGTCTGCGAGCGTGCGGACGCCCTTTTCCCAGCACATGCGTCCCAAGAAGACGGTGCGGTGATTGCGCCAGGCCTCCACGGGCGCCGGCGTCAACGGCTCGGTCGGTGTCCGCAAAGTCACAAAATGGCGCAGCGGGCCCGAGTGCAGATAGGCCTCCATGCTCTCATGCGCCAGCACGATGCCGACGCGGCTCCAGAACTCTTCGCCGACGCCTCGTTGGGTCAGAGTCCGGCGAAAGCGCCAGAGCTTGTGGAAATAGTTGCGCTTGTCGCAATTGGTCGTCAGACATGCTGCCGATAGCGGGCGGACATCGCACACCATTCCGCTCTGGAAATTGATCAACCCTCCGTTCGGACAACTAAGAAAAAAATCATGCGCCGTGACGATGACCTTGGCCTTGTGTTTGGCGAGTGCGTAGAAGATCGACGGCGAGAGAATCTGTGACCAGCCGTGCACGTGTACGACGGTCTCTTCGTCCGTCTCTTTCAACAATTCGTCCAGCGCTTCGTAGGCGCGCTTGTTATAATTTTTCTCGAAGACGTCGGTGAAGCTAGGACCATCGCGAAGGGGACGTTCTCCAAGGGCGACCGTACGGACGCCCGCAAAGCGCGACTTCAGTCCTTCGCCGTCATCACCGACCAGAATCGCGCAATTCAACCCTGCCTGCCTGCTCGCATCGATGCATTGCAACGCCACCTTTGTCGCACCACCGCGAATGATTGAAACATCGTTGACAAGTATTAGACGCATGGAACCTCGACACTCACCAACTGTATTTTGCGTAGGGCCAGAGAAAAGGGATTCGCCTTTTACATCATGCTCCTGCGCGATATTGAGCGGCCTGTTCCGGTCAGAATTCAATTCATCCTTTCGCATTAAGGCGAGTGGTCGCACGGCATGCGCGAGTAGGTTTGCAATCGGATTGCTGCCGCTGGGAGAGTTGACTTCTCGAAAAAGATTCTAAAAGCTCCGCGCATGATCGCAAACCCTACCACCGTGATGCATATTCTCACGACCTCACCCCTAGCAGGGCGAGTGGGAGCGGCATTGCTTTGAGCTGACTGCGATCCCCTTCAACCCTGCCGAGGCGAGCAGGGTGTGAAGGCTCTGCTCTCCTCCTGAACCTTAAGGAGAGCAACGTGAATTCCGAATCACAATATCAAGACGAAAGACGATCCCGAAAACAAGGCGGCGTGGAAATCCGCGCCGCGCGGCTGTCAGACGCCGAAGCGATAGCCCTGATTGCCAATCTGCCCGGCTATCGCGCCGGCACGCTGCGCCTACCCTTTCAAAGCGTCGAAGAAACCCGGCAGTGGATGGAGAAGCCCGCACTCGGCTCGATCAATCTGGTCGCCGTGCTCGATGGGCAAATCGTCGGCAATGCCGGAATGCGGCGCCATGCCGGCCGGCAGATTCACACCGGCCACCTCGGCATGGGCGTTCATGACGATTTTACCGGCCGGGGCATTGGCTCGGCGTTGCTCGCCGCCGTCGTCGACACCGCCGACAATTGGCTGGCGATCAAACGCCTGGAACTGACCGTTTATGTCGACAACGAACCGGCGATCCGGCTTTACGAGAGATTCGGTTTCGAGACCGAGGGCAGGCTCAGAGCCTTTGCATTTCGCGACGGCGAATATGTGGATGCTTTCGCGATGGCGCGTGTGAGGATGTAAGTCGCGACGTGCGGCGGTCCTTCGGTCCGCCGCCGTCGATCACCCACTGATCAACACCAGCCACTCATCTTCCGTCATCACCTGCACATTGAATTCCCGCGCCTTGTCCAGCTTCGAGCCCGCGCCGGGTCCCGCGACGACAATGTCGGTCTTTTTTGAAACTGAGCCGGAAACCTTGGCACCGAGGCTCTCGGCCTTGGCCTTGGCTTCGTCGCGGGTGAACTTCTCGAGAGAGCCGGTGAAAACCACCGTCTTGCCGACGACGGGACTGCCCGATGTGGTCGGCCGTTCTGCCTCCTGTGGCCGCACCTCTTCAAGCAGCTTCGAGATTACCGCGATGTTGCGCGGTTCCTTGTAGAATTCGACGATGGCGCGAGCCACCACCTCGCCGATGCCCTCGATATTGTTGAGGTCGTTCCATGCGTCTCCCGCAAGCGGAGCCGCCTCCTTCATCGCCGCCTCGAAGGCTTCATAGGTGCCGTAGGAGCGCGCCAGGAGCTTCGCCGTCGTCTCGCCGACATGGCGGATACCGAGCGCAAAGATGAAGCGGTGCAGAGCGATATCGCGCCGCTCGTTGATCGCCGCATAGAGCTTGGAAACGCTGACCTTACCGAAGCCATCGATATTCTCCAGCTTGGCAAGAGAAGACTGCTGGCGCCTTTCCAAGGTAAAAATATCGGGCGCAGTGCGCACCTGCAGCGCCGGATCCTCGTTCTCGAAGAAAAAGTCGATCTGCTTCGAGCCGAGACCCTCGATGTCGAAGGCATTGCGCGACACGAAATGCTTCAAATGCTCCGTGGCCTGCGCCCGGCAGATAAAGCCGCCGGTGCAGCGCGTTACTGCGTCGACCTTGCCGCTCTTCTCGTTGATGTCGCGCACCGCATGGCTGCCACAGACCGGGCATACCTTGGGAAATTCGTAAGAAACGCTTGATGATTCCCGCTTCTCCAGCACGACATCGACGATCTGCGGAATGACGTCACCCGCGCGCTGCACGATCACCATGTCGCCGACCCGGATGTCGCGGCCCTCGCGGATCGGCTCGCCCTTATTGCCTATGCCTTTGATGTAATCGGCATTGTGCAGCGTCGCGTTTGTCACCACCACGCCGCCGACCGTGATCGGCTCCAGCCGTGCAACCGGCGTCAGAGCGCCCGTACGGCCAACCTGAATATCGATGCCCGTCAGCCGGGTGAAGGCCTGTTCCGCCGGGAATTTATGCGCCGTCGCCCAGCGCGGGGAGCGCGACCGGAAACCAAGGCGAGCCTGCAACTCCAGGCTGTCGACCTTATAAACGACGCCGTCAATATCATAATCGAGATCCGGACGCTGAAGACCGATCTCATCATAATGCGCAAGAATGTCGGCGACCGAATTCAGCCGCTTCATCAGCGGATTGACCGGAAAACCCCATTTCGCGAATGTCTGTACCATGTCGAACTGGGTGTCGGCCGGCATCTCGGACATCTCTCCCCAGGCATAGGCGAAAAATTTCAGTTTGCGGCTGGCCGTGATCTTCGCATCGAGCTGGCGCAATGAGCCGGCCGCGGTGTTGCGCGGATTGACATAGGTCTGCTTGCCTTCCGCTTCCATCTGCGCGTTGAGCGCCAGGAAATCGCTTTTGGCCATATAGACCTCGCCACGGACTTCGACGATCGCAGGCGCGCCGGCAGGCAAGGTTTGCGGGATTTCCTTAATGGTACGGATATTGGCGGTGACGTTTTCGCCGGTCGTGCCGTCGCCGCGCGTTGCTGCATTCACCATCCGCCCATTTTCATAGCGGATCGACATGGAAAGGCCATCGATCTTTGGCTCCGCGGTAAAGGCGATCGACTGATCGGGTAGCCGGCCGAGGAAGCGATAGACGCCGGCGACGAAATCCTGGACGTCCTCTTGAGAGAAGGTGTTGTCGAGCGACAGCATCGGCCTTGCATGCACGACAGGCGCAAAGGTTTCCGATGGCGCGGCACCCACTCGCCGGGACGGGCTGTCGGCGCGAATCAAGGCTGGGAAACGTACTTCGATGGCATCGTTGCGCCGCTTCAGCGCATCATATTCCGCATCCGAAATCTCCGGCGCATCTTGACCATGATAAAGCGCGTCATTGCGCGCAATCTCGGCGGCCAGATAGGCTAGCGCCGCGGCCGCCTCTTCTTCGGTCAAATCTTCGACAGGCTTCTGTTCGCTGCTCATGGATTCGCACTCCCCGATTTCCGAGATGTTTTAGAGAAAAATCGGGGAATGGGAAGAGCGTTGGCACCTCCGCCTGAGCGGGCAGAAGGCCAAACGTAGTGCCCGTTGAGGGCCGCTGCAGCGCATTGCGATGGTCTGAAACGACAAAAGAACTATGGCTTGAGATTTGGCTTGTAACGCGCCTCATCCGCCCCTTTGGGGCACCTTCTCCCCGCTGGGGAGAAGGTGGGTATCAGCCATTGCCTGCCAATAGCCGCTTGGCGGCCGCCCTCGCCTCTTCGGTCACCGAAGCGCCGGCGAGCATACGGGCGATTTCCTCGGTGCGGTCCTTGTGAGCCATGGTGGCGACGCGGGTAGAGATCTTTTCGGAGCCGTCCGAGACCGGACCCTTGGAGATCAGCAGATGCGTTGCGGCGCGGGCCGCGACCTGCGGCGCATGGGTGACGGAGAGCACCTGTACGCGCTCGGAAAGGCGCTTCAGCCGCTGACCAATGGCGTCGGCTACTGCGCCGCCGACACCGGTATCGATTTCATCGAACACCAAGGTCGGCGCCGAACCGCGATCGGCAAGTGCCACCTTGAGCGCCAGCAGAAAACGGGAAAGCTCGCCGCCCGAGGCCACCTTCATGATCGGTCCCGGCCGCGTCCCCGGATTGGTCTGCACATGGAATTCGATGACATCGATACCTTCGGCCGTAGCCTCGTCGGCATTGGTGGTGATCTCCACCATGAAGCGCGCCCGCTCCAGTTTGAGTGCCGGCAGCTCGCCCATGACAGCGGCAGCAAGTGCTTCGCCGGCGTGATGACGCTTGCCGGAAAGGCTGCGAGCCGCAGCATCATAATCCGCCTTGGCAACCGCCAGCTCGGCGTCCAGCCGCGCCAGCCTCTCTTCCCCGGCATCGAGATCGGCGAGCTCGGCGACCATCTTCTCGGCGAGCGCCGGCAGGCCGGTCACCGGCACCGAGTATTTGCGCGAGGCAGCGCGCAGCGCAAACAGCCGTTCCTCGACACGCTCCAGCTCCCTCGGATCATACTCGGTCTTGCGAAGTGCTGCTTCCACTTCCATCTGCGCATTGGAGAGCTGATCCAACGCCGCGTCGAGCAGCGCCACGGTGTCTTCCAGCAAGCCCGGCGCCTCATGGCTCTTGCGCTCCAACCGCCGCACCAGCGAGGCGATGTGCGGTACGGGCGAGGCATTGCCATTCAGGAACTCGGAGGCCTCGGAGATATCCCCGGCAATGCGCTCCGCCTTCATCATCCGCGAGCGACGGTCCGCCAGCTCGTCCTCTTCGCCATCCTGCGGCGACAGCTTCTCCAGCTCCTCGACCGAAGCTCGGAGATAATCGGCTTCGCGCGCAGCCTTCTCCACCTGCTCCCGCTGCTTCTTCAGCGTCCGCTCGGTATCGCGCCAGATCTTATAGAGCCGTCCGACAGACTGAGTTTCCTCGGCGATGCCTGCGAAGGCGTCGAGCAGCATGCGGTGCGCATCGGTATCGACCAGGGCGCGATCGTCATGCTGTCCATGAATTTCGACGAGAAGCTGCCCCGCCTGGCGCATCAACTGAACGCTGAGCGGTTGGTCGTTGACGAAAGCCTTGGTGCGCCCGTCGGCGGACTGGATGCGGCGGAAAATCAGGTCGCCGTCGTCGTCAATACCATTTTCGCGCAGAAGCTTGCGGGCGGCATGCTGCATACCAACGTCGAAGACCGCCGTTACCTGACCGCGATCCTCTCCGTGACGCACGAGATCGCCATCGCCGCGCCCGCCAAGGGCAAGCGAGAGACTGTCAAGCAGAATGGATTTGCCCGCGCCCGTCTCGCCGGTTAGCACCGAAAGCCCGGTCTCGAAGGCAAGATCCAGCCGCTCGATCAGAACGATATCGCGGATCGAAAGCTGGACCAGCATGTGCGCTCAATCTCACGTCCCAAGAAGAAGTTTCTTGCCCGCTCTCGAAATCCAGGAGCCTTCGTTTTCACGCGGCTCGACACCACTGGTCTTCAGAAGCTTATAGGAATCTGCGTACCAGCGGCTGTCCGGATAGTTGTGGCCGAGAACGGCGGCTGCCGTCTGCGCCTCCGGAACGATGCCCATGGCGTAGTAGGCTTCGACCAGGCGTGCCAGCGCCTCTTCGATCTGATTCGTGGTCGGATATTTCTCGACGACGATACGGAAGCGGGCGATGGCCGCAAGGTAATCCTTGCGCTCGAGATAGTAGCGGCCGACCTGCATCTCCTTGCCGGCGAGCTGGTCGCGGGCAAAACGGATCTTGGCCTGTGCGTCGCTGACATATTGCGAGTTCGGATAGGTGCTGACGAGCTTGGTCATCGCCTCGATCGTCTGCTGCGCGGCGCGCTGATCCTGCGTTACGTCGACGATCTGCTTGGCATAGGACGCACCGACGAGATACTGAACGTAATCGGCATCTTCGGAGCCGGGATACTGCTTGAGGTAGCTGTTGCCCGCCTGGACCGCATCATCATATTGACCGGTGCGATATTTGACAAAAGTGCTCATCACAAGTGCCTTGCGCGCCCATTCGGAGAAGGGCTGCTGCTTGTTGATGGCATCGAACTTCTTGCCGGCTTCCGTCATATTGCCGGCCTTGATGTTGGCCAGGCCCTGATTGTAGAGGGTTTCCGGTGGATCGGTCTCGACACCTAGCTTGGTGATGTCGATATCCTTGTCCGTATTACAACCCGTTACCACCGCACCGGTACCGGCCAGGAGAAGCGATACGAGCAAAGCCCGTGCTGTAATCTTCATGCTTTCAGACCCTGCAAAACCCATCGGATGACTTGTCCCACTAGCCGTTATTGCGGAAACGGCGTTCTCTCGCTGGCGTTTCTAGCCGCAAAAGCACCATCAGGGCAACGCAATGATGATGCATTAACGCATTTTTGTGGCAAAGACTGCACGATGACAGGCTTTAACCGCTGTATTGACAAGGGATTTCCTTTCCAACCCGCTCGAACGCGACGCTCCGACCAGCTTTGAAAGCACCACCGACGAATCTCCGTCAAAAAAAGAGCCGCCCCCTTTCGGGAGCGGCGACTTGGCCACCTGGGTTTCTGGAGGTCACGCAGACCAGGGGGCGAATTCGGGAGCATTGACGGCGACGAACTCGCGGCTATGCGCGCGCTGGCGCGGTGCGGAAGTCTCGACGACATCGTAGGCCGAGGGGTCGCTCAGCAATGCCTTCAGCGCATTCGCATTCATGCGGTGACCGCCGCGATAGGAGCGGTAGCAGCCGATGAACTGGGCGCCGGCCAGCGCCAGATCGCCAACGGCATCCAAAGCCTTGTGACGGACGAATTCGTCCTTGGCGTAGCGCAAGCCTTCGACGTTGATCACCGTGTTGTCGTCCGAGATGACAACGGAATTATCGAGAGAGGAGCCAAGCGCATGGCCCGAAGCCCACAGACGCTCGACATCGCGCATGAAGCCGAAGGTGCGCGCGCGCGACAGCTCGGTCTTGAAGGTCTTGGCGGTCAGATCGCCTTCCCACTTCTGGCGGCCGATCAGCGGGCATTCGAAGTCGATCTCGACTTCGAAACGCGTGCCGTCATAGGGCCGGAACTCGCACCAGGAACCGCCGGCTTCGATCCGCACCGGCTTGGTCACGCGAATATAGCGGCGCTTGACGCCGAGGGAGACGGTACCGACCTGCTCGATCGCTTCGATAAACGGATAGGCACTGCCGTCCATGATCGGCATTTCCGCACCGGAAACTTCAACGATGACGTTGTCCAGGCCAATCGCGTAGATCGCCGCCATGACATGCTCGACCGTCGCGACGGAACGCGCCGGCGAGAAGCCGAGAACTGTGCAAAGATCGGTGTTGCCAACCTGCGAAGAAACGGCGCGCAGCTCCGTCACGTCGCCATTGTCATGCATGCGCTGGAAGATGACACCCGTGCCGGCCTCGGCTGGATAGAGCGTAATCGACACATTGGCGCCGGAATGAACGCCGATACCCGAAAGTGTCACAGGGCTTGCAATGGTGGTCTGAAAACCTAGCAATCCGATTGCCATATAAATTCTGCCTTCGTCTATCTGTCCCAGACCGGGCGGTCATCTTTGGATCCTGCCCTCATTGCTGGTTCAGTCTGTTACCCACGCCGCGAAATCCACATGCAAGGATTGCCGAATGCGATTCCGCTAGCTCGCTTGCTACCTAAATACGCGCGAGGGCACCGCATTCCAAATCACTGTTTCTTTCGCTTTGTTACGAAACCAGATCATTGAATTTGTTGGGTAATCTTTGAATTAAAGCAAGCCCGAAAATAAGGAAATCCGGGACCGCTAAGTCCCGGATTCGATAAACATGGTTAGTATCCTATTAAAAGGATGCTTTATACCGGATCAGTTCGATTGCCGGCGCAGGAAGGCCGGGATTTCGAGCTGGTCGTCTTCCTGGCTTGCCATGCGCGCCTGCGGAACCTGACGGCCCTGATCATCGAGCTGGCCACGACGCGGTGCGTAGAGGCTTGCTTCCGGCGACAGCGGACGGCGCTGCTGCGAAGCGGCACTCGGAGCGGAAGCCGTCATGTCGTTGAAAGCCGGGTCCTCGTCGCGGCGGCCGAGCGAATTGGTGATTCGCTTCAGCAAGCCCATCGGACCACGCTCTTCCGTTGCCTGAGTAGCGACCGGCTGGGCACGATGTTCCATCTCGGCCTTAACGACCGGAGGGAAATCCTCGACTTTCGGCATACGGACCTGCTCCGGAGCCTGTCGGATGATCGGCTCCTGGCGCACCGGCTGCTGCATCTGCATGGGCGCCGGCTGATGCTGCATCGCGGGCTGCTGATGCATAACCGGGGCCGGCTGCGGCTGAAGCGGAGCCTGGCGTACCGGCTGTGCCTCAGGCGCTGCGAAGATGCGGCTCTGCGGACGGAAGCTCTCCTCCTGAGCAACCGGCTGCTGCTGCATGACCGGCTGCTGCTGGCGGGTCATCTGGATTTCCAGTTCACGCTCCATTTCGGCTTCCGCCATGCGAATGGTCTGCGCGACAGGATCGACGGCGGCCTTCGGTGCCTGCGCGACATGGGCAGGCTGAGCTGCGGCCGCTGCCGGAGCAACGGCCGCGGAGGGACGGACAGCCGGCTTTGCGACCGGACGGAATTCCATAGCCTTGTCGGCCGCTTCGTTGATCGCGCGATCGATGCCGGTCGCGACAACAGAAACGCGGATGATGCCTTCGAGCGATTCGTCGAACGTGGCGCCGAGAATGATGTTGGCGTCCGGATCGACTTCTTCGCGGATGCGGGTCGCAGCTTCGTCGACTTCGAAGAGGGTGAGGTCACGACCGCCGGTGATCGAGATCAGCAGGCCCTGCGCGCCCTTCATCGAGGTTTCGTCGAGCAGCGGGTTGGCGATGGCAGCCTCAGCAGCCTGCATTGCGCGGCCCTGACCGGAAGCCTCGCCCGTGCCCATCATGGCGCGGCCCATTTCGCGCATGACCGAACGGACGTCGGCGAAGTCGAGGTTGATGAGACCTTCCTTCACCATCAGGTCGGTGATGCAGGCAACGCCCGAATAGAGAACCTGGTCGGCCATCGAGAAGGCGTCCGCGAACGTCGTCTTGTCGTTGGCGATGCGGAACAGGTTCTGATTCGGAATGACGATCAGCGTGTCGACCGACTTCTGCAGTTCCTGGATGCCCATTTCGGCAAGCCGCATGCGGCGGCCGCCTTCGAAATGGAACGGCTTTGTGACGACGCCGACGGTCAGGATGCCCTTGTTACGGGCGGCCTGTGCGACAACCGGCGCAGCACCCGTGCCCGTGCCGCCGCCCATGCCGGCGGTGACGAAGCACATATGGGTACCGTTCAGGTGATCGATGATTTCGTCGATGCACTCTTCGGCAGCCGCGCGGCCGACTTCCGGCTGCGAACCGGCGCCGAGGCCTTCGGTGACATTGACGCCGAGCTGGATGATCCGCTCCGCCTTTGTCATCGTCAAAGCCTGTGCGTCCGTATTGGCGACGACGAAATCGACGCCCTGCAAGCCCGCCGTGATCATGTTGTTGACGGCATTGCCGCCACCACCACCGACACCGAACACGGTGATCCGCGGCTTCAGCTCGGTGATATCTGGCTTATGCAGCTTGATAGTCATGGTACCCGTTCCTTCTCTCTATGGCCGCATCGCCACGCCGGCCAATTCACTATATTTCACTTGCCTGACCCCTGCCCGGAAAGCGCTTGCCGCGATCCGGGATCAGGCACTCAAAAACTCTCCTTCAGCCATTGGCCGACGCGGCCGATACGGCTGTTGTTACCCCCAAGCGACGAGAGCAGCCCGCTGCCCGCCGCATGTGTCTCCATGTCCGCGACCTGCGGATAGATCATCAGTCCCACCGCCGTCGAAAAGGCAGGCCCCTTGGCCGCAGTCGGCAGGCCGGATACGCCCATCGGACGGCCGATGCGGACGTTGCGGGCAAGAATACGCCGCGCTACCTCCGGCAGACCGGTCAACTGGCTGGCTCCGCCCGTGAGCACGACACGCTTGCCGACGATCGGGCTGAAACCGGAACGCTGAATGCGATCCCTGATCAGCTCCAGCGTTTCCTCGATGCGCGCCTTGACGATGCGCGACACCAGGGCCTTTGGCACCTGCGTCGGCTGGTCGCGTTCATCCTCGCCGATCGGCGGGATGGAAATCAGTTCGCGCTCTTCCGAAGAATTCGCCAGCGCCGAGGCGTGGACCACCTTCAGCCGTTCGGCATCCTCGATGCGGGTCGAAAGGCCGCGTGCAAGGTCGGTGGTGACATGATGGCCGCCGAGGCTGACGGCATCCGTGTGCACCAGCTTGCCTTCGGCAAAGACCGAGATCGTCGTCGTGCCGCCGCCCATGTCGATTGCGGCGCAACCGAGTTCGACTTCATCATCGACGAGAGCGGCAAGACCGCTGGCATAGGGCGTTGCCACCATGCCCTCGACCGAAAGATGCGCCCGGTTGATGCAGAGTTCGAGGTTGCGAAGGGCCGCACGCTCCGCCGTAACCACATGCATATCGACGCCCAGCGCATCGCCGAACATCGCCAGGGGATCGCGGATGCCGCGTTCGCCATCGAGCGAGTAGCCGGTTGCCAGCGAGTGCAGTACGGCGCGCTCCTGACGGAGCGACTGCTGGCAGGCGGCCGCAAGCACCTTCTTCAGATCGTTTGCCTCGACTTCCTGACCGCCCAGATCGATGGTGGCGGTGTAGATGTCGCTGCCGAGACGACCGGCGGAAACATTGACGATCAGACTGTCGACGGTAAGGCCTGCCATGCGCTCGGCGGCATCGACGGAGAGACGGACGACATTTTCCAGCGCATCGAGATCGGCAATGACACCGGTCTTGATGCCGCGCGAACGTTGATGGCCGATGCCGATGATCTCGATATTATGCGTCCGGTTCGGCAGAACCTGGCTTTCCTCGCGCGGCGTCAGCCGTCCGATCATGCAAACGACTTTGGTCGAGCCAATGTCGAGGACGGATACGATATGCGACCGCTTGGAGGACAGCGGCTTCAGGCGCGGCAGACCGAAATGGGACGAACTGAATAAGCTCATGTATCCTGCCCTGCTTTCTTCAAAGCCTTGGTTCTTGCATCCAACGCGGCCTGGCGGCGAAGCGCTGCGTCCGGGGTCAATTCAATGGCGGTGCGATCGTCGAGACGAAGATCGACGGCAGCAATATCGCGCTGCAGAAGGTTCTCGTCCTTGTCGAGCTTGGTCAGCCGGGCGAGCGCGCCGTCGATATTATCTTCCGGCAATTTGATGATCACACCATTGTCGAGATAGAGATCCCAACGGCGGCCGGCGACGCGCACGAATGCCTTCACATGGCTGCGAACATCGGGCCAGTTGGCAAACTCGTCGTCGATGGACGCCGCAGCCGTTTCGGCATCGCGGCCGACAAAAAGCGGCAGCTTGGCGAATTTGTTGTCGCGGAGCGGCGCGATCACGCTGCCATCCTTCTGGATCAGCGACAGCTCGGAGCCGTGCTGCCAGATGGCATAAGCCTTGCGCTCCGAGAGCTTCACTTCGACCGTCTTCGGATAGACCTTGCGGACTTCAACGTTCTGAACCCAGGGCAGGCTCGCAATCTTCTGGCGCGCCGCATCGGCGTCGAGCGCTACCAGCGACGTCGTGCCGTCGAGACCGAGAAGCTGCAGGATTTCGATTTCCGACGTCTGATCGTTGCCGGAAACCTTCACGTCTTCGATGGCAAAGCCGGCAGCCGACGTCGTCGCCTGGGCGACATCCTGCGTATGACCGCCGATCGACATGCCGTAAAGGCCCGTCGCAGCAAAAAGAGCCAGCGCCGAAACCGTACCCGTATGGGCCGGGATGTTGACGCGTCCAGAGCCGAGGCTCACAAGGAAACGCACGGCACGACGCAGCGGCCGCGGCAATACGAACGCATCTTCGACATCGTCGATCGCGAGCGGGACACGGTGGCGGGACCGCCTGATATTTTTGACCGTCAGCGCAAACAAGACGCGTCCTCCACCATCCACCGGAGAAATTCGCCAAAGGAGTAGCCGGCGTGAGCGGCCATTTCGGGCACCAGCGAGGTAGGCGTCATGCCTGGTTGGGTATTGATTTCCAACCAGATAAGCTCGCCCTCTTCGGAAAAGCGATCGTCATAACGGAAGTCAGATCGACTGACGCCACGGCAACCGATAGCTTGATGCGCCCTTAACGCCAATGTTTGTATCTTTTGGTAAAGATTCGGTGAAATTCTGGCCGGGATGACGTGTTTTGATCCACCCTCCGCATATTTGGAATCATAGTCATAGAAGCTATGTCCCTGCGGCACGATCTCGGTTACGCCAAGCGCCGTATCGCCCATGACACCGCAGGTCAGCTCGCGTCCGTAGATGTAGCGCTCGATCAAAACCTCGTCACCGTAACGCCATTCGGAAGAGGTAATAATCTGCGGCGGATGCGTTTGATCTTCGTTGACGATCACGACACCGAAGCTCGAACCTTCACGCACCGGCTTTACGACATAAGGCGGCCGCATCGGATGCTCGCCGGTAATGGCGAAGCGGTTCATCACCCGCGAATCGGCCACAGGAATGCCAGCGCCGTCAGCCACCCTCTTGGCCCGAGCCTTGTCCATGGCGAGCGCCGAGGCCAATACGCCGGAATGAGTGTAAGGGATCTGCAGATATTCAAGTATGCCCTGGATTGTGCCGTCTTCGCCGAACGGGCCATGCAGAGCATTGAAAACGACATCGGGCTTCAGATCGGCAAGACGGGCAGAGACATCGCGCTCCACATCGATACGCGTGACTTGAAAGCCTTCGGCCTCGAGGGCATCAGCGCATGCTTTTCCCGAAGAAAGGCTAACCGGCCTCTCCGAGGAAAATCCGCCCATAAGGACAGCCACATGCTTGCCACCCATCAATACCCCCAATTCACTATCCTAATCGACGTCTGCTCGATGTGCTGGGCAGCGATTCTCGCGACGTCTTGTTGGCTCCATTAGAACAACATTAAGGTTAATGAAGCGTTTACTTTCGTTAACTTCTGACCGGTCTCGCAGAGATCAATTTTCTCGAATCAAATCGACTTGAAGAATTCTGCCATTAGAATCATGGAGTTGCTATGTTTGAATATCCACTTTTAGAAATTTTTAAACAAATAGCCTTGCGCCGGGGTCTCCTTTGCAGGGCTTCGTAAGCCTTATTACGCCGCTAAATCAGCGCGATCGCCGACGACGCCTGCCAGAATGGCGAACGATGATCCTTCCGCTCCTGAATCAATGATTGAGCCAAAGGATTGGCCCACCCCGTGTCGGTTTCTTGCTTCTTAGACGTTTGCGCCGAACAAAAATTGCGCTAAGGACACCCCTTGCCGCTAAGGCAACCTTAGCATCATCTAAATTGGTGGGACCATGACTGACGCGATATCTCCTTTATCGCCGACACCCTCGTCATCGAACAGCGTTGTTGCGAATTCCCCGGCACGCGTTCTGATCGCGAGCCTTATCGGTACGACAATCGAATTTTTCGACTTCTACGTTTACGCAACGGCGGCTGTTATCGTCTTCCCGAAGCTGTTTTTTCCTGCCAGCGATCCGACCTCAGCGACGCTGCAGTCCTTTGCAACATTCTCGATCGCCTTCTTCGCGCGCCCGATCGGCGCGATGATCTTCGGTCACTTCGGCGACCGAATCGGCCGCAAGGCGACGCTTGTCGCGGCTCTGATGACCATGGGTCTTTCAACCGTCGTGATCGGCATGTTGCCGACCTATGAGTCGATCGGCGTTCTCGCACCGGTATTGTTGGCGCTTTGCCGCCTCGGTCAGGGTCTTGGTCTCGGCGGCGAATGGGGTGGCGCAGTACTGCTTGCGACGGAAAACGCCCCGGAAGGCAAGCGAAGCTGGTACGCGATGTTCCCGCAGCTCGGCGCCCCCATCGGCTTCATCCTGTCGGCCGGCCTCTTTCTGATTCTGCGCGAAAGCATGGCTGATGCGGACTTCCTCAACTATGGTTGGCGCGTCCCCTTCCTGATCAGCATCGTGCTCGTTGCCGTCGGCCTCTATGTCCGTCTGAAAATCACGGAAACCCCAGAATTCCAGCGCGCAATCGAGAAAGAGGAACGCGTTTCGGTTCCGATCGCAGTCATCCTCCGCTCGCACCTTCGCAGCCTGATTCTCGGCACCATTATCGCTGTAGCGACTTTCGTGCTGTTCTACCTGATGACGGCGTTCACCCTGAGCTGGGGCACCAGGCCGCCCGGCAACGGACCGCTGCCAGCAGGTCTCGGCTACTCGCAGGGCCAGTTCCTTGTCGTCCAGCTTGTCGGCGTCGTGTTCTTTGGCCTGATGATCCCGCTTTCCGGCCTGTTGTCGGATCGTTATTCGCGCCGGCTGGTTCTGATCCTGACGACGATCGGCATCCTGATCTTCGGCTTGTTCTATTCGTCACTGCTGACGGCCGGCCTTGCCGGTGCCTTCGCCTGCTCGATCATTGGCCTGGCCCTGATGGGCTTTACCTACGGCCCGATCGGCGCGGCACTCGCCGCGCCCTTCCCCACTACCGTGCGCTACACCGGTGCGTCGATGACCTTCAATCTTGGCGGCATCGTCGGGGCCTCGCTGGCTCCCTACATCGCCACATGGCTCGCGACGACCTACGGCCTGGTTTATGTAGGCTACTATCTGGCGGGCGCCGCACTGCTCTCGCTGATCGGCATCCTGCTCTCAGGCAATGACGAAGTCTGAAGATTTCGCGATAACCGATTGAAAAGGCCGGGTGAAAACCCGGCCTTTTTGTTGAATCATTTTATGAAGTTTGAGCCGATTGCAGCGCAAACCTACTCCGTGGTGACCCCCTGGAAGGGGCGAACTTCCCGGCCGGGCATGAAGCAGCCGAGGCGCTTGATTTCCCATTCCAGCTTGATGCCGGACTTCTCGAAAACCTCGCGGCGCACCTGCTCGCCAAGATATTCGAGATCGTAGCCGGTCGCCTGCCCCATATTGATCATGAAGTTACAGTGCAGCGACGACATCTGCGCGCCGCCGATGACGAGGCCGCGGCAACCAGCTTCATCGATCAGCTTCCAGGCGGAATGCCCCTCGGGGTTCTTGAATGTCGAACCGCCGGTCTTTTCGCGAATGGGCTGCACCGTCTCGCGATGCGCTCGCACGGCATCCATCTCGGCCCGAATCTTGGCCCGGTCCTCGGGATATCCCTCGAAAAGAACATGGGTAAAGATCAGATCGTCCGATGCCGTCGAATGCCGATAGGTGTAACCCATCTCGGCGTTGGTCAGCACATGCTTCTTGCCCTTGCGGTCGACGGCATGCACCTCGACGACACGATCACGCGTCTCGGAGCCGTTGGCGCCGGCATTCATACGTGCTGCCCCACCGATGCCGCCCGGAATGCCGTAATAGAAATGAAAGCCGCCGATGCTGTTATCCATGGCCATGGCGGCAACATGCTTATCCGGGCAGATCGCGCCGGCCATGATGCGGTTCTCGCCGGCAAGCTCGACCGAACCGAAGCCCTTCGCCGAAAGACGCAGGACAACGCCGGGAATGCCGCCGTCGCGCACCAGGATGTTCGAGCCGACACCCACCACCGTTAACGGCACTTCGGCGGGCAGAACCTTCAGGAAAGCAATCAGATCGTCCGTATCATGCGGCTGGAACATCAGTTCCGCCAGCCCGCCGGCGCGAAACCATGTGACGCGATCCATCGGCGCGTCCGGCGTCAACCGGCCCCTGATGTCCTTGACGCTGTCGCCGAGCGACGCCAGAAGCTTTTCCCCATTCACCTGTTTCATGCGGACTTACCCGAGAGGCCTTCCAATTCCTTTGGCAATGAAGCTGCCCAATATGTGATGCTGCCAGCCCCCAAGAGAACCACAAAATCACCCGGCCGCGCAATCTCCGCGATCAAGCGGGCAAGATCCTCCTGCGACGGCAGATAACGCGCATCGCGATGGCCGCCTGCCTTGATGCGCGATACCAGAGCCTGCGAATCCGCGCCTTCGATCGGGTCCTCGCCGGCGGCATAGACCGGCGCCAGGAAAATACTGTCGGCGTCGTTGAAGCAGGCGGCGAACTCCTCGAAGAGGCTCGACAGGCGCGTGTAACGATGCGGCTGGTGAACGGCGATGATACGGCCCTGGCAGGCCTCGCGCGCCGCCCTAAGCACGGCCTTGATCTCCACCGGATGATGGCCATAGTCGTCGAAGACCTTCACGCCATTCCATTCGCCTGTGAGCGTGAAGCGACGCTTGACGCCGCCGAAGGAGGCGAGCCCCCTGGCGATCGCCGCATTGGAGATGCCGAGCCGGTTGGCGACAGCGATCGCCGCCGTCGCATTGGAAATATTGTGCCGACCGGGCATCGGCATGACGAGATCCTTGATCTCGAAGACCTTTCCCGTCCGGCGCCTGCGAATTTCGATATCAAACAGCGAGCGCGTGCCATCGATCCGGACATTTTTGAAGCGCACATCTGCCTGCGGATTCTCACCATAGGTGATGACCTTGCGGTCCTCGATGCGCCCGACCAGCGACTGCACTTCCGGATGATCGAGGCACATGACACCGAAACCGTAGAACGGCACATTCTCGACGAACTGCCGGAAGGCGGCACGCACGGCGTCGAAATTGCCATAGTGATCCAGATGCTCCGGATCGATATTGGTAACGACGGCGACGTCGGCGGGCAGCTTCAGGAAGGTGCCGTCCGATTCATCGGCCTCAACCACCATCCACTCGCCCTCGCCCATGCGGGCATTGGTGCCATAGGCGTTGATGATGCCGCCATTGATGACGGTCGGGTCAAGTCCGCCGGCTTCGAGCAGGGTCGCGACCAGCGAGGTGGTGGTCGTCTTGCCATGCGTGCCGCCAATGGCGATGGCGTTGCGGAAGCGCATCAGCTCGGCCAGCATCTCGGCGCGGCGCACCACTGGCAGCAGCTTTTCGCGCGCGGCGACGAGTTCCGGATTGTTCTTTTTGATGGCGGTGGACACGACCACGACTTCCGCGTCGCCGAGATTCTCCGCCTTGTGACCGATATGGACTGCGATGCCCTTGTCGCGCAGCCGCTGCACGTTGGCGCTCTCCGACTGGTCCGACCCCTGCACGCGATGGCCGAGATTGTGCAGCACTTCGGCAATGCCGCTCATCCCGATACCGCCGATACCGATAAAATGCACAAGGCCGATAGCCTTCGGCAGCTTCATACGCCCGCCCCCTTGAATTCCTGAATTGAACGTTTCGCGGCAATAGCCTCAACCATGTCGGCGAGCAAGCTTGCCGCATCCGGTTTGCCGGCCTGTTTGGCCGCAGCCGCCATCTTTGCCAGTTTCTCCGGCATCGTCATCGCGCCGCGCAGGATCGTCGAGAGCTTCTCCGGCGTGAGTTCGGCCTGCGCAATGACCTTGACGCCACCCGTTGCCGCAAGTGCGGCCGCGTTGGCTGCCTGGTCGTGGTCCAGGGCGTAGGGATAGGGCACCAGGATTGCCGGGCGACCGATGACGGCAAGCTCCGATACCGTCGAAGCGCCGGACCGGCAGAGGACGAGATGGGCAGCACCGATGCGCTCGGCCATGTCGGTGAAGAACGGCGCGACATCGGCGCCCATCTCCAATCTCCTGGCGCAGCTATTGACCGTCTCCATATCCTCGGGGCGCACTTGCTGCGTGATCCGCAGGCGCTTGCGCAGCGGCTCCTCCAACAGGCTGATCGCCGTCGGCACCGCTTTGGAGAAATATTGAGCACCCTGGCTGCCGCCGAAGACCACCAGATTGAACGGATCGTCCGGACCGGACGGCACATAGGGCCGCTTCGCTGCTTCGATCACGGCCGGACGCACGGGATTGCCGGTCGTCACCGTCTTTTCCGGAAACGCGCCGCCCTTTTCCAGGAAACCGCCGGCGATCGCCTGGACCCGCGCGGCCAGCGCCTTGTTCGCGCGGCCCATCACAGCGTTCTGCTCATGAATCATCGCCGGCACGCCCATGCGGGTAGCAGCAAGCAGCGGCGGCACGGTCGGATAACCGCCAAAGCCAACGACGCAGTGCGGCTTGATATTGCGGATCAGCTTGCGGGCGGCGCGCATGCCCGTCCACAGCGTCCAAAGCGCCTTTGCGACCTTGATCGGATTCTTCGAACCGATCGTTGCCGACGGCACCACGTGAATTTCATCGGCCGGAAACTTGCCGGCATAGCGTTCCGCGCGGCTGTCGGTGACGAGGTGCACGGAATAACCGCGTTCTCTCAGCTTGTAGGCCAATGCTTCAGCCGGAAATACGTGGCCGCCGGTTCCGCCGGCAGCAAGCAGGATAATACCTTTACTCATGATCTTCGCTCCCGCGAATAACCCCTGCATAGGGCATCTCCCTAATATAGGAAGCCGCCACTTCCGCGTCACTGGAGCGCGTCAAGCTTCCTTCATAGACCCCCATCTTTGCGAAAGCGAACGAAGAATGAGAGTAGTCCGGAAGATGGGAACGAAGCGCAGATAGGTCCAACACGATCACTCCGCCGGCAATCCATGCGTCACGCGAAAGAGGCTGCGGTCCTGCGCCCTCTTTTCCGGCCGATGACGCGTCAGAGCGAGGATGAAGCCCGCCGTCACGCAAATCGCTGTCATCGACGAGCCGCCATAGGAAATCAACGGCAGCGTCATGCCCTTTGCCGGCAGCAATTGCAGGTTCACGCCGACATTGATGATCGACTGAATACCGATCTGCAACACCAGGCCTGCGACGGCAAAGCGGTTGAAATCGTTTTTTTCCTTATAGGCATGCGACAGGCCGCGCAGCACCAGGAAGGCGAAGATGCAGACGAGCACCATGCAGAAGACCACACCGAATTCCTCGGCAGCAACCGAGAAGATGAAGTCGGTATGGGCGTCCGGAATGATGCGCTTGACGATGCCTTCGCCCGGTCCGACGCCGAACCAGTTGCCGTGGATGATCGCTTCCTTGGCGGTATCGACCTGAAACGTATCGCCCTCGCCGGTCAAGAACTTGTCAACGCGAAGCGCCACGTGGGGAAAGACATAATAGGCCGTGACGAAGCCGCCGACGCCGAGGCCGCCGAGCACCCCAATCCAAAGCCAGGGCATACCGGCCATGAAGAACATCCCGCCCCAAACAGCGGTGGTAAGGATCGTCTGCCCCAGGTCAGGCTGGGCCACGAGGAGCGCCGCAACGATGCCGAAGAGGATGATGGCGAAGAGATTGCCCGGAATTTCCGGCTGGCGCGCATGCTCGGCAAACAGCCAGGCGCAGACGACGACGAAGGCCGGTTTCATGAATTCCGACGGCTGGATGGAAAGCGCCGCGATGTTGACCCAGCGCCGCGATCCCTTGACCTCGACGCCGAAGAACAACGCGAACAGCATCATCGCCAGCGAAACAATCAGCAGAATGACCGCTGTGCGGCGCACCTGCCGGGGCGTCATGAAAGAGATGGCGATCATTGTCGCGACGGCCGGAACCAGGAACAGGGCGTGGCGCTTGACGAAGTGGAAGGGTTCGAGGCCGATGCGTTCGGCCACCGCCGGCGATGCCGCGAAGGAGAGCATGAAGCCGATACCGATCAGCAGGACGAATAGTGCCAGGAACACACGGTCGATGGTCCAGAACCATTCGGCCAAGGCCCCACGCTCAACGCGGCTTACCATATCAATTGCCTCCTGTTGCTGAACCGATCAGCATGGTGACGCCTTCGACCGCAGCCACGTGGCTGACGAAGGCATCGCCCCTGACCTCGAAATTCTTGTATTGATCGAAGCTTGCGCAAGCCGGTGACAGCATCACCGCCGCCGTCTCATGTTCGTCCTTGTCCGCATCGGCTGCGGCATGCGCGACCGCGCGCTCCAAAGTGCCCGATATTTCGTAGGGCACCTGCTCTCCGAGCGTCGCTGCGAAGGCCGGTGCCGCTTCGCCGATAAGATAGGCCTTGGCGATGCGCGGAAAGAGCGGCGCCAGCATCGTGATGCCACCCTCTTTCGGCAAACCGCCGGCGATCCAGTAGATGTGATCGTAGCTCGAAAGCGCCGGTGCGGCGGCATCCGCATTGGTCGCCTTGGAATCATTGACGAACACAACGCGGCCGCGCCGGCCGACCGGCTGCATGCGATGCTTGAGGCCGGGGAAAGACTTGAGCCCGGCGCGGATATCGTCAGGCGAAACACCGACCGCCAGACATGCGGCAATCGCTGCCGCGGCGTTCTGCGCGTTGTGACCGCCTCGCAGCGTCTGGATGCCGTTGAGATCGGCAATCTCTGAAGTCGCGCCGGTCGACGCCTGAATGATGCGGCCGCCTTCGGCATAAAGTCCATCGGCCAGCACATGCCGGCGCGAGATGCGGGTCACCTTGCCGCCCGCCCGTTCGACGCGGTCGGCAATCAGCAAAGAATAGCTGTCGTCGACGCCGATGACGGCAACGCCGCTGCCGGCCACCAGCCGTTCCTTGATTTCGGCATAGTGCTGCATCGTGCCGTGCCGATCGAGATGATCGGGTGTCAGATTGAGCAGAATGCCTGCGGAAGGATTGAGGGTCGGCGCGAGATCGATCTGATAGGACGAGCATTCGACGACGTAGTAGCGCTCCGCCTTCGGAGGCTCCAGTGTCAGGATGGCCGTCCCGATATTGCCGCCAAGCTGCGTATCCCTGCCGCTCGATTGCAGGATATGGGCAATTAGTGCCGTCGTCGTCGATTTGCCATTGGTGCCGGTGATGGCGATGAACGGGCAATCCGGCGCATGTGCCCGCCGCTCGCGGACGAAGAGCTCGACGTCGCCGATGACTTCGACACCGGCTGCGTGAGCGAGATCGACAGTCCAGTGCGGCCTCGGATGCGTCAGCGGTACGCCCGGCGACAGCACGAAAGCCGAAAGCCCGTTCCAATCGATCGTTCTGAGATCGGCGACCGGGATCTCTTCGGCCGCCGCCTTCGCCACGCTGTCGGGATTGTCGTCCCAGGCGGTCACCTCGGCGCCACCGGCAACAAGCGCCCGCGCAGTGGCAAAACCCGAGCCGCCGAGGCCGAACAGCGCGACCTTTTTCCCCTTGAGCGTGGTGACAGGGATCATCGCCGCCTCACCGGAGCTTGAGAGTGGAGAGGCCGATCATCGCCAGGATGACCGCAACGATCCAGAAGCGCACCACCACTTGGCTCTCCGTCCAGCCCTTCTTCTCGAAGTGATGGTGGATCGGCGCCATCAGGAAGACGCGGCGGCCGGTCATCTTGAAGAAGCCGACCTGGATGATCACCGAAAGCGCCTCCAGCACGAACAGGCCACCGATAATCGCCATGACGATCTCATGCTTGGTGGCGACCGCCACCGAACCGATCATGCCGCCGAGCGCCAGAGAACCGGTGTCGCCCATGAAAATGGCGGCCGGCGGCGCGTTGAACCAGAGGAAGCCGAGGCCGGCGCCGATGACAGCGCCAAGCACCACGGCCAGTTCGCCCGTACCGGGCACGAAATTGATCGCGAGATAATCGGCAAAGACGAAGTTGCCGGCGAGATAGGAAATGACGCCGAAGGAGGCGGCCGCGATCATGACCGGCACGATGGCAAGCCCGTCAAGGCCGTCGGTCAGGTTCACGGCATTGCCCGCGGCAACGATGACGAAAGCACCGAACAGCACGAAGAACATGCCGAGATTGAGCATGAAATTCTTGAAGAAGGGGAAGGCGATCGATGAACCGAATGTCGAACCGGCAGTACCTGAGGACAGCGCCGTGCTCATCATGAAATAGACGGCAATGGCGGCGATGACGAATTCGATGCCGAGACGGGCGCGACCGGAAAAGCCCTTGTCGCTCTGCTTCGTGACCTTGAGATAATCGTCATAGAAGCCGATGGCGCCGAAGCCCAAGGTAACCAGCAGCGTCGCAACCACGTAGACGCTGGCAAGATCGGCCCACAGCAACGACGACACCACGATCCCGGCCAAAATCATCAGCCCGCCCATGGTCGGCGTACCGGCTTTCTTGAAATGGGTCTGTGGACCATCGGCGCGAATCGGCTGGCCCTTGCCCTGGCGTACACGCAAAGAGGAAATGATTCGTGGCCCGAAAAGGAAGACGATCAATGCCGAAGTGAACAAAGCGCCGCCGGTGCGGAACGTGATGTATCTGAACAGATTGAGAAATCTGAAATGAGTACTGAAAAAATGAACGTGGTCCGACAGTTCGGCAAGCCAAATCAGCATAAGAGCCCTTTCTAAAGCCCCTGATGGGAGTGGGGCTCCGTGTCGGAAAATGCTGGAAACTTGTCAAGCAAAGCTGCCACGATCTTCCCGAATCCTATCCCCAGCGACGATTTCACCATCAAAACGTCGCCAGGGGCGACCGAGTTGAGCACGAATTCCGAGAGCTCCTCCGTATTCTCACGGTATTCGACATGAACACTTTCCGGCAGCGCATCCCTCAACGCCACCATCTCCGGACCTGCCAGCCAGACATGCTCGATGCCGGCCGCCAGCAGCGGACCGGCAAGATTGGCATGCACCCTCTGGGCGTAATCCCCCATTTCCAACATGTCGCCGAGGACGGCGATGCGCCTGCCCGCTCTGACGCCGACACTAGCATCCGGCGAAGATGTCGCCAGCAGCGCAATGGCCGCGCGCATGGATGCCGGGTTGGCGTTGTAACTTTCATCGATCAACGTGAAGTAGCCATTGGCGATCGCGCGCTTGTGGCGCTGACCCCTGCCCTTTTCCGCCTGCAGCGTCGCCAGCGCATCGACTGCCTTGTCGAGATCGGCCTCAACGAGCATCACCGCACCGAGAACGGCCAGCGCGTTTTCCGCGATATGCCGCCCGGGCGCGCCGATCGCAACTTCCATCGTCTCGCCGCCGATCGTCAGCCAGAGCGTCGAATTCTCTTCCGACGCGTTGAATTCCGCGAGCCGCACGTCTGCCTTGGCATGCTGGCCGAAACTGTGCACGTGCTCGACACCGGCGGCCAACGCGGCACGCTCCAGGAACTCGAACTGATCGTTGTCGCGGTTGAGGATGACGTGGCCCCCCGGCACGACGCCGTCGAAAATCTCTGCCTTGGCGGCAGCAATCTCGGTGATGTTCTTGAAGTTGCCGAGATGAGCCGGCGCAATCGTGGTGATGATCGCCACATGCGGCTGCACCATCCTGGTTAGCGGGCGGATCTCCTCCGGATGGTTCATGCCGATTTCGAAAACGCCGAAATCCGTGTCCTGAGGCATGCGTGCCAAACTCAGCGGCACGCCCCAATGATTGTTGAAGGAGGCAACAGAAGCATGCACCTTGCCGGACGGCGAAAGCGTCCGGCGCAGCATTTCTTTCGTAGTGGTTTTGCCGACAGAGCCGGTGACGGCGATAATGCGGGCATGCGTGCGCTGGCGGGCGGCAACGCCGAGCCTGGCGAGCCCGGCCAACACGTCGTCGACGACGATCTTCGGCACGGTCAGCCGGCCCATCGCAGGCAGCCGCGCCTCGCTGATTACGATCAATGCCGCACCGTTCGCCATCGCCAGGTTGGCATAGTCATGACCATCGACGCGATCGCCCTTGATGGCGAAGAATGCCTCGCCCGGCTTGATCGAACGGCTGTCGATGGAAATCCCGGTAACGCCCTCAGGCATCGCTCCAAAGGAGCGGCCCGCAATGGCGGCGATCATGTCTTCAGTTGTCCACAGCCAGCTCAAGACTTTACCTCCTCCAGTGCTTTGCGCAGTTCGGCATGGTCGGAGAAAGGCAGCGTGACGCTGCCAATCGTCTGACCTTCCTCATGCCCCTTGCCCGCGACGATCAGCGTATCGCCGGATTTCAGCATGCCGACCGCCTCGCGGATCGCCTTGGCGCGATCGCCGATCTCGGTGGCGCAGGATGCTGCGGCCATGATCTCGGCGCGGATCGCCGCCGGCTCTTCCGAGCGCGGGTTATCGTCGGTGATCACCACCACATCCGCCAGACGGCAGGCGATTTCGCCCATGATCGGCCGCTTGCCGCGATCGCGGTCGCCGCCGCAACCGAAAACGACGATAACGCGGCCAGTGGTGAACGGCCGCACCGAATTCAGCACATTTTCCAATGCATCCGGCTTGTGCGCATAATCGACATAGGCAAGCGCGCCATCATGGGTATGACCGACAAGCTCCAATCGCCCGGAAGCACCAGTGAGCTTTTCGAGCGCCGCCATCGCAACAGGAGCGGCAACGCCGGTGGACATGGCAAGGCCCGCAGCAACGAGCGCATTAGCGACCTGGAAATCGCCGGCAAGCGGAATATGAATCTCGAAAATATCGTCGCCCACATGCACTTCCGCGATCTGTTTATGACGGAAATGCTCGACGCGCTTCAACGCCAGGAAATCGCCCTTGCGCCCGACGGTGCGTATGTCCTGCCCGGCGTCGCGCGCAGCAGCGATCGCCTGCTGTGACCATGCATCGTCGGCAAAGATCACCGCCGGCGAGCCTTTCGGCAGCAAATCCCTGAACAGCCGCATTTTGGCGGCCATGTAGTCCTCGACCGTCGGATGATAGTCCATATGGTCGCGGCTAAGATTGGTGAAGGCGGCGGCGGCAAGCCTGACGCCATCGAGGCGGAATTGGTCGAGGCCGTGACTGGAGGCTTCCATCGCCGCATGGGTGACGCCCTCCTCCGCAAGCTCGGCGAGCAACTGGTGCAGCGACACCGGATCGGGCGTCGTCAGCGAACCGTAGTCGTTGCGTGTCGGGGATATGACGCCGGTCGTTCCGATCATCGCCGCCGGATGGCCCGCATGCGCCCAAATCTGACGGGTAAAGGACGCGACCGAGGTTTTGCCGGCGGTGCCTGTGACGGCGACCATGGTCTGAGGCTGCCTGCCATAAAAGCGCGAAGCAGCGACGGCGAGGAACCGGCGCGGCTCCGCAACGGTCAACAACGGTACGCCGGAGGCGACAGCGCCCTGGCCGGCGACAACCACAGACGCACCACGCGCAACAGCATCGGCAATGAAACTTGCGCCGTCAGCCTTCGTGCCGGCGACAGCTACGAAAGCCATGCCGGGTGCCACCTTACGGCTATCGGCGGAAAGGCCTGTTATCTCAAGATCACCAAATGCCCCGCCGATTTGTTCGTTGAGTTCCGGAAACGCATTTCCGGCAATATCCCGCAAGTTCATCGAATATACTTTTCGTTCTTGATCAGTCCGCCCCTCGCGAATCGACCCGTGTATTCTTTCACGCTTAATAAGACACCAGCAAGGCGGAGTTATCGTTTCCGAAACTGGGCTGTATTCCAAGGATGGGCGCTGCCCGGGCGATGATGTCGCGAGCGATCGGCGCGGCCGTGTATGCCGAAATCGTACCGCCATGTTCACCGGTCTTCGGCTCGTCGCAGAAGGTCATGATGACATATTGCGGATTGTCGATCGGGAAGGCAGCCAGGAAGGTGTTGAAATTCAGCGTGTGCGAGTAGCGGCCGTTGACGACCTTGTCGGCCGTGCCGGTTTTACTGCCGACGTCGTAGCCGGGCACGCGGGCGGCGCGGCCGGATCCCTTGGAGCCGTTGAAATCGAGCAGGAAGCGGATGTCGTCGCTGGTGCTCTTCTTGACGACGGTCTTGGCGATCGCATCGGCCTGCTCGCGGGTGCGCGGCAAGAAAGTCGGCTCGATCAGCTTACCGCCATTGACGAGGGCCGCACCGGCGACAGCCGTCTGTAGCGGCGTTGTGGAGACACCATGGCCGAAGGAGATAGTGATCGAGTTAATCTTCTTCCATACATGCGGCTGCGTCGGCATCTTCACTTCCGGCAGCTCGGTGCTCAATTTGGTGAGCAGCCCCATCCGCGTCAGAAATTCCTTGTGCGCGTCGATACCGACCAGGTCGGCAATCTTTGCCGTGCCGATGTTGGACGAATATTGGAAGATTTCCGGAACGGTCAGCACACGATGCTGGCCGTGGAAGTCATGAATGGTAAAGCCGCCGATACGGATCGGATTGGTGGCGTCGAAGGCGTCGCGCAGCGTCACTTTGCCGGAATCGAGCGCCATTGCCATCGTGAAGGTCTTGAAGGTCGATCCCATTTCGAACGTGCCGTTCGTCATTCGGTTGAGCCAGCCTTCGGCAGCCCCTTCGTTCGGATAGTTCGGATCGAAGTCGGGCGCCGACGCCATGGCGAGCACTTCGCCGGTATGGGCGTCGAGCACCGCCGCACCCGCACCCTTTGCCTGAAAATTATTGACCGCGTTCACGACTGCGTCGTGGACGATGTCCTGCACACGCAAATCGATCGACAGCTTCACCGGCTGCAGCGGCTGGTCATTGGTCATGCCGGCAGCCGCGAGATCGGCAAGCCCCTGGTCGTCGATGTATTTCTCCATGCCGGCAACGCCGCGGTTGTCGATATTGACGTAGCCGAGAATATGGGCGGCGGTCGAACCGCCGGGGTAGAAGCGGCGCTTTTCCGGGCGGAAACCGATGCCGGGAATGCCGAGCGCCAGAATCTGGCTCTGCTGCTTCGGCGTCAACTGGCGGCGAAGCCAGGCGAAATGCGAGGTTTTGACGGCAAGCTTCTTATAGGTGCCCTTGGTATCGAGATCGGGCAGGACCGTGCGCAATTCCTCGACCGCCTCGTCGGGATCGATGACTTTGTTCGGTTCAGCAAACAGCGACACCGTGCGGATATCGGTCGCAAGCAGGGCGCCATTGCGGTCAACGATATCGGGGCGGGATGCCATCAGCCGGTCCGGCGGCAGAATGCTCGACGTCGTATCCGGCGGCGTCATGGCGAATTGGGCAAGACGGCCACCGATAATGCAGTAGACGACGGTAAAGCTTGCGACCAACAAAACGACACGGCTCTTGGCCTGATTGGACTTGCGTTTGCGGGCACCTTCGAATGTCGAACTGCCGCCGTCGTTCGGGCGGTTATTGCCGTCGGTGGAGAAATGCGCCTTGCTTTTCAAGACCATGATGCGCGAAAGAAAAGACATCACTCGTCCACCGATCCCGTTGCGATATTGTCGACTTCTTGTTTTTTGCGCTTCAGCAGCGATGGCGCTTTGGCGACCGGACGCGGCGCGGGAGCGGCGGCGACATCGGCAATCGCCTTCCTGATTTCCGCATCCGTCGTGTCGCCGTTCTTTGATGCTGCAGCGGCCTTCACCTTGCCGCTAGCCGTTTTGGCGCCGCCATCCTTCGAGACATCCTTTGCATCGGCAACCGTTTCCGGCGGAAGCTGCGATCGGAGCATCGGCAATTCGCTTGGCTGCACGATCGCCGTCGACAGCGTCGGCTGCAACTTGAGTTCGTTGCTGTAATTGTTGACCAATCGTTCCAAGCGGTTCGGCTGCACCACCAGCGCCCAATCCGCCTTCAGAAGCTCGATCGTGTCCTTCTCCAGCTTGATCTCCGATTCGAGGCGATGAACCTCCTCGAGTTTCACCTCGGCACGATGCTTGATGGTGTAGGTAACGGTGGCCATCGCTGTCATGACGCCAATCAGAACGATGTCAAAAGTCTTCAGCATATCAACCTCCGAGCTTTTCGAGACTGGCGAGATTGGGCAGATCGAAGATCGAGAGATCGGCGGCTTCAGCCGGCGCCGTGGTGCGAAGACCGGCGCGCAACTTGGCCGAACGCGCCCGCGGATTGGCCTCCGCTTCCGCATCGCTAGCGGAAATCATCGGCTTACCAATCGGATCGAAGGTCGCCAGCCGCTCGTGCATCATGGGCATATGGCGGGAGCCGGCAGCGCGGCCGGAGCGATCGGCGAAGAACTTCTTGACGATCCGGTCTTCCAGGGAATGGAAGGTGACGACAACCAGGCGCCCGCCCGGCTTCAGCACCCGCTCGGCGGCAAACAGCGCTTGAGCCAACTCGCCAAGCTCGTCGTTGACGAAGATGCGCAGCGCCTGGAAGACACGGGTCGCGGGATGAATCTTGTCCTTGGCCTTTCGCGGCGTAACGACTTCGATCAGCCCGGCGAGATCGCGGGTCGTGACGAACAGTGATTCTGCGCGGCGCTTTTCGATTGCATGCGCAATGCGCGGCGCCTGCTTCTCCTCACCGAGGAAGGCGAAGATGCGAATGAGATCGGCGAGTTTGGCGCGATTGACGACATCGGCCGCCGATACGCCGCTTGCCGACATACGCATGTCGAGCGGACCGTTCTTGTTGAACGAGAAGCCGCGCTCGGCTTCATCGAGCTGCATGGATGAGACGCCGATATCGAGCACGACACCATCGAGCCCGCCCTGCGGCGCATGGTCGGCAAGCTTGGAAAACTGCGAATGAACGAGAGAAAGGTGGCCAGCATGCGCCGCAACCATTGCCTGTCCCGCCGCGATCGCCGTCGGATCACGGTCTAGCGCGATCACGTCCGCACCGTCAGCCAGAATAGCAGAGGTATAACCACCCGCACCGAACGTGCCGTCTAGAATGAGCCTGCCGGGAGCTGGCGCTAACGCGTCAAGCACCTCCGCAAGAAGAACCGGAATGTGACGAACCGGTCCGCCACCGGCATCAGTCGAGCCTCCGCCAGGATTCGCCGCCATTCCGTTTCCCCGTTCTACTCCGAGCGCCGGCCCGCCAGCTTGCGCCCCTCTCGTGCCTGCGCCTGCAAGGCCTGAAAGGCCTCCGGCTGCCATAATTGAAAATGATCTGCCCGCCCGACGAAGGTCACCTCGTTGGCGATACCGGTGAAGCCGCGGATAAAATCCGTGACCATCAGTCGCCCTTCCGCATCGAGCTTCATAAAGACCCCGCCCCCGTGAATGAGGAGCGACATCTCGTTCGCCGCCGGCGAAAAAGGATCGTCCGCCGCAATCTGCCGCTCGAACCGATCGAGCAGATCGAGACCACCGACGCTGATCGCCGGAAACACAAAATCCTGGAAACAATATAGCTCCTGGATATTGCGCTCCGCCAGCACGGACCGAAATGCCGCCGGCACGGATACCCGGCCCTTGGCATCGATCCTGTTGGTTGCATTCGATAGGAAGCGGTTCATGACGCGAAACACCCGTTTCCCATGACATACGGGCGATCATTCGCCCGCAGGCATAGCCAAAATCGGACACAGCTTCGCAAGCCGAAAGAGAGAATACCCTTCCGACACCCCCAACAATGGAGGGATCATGGCTTTGCGATGAATGGGCGCTGATTTGCCCTTGTGCAGTGTGCTTTTGGGATACCATGGGACCATTTGGGCGTCAATGGGATGAAGCCACAGAGACGTGGCCACAGCCTGAATATTCATAACCCGTTAAGTTTAACGAAAGGTTAGGATCGCCCTGAACCGAGGAGGCAAAGCGGATTGTTTTCACAGACGAAAACGCTCCCTCCGACACGCTTGGGAGGTTGAAAAACTAAGCTTTTGGCGGTCTAGGAAATTGTTTGCACAGGGGCGAACGATGGCCGCCGGGATCAGCGAAGGAAAATTTGCCAGTTGGCCTGTAAGCCGGGTTCTGTATGGCTCCGGCCGAGACCGGAACGTGGCAGCCATTCATCTGGGACGACGCTTGCGCGCCGCCTCGTGCAACCCACCCGGATGACCGGCCCGGAAACGGGCTGGACCGCTTTCGCGATCCGCGTCATCCCTATTCGGTTTTGCTCCCGGTGGGGTTTACCGTGCCGCCGCTGTTGCCAGAGACGCGGTGGGCTCTTACCCCACCCTTTCACCCTTACCCGATCCGAGGACCAGGCGGTTTGCTTTCTGTGGCACTTTCCCTGAGGTTGCCCCCGCCGGACGTTATCCGGCACCGTGTTTCCGTGGAGCCCGGACTTTCCTCACCCCACCGCCTTTCGGCATTGGTGAGGCGCGGCTGCCCGGCCAACTAGCAGCGCTCCATTAGCCGAGAGCGCCGGCAATTGCCATCGAAATATGCGGCTTTATCCCGCTTCGGACCTAAGCGCGGAAATGTGCAGAGAAATCCGTGTGGTAGCCGTCGTCGTTGATTCGACCTTGGAGCAGGAGTTCTGCACCGAGCCTGCCGATCTCGTCCGAACTCTTTCCCGCCGTGCCGCAGCCGCCGGTCAGCACCGCAATGCGCGGCGACGAAGTGTAGCCGATCATGGGATACTTTGTCGGAGAATAGGAAACGGCACAGGAATTGGTGAAGGCCGACGGCCCCGTCAGGCTGGGAACCAACTCATGGATGATCCGCGTCAGGTGATCGCGGGCCTTATCGCGGCCAGCAGTTCGAAACCACTTGCGCAGATCCGCCTCGTTTTCGAATTGCAGATCGTCCGGATCGCCGCCGATCTTGATGTAGTATTTTCCATCGGGATAGCGGATTGGTGGCAGCAGATAGACACTGTCAATATCGTCAGGCTTCGAGCATATCAGCGACGGCATGGCCGAAAGCGCCTCGGCCTCCGCGTTGCTCACCTCGAAGAAAGCGACCGTGCGACCATAAACCTTCATCTCAACCGGCTGGGATAACAGACTCTCGGCAATGGAGAAACCGCCGGCGGCGAGCAGGACTTTCTCCGCGCGGAACGTCTCGCCTTCCGCCGTCGTGACGACCGCCAAGCCACCTTCGTCTCGGATCGAGACAGCAGTCTGCTTGATGATGCGAGCCCCGGCTTTCTCGGCCAGCAACGACTGCGCCTTCACCAGCCGCCGCGGGCTGATATGTCCGGCCCCGTCCGGCTCGTAGACGCCCTCGCTACTATCAGCAAAGGAGAAGAAGGGGAATTTCGCCTTCAGCCCTGCATCGTCCAGAAGTTCAGTCCGGACGCCGAGCCGAGCCGCAGCATCGACAACATTACCGACATAGGCATCTCTGCCGCCCCGTTTCGGACCCACCACAAGGCAACCGACTGGAGCATAGAACTGGATACCGCTATCGCGCTCGATCTCGGCATAGCGGGCGATCGAGCGATTAGCGAGCCGAGCCCAATCGGCGTCGGGATCGATGGTGCGGGTGATCCGGCCTTCGTCGTAATGACTGCCGAAAACGCCCTGATGGTTCGCGCGATCCTCCGGCTCATCCGGGCCGATAACGGCGACACCGTCCGCCTGTTTGGCCAAGTGGCGGGCGGCAGCCGCCCCCATCATTCCCCGACCGATGACGATGAACCTGAAATCCGCTGCCATGTCATATCCCTCGCAAATGATCGCAAATTCGATAACATGGAAAGCGGCTTCGCCCTACCCCGCAGTCCTCTCAAAAGCTCCGGTTAATCAAGGAGCGCCAGCACCTTGCCGCAATATTGCTGCGAGACAGGATTCATGCGCGTCGCCGCGTGGCCGGCATTGTATTTGAGGATGGTATTGCAAGTCGGCCCGCCGCCAAGTTCCTGCGCCGCGGCAAGGTATTTCATGCCGAACTTGATGTTCGTCTCGGGGTCGTAGAGCCCCTTGGCTGTGCCCGAATAACCCATAAGCCTCGCGGTCGCAGGTTTGATCTGCATCAGGCCGATCTCGCCGGCGCTGCCGCGCCGTTTTGGATTGAAATTGCTTTCGATCTGCACGACCGCGGTCGCCAATTCGACCGGCACGCCGTTCTGCTTGGCGTATTTTGCAATCAACGCCGAATAAGGATTTTGGGTCGTAGAGGAATTTTCCGCATCACGCAATTCGGGTGGGACACCCGGCATCGGATAGCCGGTCGTACGCGTGATGATCTGCAAAGGAAGGGTCTTGGTTTTTTCGCCGTGCGGGTCGGCAAAGGCGCAATCATATCCTGTCAGCAGCACGCTCAGGCATGCCGCCGCCGCAACGATCAGATTTTTCATGTAGTCTTTTGTCTCCGAGCGCGGGACCGTGGACAGCACTAAGCCATCAGTCCGGCGGGAGGCAAAAAGAGCCGCCGGAGTGCACGATCCCCGTTAGTCTTTACGGCCGCGCGACACACAAACGAGATTTGCGCGACCGCCGTTCAGCGGGCGTGGTTAGACCAGCGCAATGCGGAGATAATAGGGAAATGATGTGGCGCTGCAGCACGTTACGCATTTTGAGCGTTACGGCACCGCTATCATCCAAAAATGGCGGCCCGCCTTCCCTTAGGAAAAGCGAGGCAGCGCAGACAGCAAACGATGCAATGTATCGATCGTGGAAAAATCGGCGATTCCGTCCACCCGCTCCTGGCGGAAATGCCGCTGGAAAGCTTCGACGTCACCCTCCAGTTTCGTGGAGAATTCACCCGTAATTTCCGTGTCATAACCGTAGAGCGAGAGCATGGATTGCAAAGCCTCGATGGGCTGGCCGATATCGCCCCTCTGAAAGAACCGCCCGCCGGTGATCGGCGCCGGTTCGACCCAGTGGCCGACGCCTGCTGCGGCCAGTCGTGCCCATGGGAATTTCTCGCCCGGATCGACCTTGCGAACAGGCGCGACATCTGAGTGTCCAAGCACACGCTCAGGTGCAATTGCCCAGCGATAGCCGCAATCACGACACAGTTCGATGACCGCTTCGATCTGCGCATCGGGAAAGTCCGGCAGTCCGCCGGGATGGCCGGCATTGGCGATTTCGATGCCGATCGACAGCGAGTTGATATCGGCCTCGTTGTGCCAGACGCTCTTGCCGGCATGCCAGGCACGACGCTCTTCCGGCACGAGCTGGACCACGCGCCCGTCCTCGAAGACGAAGTAGTGGCTCGACACCTGGCTTTCGGCTCGACAGAGCCAGTCGAGCGCGCCTTCGGCCGTGCCCATGCCTGTATAATGGAGCAGGATCATGTCCGGCTTGCGCCCGTCCCGCCGCTCGCCATGGTTTGGCGACGGCTGCACGCTGGCGCCGGAAAAATCTGCCGCAAAGGAATTCATGCGGCGCGGCGTTCTTTCTCGATTTCGGCATAGGCCGCGTTGAGCGCCGCCATGCGCTCATTGGCAATCAGATGGAATTCTTCCGGCACCCCGCGCGAGACGAGGCGGTCGGGGTGATTCTCATAGACGAGGCCATGATAGCGGCGACGGATGGTCGTGAAATCGTCCTGCGGCGAAACGCCGAGCACCTTGTAGGGATCCCGGCCGGCGCTGACATGGCGCGCCATGATCTGCTCGAACCGCTGCTCGCTCATATGGAAAATCTGCGCAATGTGCTGCAGAAAAGCCATTTCCTTCTCGTGGATCAGGCCGTCTGCCTTGGCGATATGGAAGAGGCCGTCAAGCACGTCTTCCAGCACCGGGCAATTCTTCGCACAGGTGACGCAAAGCGACGACAGCTTCTCCGCATAGGCTTCGTAGCCGGCGACGTCCTGGCGCGCGAGGTTGTAAAGACGTGCAACATTCTTTGCCTGATCCTGCGGAAATTCGAAGATCTCGCGGAAGGCATTGACCTCGTTTTCCGTCACCACGCCATCGGCCTTCGCCATCTTGGCGGAAAGCGCAATGATCGCGACGGAAAAAGCCACCTTGCGGCGGGTCTCCGGATCGCCTTCGAACAGCGTGCGGATCGCTTCAACCACCGCCGACAGGGCATTGCCAGCGGTGCCGCCAACAGCATTCAGCAATTTTTCCCAAAACGACATGATGGTTTCGACTACCCCTTCTGAATAGGAAACACGTTGATCAAATAATGGTTGCGATTGCAAGGAGTCCATTGGTCGCATAATCGAAAACACTTTTCACAATTCGGTAATGATGGCGTCTGTTGAAGCCGCGATTTGCGATGTGGCACGATCGGGCAGCGCGCCACCCGAATGAAAAAACAAGCGCACGTTTCTTAAATTCTTTACTTTACAGCCATGCCCGCCTGTCGCATCCATTCGGGCGGCAATCACCGAAATGAAGCAGCCCCGCTGCAAGGAGGATCCCAATGGCCAAACAGAAAGTCGCAATGCTCACCGCCGGCGGATTGGCGCCCTGTCTCTCTTCTGCTGTCGGCGGTCTGATCCAGCGCTACAGCGACGTGGCGCCCGATCTCGACATTATAGCTTATCGCTCCGGCTACCAGGGCGTTCTGTTGACCGATCGCATCGAGGTGACGCCTGGCATGCGCGAGAGCGCGCACCTGTTGCACCGCTACGGCGGCTCACCGATCGGCAACAGCCGCGTCAAGCTCACCAACGCCGCCGATTGCGTCAAGCGCGGCCTCGTCAAGGAAGGCGAAAATCCGCTGCGCGTTGCCGCCGAGCGCCTCGCCTCCGATGGCGTCACCATTCTCCACACGATCGGCGGCGACGACACCAACACGACAGCCGCCGATCTTGCCGCCTATCTCGGCGCCAACGGCTACAACCTGACCGTGGTCGGCCTGCCGAAGACCGTCGACAACGATGTCGTGCCGATCCGCCAGTCTCTCGGCGCCTGGACGGCGGCCGAAGTCGGCGCGCACTTCTTCGACAATGTTAGCAACGAACAGACCGCCGCGCCGCGCACCCTCGTCATCCATGAAGTCATGGGTCGTAGCTGCGGCTGGCTGACGGCAGCAACGGCCCGCGCCTATATTCAGAAGACCAGCGCCAACGAATATGTGGATGGCTTCATGATGAATGCCGCCATGAAGAGCATCGATGGCCTCTACCTGCCGGAAATGGCGTTCGATATTGAATCAGAAGCCGACCGCCTGAAGTCCATCATGGACAAGACCGGCCAGGTGACGCTGTTCGTTTCGGAAGGCGCCGCCCTCGAGGCCATCGTCGCCGAGCGCGAAGCTGCCGGTGAAACCATCAAGCGCGATGCCTTCGGTCATGTGAAGATCGACACCATCAACGTCGGTAACTGGTTCCAGAAACAATTCGCCACCCTCCTCGGCGCGGAGCGCTCTCTGGTGCAGAAGTCGGGCTACTTTGCGCGCTCGGCGCCCGCCAATGGCGAAGACCTGCGCCTGATCCAGGGTATGGTCGATCTCGCGGTTGAAAGCGCATTGAATAAGGTCTCCGGTGTCACCGGCCACGACGAAGGCCAGGGCGGCAAGCTGCGCACCATCGAATTCCCGCGCATCAAGGGCGGCAAGCCCTTCGATCTGTCCTTGCCGTGGTTCGCCGAGGTCATGGATCATATCGGGCAAAAATACGCATAGTCCTAATTGACGGATTACAAATCCAATGTCTTTGCTGGCGGCGAATAGGAATAGAGGGAGGATTCCATGTCCATCGAAACCTGGCTCGCTTTCGCCGCCGCATCCTGCATCATGCTGGCAATCCCCGGTCCGACCATTCTCCTTGTGATTTCATATGCACTCGGCCACGGTCGCAAGACGGCGCTGGCAACGGTAACGGGCGTAACGCTTGGCGATTTCACGGCGATGACTGCCTCGCTTGCTGGTCTTGGCGCTCTTCTCGCCACCTCGGCAACTCTGTTTACGATTCTCAAGCTGATCGGCGCAGCCTACCTCATGTTTCTGGGAATCAAGCTCTGGCGCGCCCCGATCGTGACTGGTCCGATGGGCGATAACGACAATCTTCCCGAGGAAAAACCGCTGAAGATTCTGTTGCACGCTTACGTTGTGACCGCCTTGAACCCGAAAAGCATCGTCTTTTTCATCGCCTTCGTGCCGCAGTTTCTCGACCTCTCTAAGCCCTTCCTTCAACAAACCGTTATTTTGGAGGCTACTTTCCTCACCCTGGCCGCGCTGAATTCACTCGTCTACGTTTTCGTCGCCGACATGGCGCGCGGTTTTATTCGCAAGGCAAGCGTGCAACGCGCCGTCAACCGCACGGGTGGAACCCTGTTGATAGCGGCCGGCGCGGTAACCGCCGGATACCGCCGGATGGCCGCTTGATGCCGTCCAGGGTTGCGAGGCGATCACGGATAGGTTAATGGGGGATTCATAAATTTATCAACCCTGTGGCTGATTTGCACCGCAGGGCGGTTTGGTTTTTTCGAAAGTGACAGAATGGTAACGATCGGATTTCCCAGCCTAAAGCGTAGCGTTGCCTTTTCGGCAATGATGTGCGGCGTCCTGGCAGGGTGTGCAAGCACTCAGCAGCAAACGTCCCAGGCAGAACTCCCGTCGGCACAAACCAACGTGCCGCATCCGAATACAAACCCGGCTACGGTCGGTGCTGCGTCGTCCACCGGCGGCGTAGCGGTAGCTTCCACCACACCGGCAACGGGCCAGCAGACTCAGCCTCTGCAGCAGCAGGCAGTATTGATGAAATCCGACCGAGTTGGCGCCAGCCCGGTCGACCAGAATCAGATCCAAGCAGCCCAGAACCGCATGGGTGCTCCGGCGGCAACTGCGACGAATGGGGCCAACCAGGGTACCGTCGCCATAGCGGCTGTCACCGGTACGCCCGCGGCGAATGCGTCGGCAACGACCGGCACGCCGGCAGCAAACACATCCACCGCCGCAGCTTATGCGGCCTCCGACGAGCCCGTGGTCCCCTCTGTCGTCGCCATCCCGATCCCGAATCCGGCCCGCCCGGGCGATACCGCGCTTCTGCCGGCGTCAGGTTCCATGGCCCCAGGCCAAGCAACCATTCCGATGACGTCGGACGTGGCAGCCATTCAGTCCGTCGTTCCGACGCCCCGCCCCGGCGAAGATGCGCCGATCATGGCGCCGGCCGAGGTCGCTTATGCCGCGCCCATGCAGATTGCCGGCATGGGTTATGCGGACACGCGTATGCATTACGATTTTAATTTCGATGCCAGCGGCCCGACGGTCGTTTCAGCGGTGCTGACTCCTCAGAATTACGATTCCGATGTGCCGCCGGAGGAAAAGAGCTACGTTTCGAGGCTCATCCAGAAATATGCCAAGCTTTACGAAATTCCGGAATCCTTGATCCATCGCGTCGTTCATCGCGAAAGCCGCTACAACCCAAAGGCCTATAACCGGGGCGGATATTTCGGCTTGATGCAGATCAGATACAACACCGCCAAGGCCATGGGTTACGAAGGCCCGCCTGCAGGCCTGCTCGATGCAGAGACCAACATCAAATATGCCGCGAAATATCTACGCGGCGCCTGGATGGTCGCTGACAACAAGGCCGAGAACAAGGAAGCCAATGCTGTTCAGCTCTATGCGCGCGGCTATTATTATGATGCCAAGCGGAAGGGACTTTCGGACGTCACGCAGGGCAACTACTGATCCAGGGCGATCATTCCGCCAGCTCCGGTTGGGCTATCTCCTGACCGGCGCTGGTTATATCCAAAATCTTCTTCAGCAGAATTTGCGGCTTGTAGTCCAGCCAACCCGGCGTCAGGCCCATGCGCACCAGCACGAGATTGGCTGACGGCACGATGGCGACGCTTTGGCCATCATGTCCGAGCATCCAGAACGTGTCCGCCGGCAGGCTGAACTGCGCGTTCGATCCACCAGGGCCGGCAAGCCAGGCTTGAACCTGCGTATAGATACCTTCCGATGCCGTCGTCGGGGTGCGCATCGCGCCGACAAAACCTTCCGGCAACAGGCGCTGTCCCTTCCAGACACCATCCTGCAGCAGGAATTGGCCGAAGCGCGCCCAGTCGCGCGGCGTCGCATAAAGATAGGAGCTGCCGACGAACGTGCCGCGTTCATCGGCTTCCAACACAGCGCTGGACATGCCGAGCGGCGCAAACAGCGCTTCACGCGGATAGGCGATCGCAGCACTCTCATTCGGAAGCTTGTTCATCCAAAGCCTTGAGAGCAGCGTCGCCGTGCCGCTGGAATAGTTGAAGCGTTCGCCAGCAGCCGATTCTTGAGGCGCATTCGCCGCAACCCGCGTCGAGTCGGGATCGAGATAAAGCATGCGCGTCACGTCTGAGACGGCACCATAGCCCTCGTTGAAGGCCAGGCCGCTCTCCATGCTGAGGAGATCGCTGAGCTTGATGTTCTTGCGGACATCGTTGCTCCATTGCGGCAAAAGGTTCTGGTCGTCGAAGGACATGCGGCCGGAAAGCATCAAACGGCCGATGATGGTGGCATTGACCGTCTTGGTCATCGACCAGCCGATCAACGGCGTGCTTTTGTCAAAGCCGTCGCCATAGGCCTCCGCGACGATATGGCCGTTCTTGACGACGACGATCGCGCGCATGGCGGGACCGGCAAAGTCCTGATTGGCAAGAAGGTTCGAGAGCGCGCGCCCGGTTTCATTCTGGCCCAGCACAACCTTGTCGCCATCCGGCCAAAGAGAATCGCTCTTGGCCGCTTTCACCTTGTTGAGGAACACCGCGCTGCGCGCCGCCGGCAGATCACCGTCCGGAACCGTCGCGCAGCCGAGCGCGCCGCGGTAAAGCGCATAGTTTGGTGCGAACATGCCGAGGAAACGCGCGGTGACCACACCTTCTTCCCGGTTGACCGAAACCCGGACAAGCTTCAGCGCCGGATTGCCCGGTGCCTGCACGTCATCGGCCATTATCCGCTCGGGATCGCGCTTGGCGACAAAGGTGTTCGAGCAGACGATCTTTGCGGCGTAGCCGTCGCCGACTCTCAGCAATTCCGGTGGCCAGACCCAAAGCCAGACGGCACCGCCCGCGACAATGATCAGCAACAAAAGAACAAGAGCCCCGATCACTCTCGATATCAAACGCATATCACACACCCTCCGAAGGTTTGCGGAGACAATCAGGAAATGCTGCAATATGAAAGACCTATCCTCGTCGCAGCTTTGCAAATGTCGGCGAGACCATCCTTTGGGCCGGCTCTGCCAACAGCCCACGTCATCAGACTGTAGCATTGCCGGGTTACACGCGCTGAACCTGACAAATCGGTGACAAGACTCAGATGACGGAATTTGCCCCGGATGCCGGTCTCCACAAGAATCGGAAACTCAAGGACGCTCTGCTGCAACACAAGGCTCTGTCGAAAGCCGGCTTTTCCGAGCGCTTGTTCGGCATGCTGTTTTCCGGCCTCGTCTATCCGCAGATCTGGGAGGATCCGGATATCGACATGGAGGCGATGGAGCTTCAGCCGCACCACCGCATCGTCACCATCGGCTCCGGCGGCTGCAACATGCTCGCCTATCTCTCGCAAAACCCGGCTTCCATCGATGTCGTTGACCTCAATCGTCACCACATCGCGCTGAACAAGCTCAAGCTCGCCGCCTTCCGGCTGCTGCCAGGCCATGCCGATCTGGTGCGCTTCTTCGGCACGCCTGACGTCAGCGCCAACAGCCAGGCATACGACCAGTTCATCGCACCGCGTCTCGATCCGGCAACCGCCGCATACTGGGATGGCCGCGACATGTATGGTCGCCGCCGCGTAACCGTATTCAACCGCAACATTTACAAGACCGGCCTGCTCGGCCGCTTCATCGGCGCCGCTCACGTGCTCGCCCGCCTGCACGGCGTCAGCCTTGCCAAGATGACGGAAGCCCGAACGCTGCGCGAACAACGGCAGTTCTTTGACGACGAGATTGCGCCGATCTTCGACAAGCCGATGGTTCGCTGGCTGCTCGGCCGCAAGAGCTCGCTGTTCGGCCTCGGCATTCCGCCGCAACAATATGACGAACTTGCAAGCCTTGCCGGTGACGACTCCATTTCGGGCGTTCTGAAGCACCGTCTGGAAAAACTGGCATGCCATTTCCCGATGCGCGAAAATTATTTCGCCTGGCAGGCCTTCGCGCGCCGCTATGCTGCCCAGCACCAGGGGCCGCTGCCTACCTATCTGCGGCCGGAGCATTACGCTGCCATTCGCGCCAATGCCGACCGCGTCGACGTTCATCACGCCAACTTCACGGAACTTCTGGCCTCCAAGCCCGCCGCTTCGCGTGACCGCTACATCCTGCTCGATGCGCAGGATTGGATGAACGACGAACAGCTCAACAAGCTTTGGGCAGAAATTACCCGCACGGCCCGTGAAGGCGCTCGCGTCATCTTCCGCACCGCTGCCGAAAAGAGCATCATCGAAGGCCGCCTGTCTCCCGCTATTCGCGATCAGTGGGTCTATTTCGAAGAGCGCTCGCAAGAACTTAACGCCCGCGACCGCTCGGCGATCTACGGCGGCTTCCACATCTACGGGAAAAAAGCGTGAGCCAGGCGGATACAGGTCTTCAGGCGAGCTCGAAGAATCATGCCGGACTGATGGACGGCATGTACCGCTACCAACGGCACATCTACGACCTGACCCGCAAATATTACCTCTTCGGCCGCGACCGCACCATTGCGCACCTCAACGTGCCCCATGGCGGTTCGCTGCTGGAAGTGGGCTGCGGTACCGGCCGCAACATGTTGCTCGCCCATCGCCGCTTCCCGTCGGCCAGGCTTTACGGCCTCGACATCTCCCAGGAGATGCTAATTTCGGCCCGCAACAATTTTCGGGGCCTGAAACAGGGACCGGACTTCCGCGTCGCCGACGCCACCGCCTTCTCGGCAGCGGATTTCGGTGCCGAGGGTTTCGACCGTGTGATGATTTCCTACGCGCTGTCGATGATCCCCGACTGGAAGGCCGCGATCGATGCCTCGCTGGACGCGGTCATTCCCGGCGGCGAACTGCATATCGTGGATTTCGGCCAGCAGGAGCGCTTGCCCGGTTGGTTCCGCACCACGCTGAAAGGCTGGCTGAAAAAGTTTCACGTCACGCCGCGGGCCGACCTTCGCGAGGTACTGGAAGAGCGGGTTCAGGCGCGCGGCGCGAAGCTCGCATTCGAGCAGATCGGGCGGGGTTACGCCTGGAGAGCGGTCATCACCAAGCCGAGCGCCTAGCCAAAAGAGCGGAATTCGGCATGAAATCAGGTGATACGCCGTTTCAAGTATAAGAATTTACTTGAAGATAACGCATTTTTTACGTTGATATGGTTAAAAAGTGGCAAGGGCGGCTGACAACAGCTCTGTCCTTTGCCTCTTTTGGATTTTTGGGGACCACACATCACGGAAGCCAAGTCTTGGGGCAGCAAGATTACTCGCGCCATAACGGGATATCCATGCGCAGGCTTCTGTCATGCTTACTGCCGCTCGCCCTTCTTCTGAATAGCTGCACCATGGGGTATGACAGCTTTCAGACCGCGTCGGTACCAAAGCCGCGTTTCAAGGATACGAAGCCGCAGGACTTCGGTCGCGACCATCCCGAACGCCACCCAGTTCACGGCATCGACATCTCGAAATGGCAAGGCGATATCAATTGGCAGTCGGTGAAGAGCTCCGGTGTCGCCTTCGTCTTTATCAAGGCGACTGAAGGCAAGGATAGGGTCGATGACCGCTTCAGCGAATATTGGCGCGAAGCGAACGTAGCCGGTATCCCGTACGCGCCCTATCACTTCTACTATTTCTGTTCGACGGCCGACGACCAGGCCGACTGGTTCATTCACAATGTGCCGAAGAACGCGAGGATGCTTCCGCCAGTTGTCGACGTCGAATGGAACCCTGACTCACCGACTTGCCGTACCAGACCGGCTCCTGAAACGGTACGCGCCGAGATCAAGCGCTTCATGGATCGCCTGGAAGCCTATTATGGCAAGCGCCCGATCATTTATACGTCGGTCGATTTCCACCGCGACAACCTCGTCGGATACTTCAAGGACTATAAGTTCTGGGTGCGCTCGGTTGCAAAGCATCCCAAGGAGATCTACGCGGATCGCCCCTGGGCCTTTTGGCAATACACCTCGACAGGTTTGATTCCGGGCATCAAGGGACCGACGGACATCAATGTTTTTGCCGGTTCCGAACAGAATTGGCACAACTGGGTGGCGGCAGTAGAGAAGCAAGGAAATTCTTGAGACTGCCTGAACTTCTCTCTTGCTTCTGTCACAATCTTCTGTGAAAGCGACCCTATTCTATCAGCAAAGAGGATCGCTCATGGCCCCCTATACCATCAGACGCAGCGCACTCGCGTTGGTCTTCGCTTCAGCCATGGCAAGCGTGGCAATGGCTGAGAACGCGACTCCAGCCACGGCGCCAAATGCAGGTGGAACCAGTGCTCCACAGGCGCCTTGCGGCGGTGATCTCTCGTCCTTCCTAGCCGGCGTCAAAGCCGAAGCGATTGCCGCTGGCGCCGATGCCGCGGCCGCGGACAAGACGCTAGCCGGCGCGCAGATCGACCCCAAAGTTCTCTCCATGGACCGCAGTCAGGGCGTTTTCCGCCAGACTTTCCTCGAGTTCTCACAGCGCACGGTCAGCCAGGCCCGCCTCGACATCGGCCGCCAGAAGATCAAGCAATATGCCGACGTCTTTGCCAAGGCCGAGCAGGACTACGGCGTACCGCCGGGCGTCATCACCGCCTATTGGGCGATGGAAACCGATTTTGGCGCTGTTCAAGGCAATTTCAATACCCGCAATGCGCTTGTCACGCTCTCACACGACTGCCGTCGTCCCGAATTTTTCCGCCCGCGCCTGATCTCATACATTGAGATGGTGCAGCGCGGCGATGCCGATCCGGAAACCACCACCGGTGCATGGGCCGGCGAAGTCGGCCAGACGCAGATGCTGCCGCCCTCCATCATTGCTTTCGGTGTTGATGGTGATGGCAACGGCCATGTCAATTTGAAGACAAGCGCGCCAGACGTCATTCTCACGACGGCACGATACATCCAAAGCCTCGGCTTCCAGCGCGGCCAGCCGTGGCTGCAGGAAGTTACCTTGCCCGATAACCTGCCCTGGGAGAAATCCGGCCTTGGCGGCCCCCTCACCGCCGCCGATTGGTTCCAGCTCGGCGTCAAGCCCCGCGACGGCAATACAAGCTTCGGTTCGCTGCCGGCCGCTCTCATCCTGCCGCAGGGCCGTAAGGGCCCGGCTTTCCTCACCTATCCCAACTACAACGCCTATCTCGAATGGAACCAGTCGTTCATCTACACGACATCCGCAGCCTATTTCGCCACCCGCTTTGCCGGCGCTCCGACCTACAATAAGGGCACGCCTGAGCCTGGCCTGAACGATGGCGATATGAAAGCGCTTCAGACCAAGCTCACCGCGCGCGGCTATGATGTCGGCAAGATCGACGGCATTCTCGGCTCGGGCACGCGCGTCGCCGTTCAAAAGGAACAGGCTCGCCTTGGCCTCCCTGCGGACGGCTGGGCGACGCAATCATTGCTGAACGCGCTTTAAGCGCTACTATTCTGCTAGGAAGGCGGCCTTTGGCCGCACGGCCCGAAGGCCGCCTTAATCTCTGCAATCCGAGGGGAAAGCTTATTCTGCTGCCGATTCAGCGGCGGCTGCAGCGGCCTCGGCTGCTGCCTTTGCTTCGGCGGCTTCTGCTGCTGCCTTTTCGGCTGCGAGAGCCTGAGCCGTGGCAAGCGCCTCTCCTTTCGCCAAGATAACTGACAATGGCGGAGATACCCGATGAACACCACCAATCGTATGAGCGCACTGACCTGGAGCCTGCTGCTGGTGCTCGGTTTGATCTGGGGCGGCTCCTTCTTCTTCGCCCGCATCGCCGTTCACTATGTGCCACCGTTTACGCTGGTCTTCCTCCGCTTGTCGCTGGCGGCAATTGCGCTGCACATCTACATCGCCGGTCGTTTCGGGATGTATGACTTGCTGCGAACGCATTGGCGGCAGTTCCTGTTGCTGGGTCTGATCAATAACGCCATACCCCACGCGCTGATCTTCGTCGGCCAAACCCAAATGGGCGCCGGGCTCGCATCCATTCTGAACGCAACGACGCCGATCTGGACCGTATTGATCGGTAACCATTTCACGACAGACGAGCGGCTGACATCCGCCAAGCTCGCCGGCTGCCTGACAGGGCTCGTCGGTACGATCGTGCTGCTCGGCCCAAGCGTGACAAGTGGTGCCGAGGTTCCGCTCTGGGCGCTGCTGCTGCCGATCCTTGCAGCAATCCCCTATGGCTTCGCCGCGATCTATCCCAAGCGGTTCAAAGGCTTGGCGCCGCCCGTTATTGCAGCAGGTCAATTGACCTGCTCCGCGGCTCTCATGCTGCCGGTGGCGCTCTTGCTCGATCATCCCTGGACCATGGCAGTGCCGCCGGTCACCGCGCTTGCCGCCATTCTCGGCATGGCGCTGTTGTCGACTGCCTTCGCCTATATCCTCTATTTCCGGATTATGGCACTCGCCGGCGCCACCAACGCCTCGCTCGTCACCCTGCTCGTGCCGCCAAGTGCAATCATGCTCGGCCTTCTCTTCCTCGGCGAGCGGTGGGAACTGCGGAAATCGGCGGCATGCTGCTGATCGGCACGGGCTTGCTCATTCTCGACGGGCGTCTCTACGCGCGCATGCGACCGAACCCGGGAACGCATGGCCTATAACGACCCGATTCATGGTTCAGCAAAGACATCAGCCTTAACCTTATTCACAGCTAAATTAACGATGCATTAAATTTCGTGAACGCCACATCTTCTAAATTTCATCAATAAAACCAATTGCTTGAAACGAGATCAAGAATCAAAGCTTGCACAATCTACCGCGCCGCAGCATCGAATTCGCTTTTCAAGCGACACATTTCTGACATAGGCTCTAACAGTTGACTAAGGAGGAAGACATGGGATTGACGCGATCCATCAACGTCCTAGTGGTCAGTGCAGCGTTCCTATTCGTTGTGACGATGCTTTTCATCTGACGAAATAGCGGACAGGGCAGGAAACCGAACTCCTGAAAGCTAACAAAACACCTATTCCGTTTAAAAAGCGCATGCCGAAATCGACATGCGCTTTTTCATGCTCACATCTCAGATCTCGTCAGGCAGCCGCGCCGGCGCGCGCGTCTGTCTTGCGCCGCATGCCCAATCGGTCGAGAACGGCACTGACGAGCGGCGAGCGGTTCATCGTATAGAGATGAAACTCGTGGATGCCGCGGCGAACCAGGTCTTCGATCTGCTCCGCGGCAACATCCGCAGCGACATCCGCACGCTTATCGGCATCCTCGTCGAGGCCGTCGAAACGTTCGTCCAGCCAGGAAGGAATGTGAGTGCCGCAGGCGCCGGCAAACCGCTTCAATTGCGTCAGGTTCTGGATCGGCATGATACCCGGCACGACGGGGATCTTAACGCCGGCAGCACGCACGCGGTCGTGATAACGCTCAAAGGCGTCATTGTCGAAGAAGAATTGGGTGAGTGCCCTGTCGGCACCATTATCCGCCTTGCGCTTCAGCATATCTATATCGGCTGCCGTATCACGGCTCTCCGGATGTTTTTCCGGATAGGCGGACACGGAAATATCGAAATCGCCGCGCTCGCGCAGTGCTGATACCAGTTCGGCGGCATTGGCATAGCCGCCGGGATGCGGCTGGTAGGCGGAGCCGACGCCGCCCGGCGGATCACCGCGCAGCGCTACGAAACGGCGGACGCCGGCGGCGAGCAAATCGTCGATGACCCGATGCGTGTCCTCACGCGTTGCGCCGACGCATGTCAGATGCGAAGCGGTCGTGAACGGCGTCTCGTGGATCATCCGGCGCACGGCAGATAATGTCGGAGCTTTTGTCGAACCGCCAGCACCATAGGTGACAGAGACGAAATCCGGCTCCCACTCGGTCAGATCAGCCACCGTGTTCCACAACTGCGTCTCGGCTTCCTCCGATTTCGGCGGGAAGAATTCGAAGGAAATACGAATGCCATGCTGGCCGTTTTCAGTCTTTGAAGACATTTCAAGCTCTCCCGGCAAGAATGGGGGACGATTGACGATCCTGCCCAGCGGCAATCAGCAGCCGCGGGTCGCGCGCCAGCCAGATCGTGACCGTCAGCGCTTGACCGCCTTCCCTCCCCGAATGAAGATCCAGCACCTGCTCGACGTCGAGGCCCGCCAATTTCAACCACTCCGATATGGTCTGATGCGAGAAACCGAGTCTCAGATGCGCATGTTCGTCGCGTAGATATTCCAGCCCGTGCGGCGCAAGATCGATGATCACCAGCCGGCCGCCGGGCCTGAGCATTCGTGCCGCCTCGTTGATGGCAATCTCCGGCTGGTCAAGAAAATGCAGCACCTGGTGGATGGTGATCAGGTCGAAATCCTGCGCCTCGAGCGGCAGATTGAAAATATCGCCATGCCGCACGGAAGCGGCGGTGATGTTCGATCGGTCGAGATTGGCACGCGCGACAGCCAACATGTCACGGCTGGCATCGATACCAACAGCGCGGCGATAATGACCTGCCAGCAATTGCAGCATCCGGCCGGTACCGGTACCGAGATCCAGGAAAGAGTCGATCTGCTGCGGACCGATCAATTCGATCAGGGCCTTGTCGACATCCTCGTCAGCCACATGCAGGCGGCGCAGTTCATCCCACTCGGCGGCATTGCGGCTGAAATAGGCCTGCGCGCGTTCCGCACGGACGCGCTTGACGGCAGAAAGCCGTTCGCCATCACGCAGCAACACCGGATCGTTCTCTGCCGCGTGCCGGAGAAGCGTGCGCACGAGGACGACCGCCTTGCCCTCCTGCTTCAGACGGAAATAGGCCCAGGCACCTTCCTGATAACGGTCAATCAGTCCGGCCTCGCCAAGCAGCTTCAGATGGCGCGAAATACGCGGCTGCGATTGGCCGAGAATTTCGGTAAGATCCGTGACGGTGAGATCGCCGGCCGCAAGAAGCGCCAGCAGGCGCAACCGCGTCGGCTCACCTGCCGCCTTCAGCACATCCACCAGATCATCCAAACCGAATTTCACGAGATCCGTCATCCGACACCCAATCAAGATATAAAGATATCTTTATGTGATTTGGGCGCCATCCGCAAGACCCAATTGCGGATTAAGAGAATTCGACGTCGGAAATCTGTTAGTTTTTGTCGGCTGGGGAATATGTGCTTCCCGCCCTACGACAAAGAAAAACCCCGGACATGCCGGGGTTCTCCATAACGGAAAGACAGCAAACTTATCGTGTCAGCCGCTTGTGCGCCTGGCTGCCCGGATTGAGAGCATCGGGGCCAAGGCGGCGAATCTTGTCCTGCTCGTAATCTTCGAAATTGCCTTCGAACCATTCGACATGACCTTCGCCTTCAAAGGCCAGGATATGCGTGGCCAGGCGGTCGAGGAACATGCGATCATGGCTGATGATGATGGCGCAGCCGGCGAAGTTTTCGAGCGCGCTTTCCAGCGCCCCCAGCGTTTCCGTATCGAGGTCGTTAGTCGGTTCGTCGAGCAGAAGCACGTTGCCGCCAGCCTTCAACATCTTGGCCAGGTGAACGCGGTTGCGCTGACCGCCGGAGAGATTGCCGACCTTCTGCTGCTGGTCGCCGCCCTTGAAGTTGAAGGCGCCGCAATAGGCGCGCGAGTTCATGTCGAACTTGCCGAGCTTGATGATTTCGGCGCCGCCGGAGATTTCCTCCCATACGGTCTTATTGCCGTCAAGCGCGTCGCGACTCTGGTCGACATAGCTGAGATGCACCGTGTCGCCGATGCGGATCGAGCCGGAATCCGGCTTTTCCTGCCCGGTGATCATCTTGAACAGGGTCGTCTTGCCGGCGCCGTTCGGGCCAATGATGCCGACGATGCCGCCCGGCGGTAGCTTGATCGACAGATCGCTGACCAGCGTCCGGCCTTCGAAGCCCTTGGTGATGCCCTCCATCTCGATCACCACCTGGCCGAGACGCTCGCTGACCGGAATGATGATCTGCGCATCACCGGGACGCTGATTTTCGGCGGCATCGACTAGCTGTTCGTAAGCGTTGATACGCGCCTTGGACTTGGCCTGACGGGCCTTGGGGCTGGATGCGATCCATTCCCGTTCGCGGCTGATTGCCTTCTGACGGCCAGCTTCTTCGCGGGCTTCCTGCAGCATGCGCTTGGCCTTGGCCTGCAGATAGGCGGAATAGTTGCCTTCATAGGGAATGCCACGGCCGCGGTCGAGTTCGAGAATCCAGCCGGTAACATTGTCGAGGAAATAGCGGTCGTGGGTGATCATCATCACGGCACCCGGATAGTCGCGCAGGTGCTTTTCCAGCCAGGCGATGGTCTCGGCGTCGAGATGGTTGGTCGGTTCGTCGAGCAGCAGCAGGTCCGGCTGCGAGAGAAGCAGGCGGCAAAGCGCGATACGGCGGCGCTCACCGCCGGAAAGGCTGGTGACTTCGGCATCGCGCGGCGGGCAGCACAATGCTTCCATCGCCATCTCGACCTGGCTTTCCAGATCCCAAAGATTCTGGCTGTCGATGATGTCCTGGAGCTTGGCGCCCTCTTCCGCAGTCTCGTCGGAATAGTTCATCATCAATTCGTTGTAGCGATTGAGGATTTCGGTTTTCTTGGCAACGCCTTCCATGACGTTTTCGAAGACCGTCTTATTGGGATCGAGCTGAGGCTCCTGCGCCAGGTAACCGATGGTGGCGCCTTCGGCCAACCAGGCTTCGCCGGTATATTCCTTGTCGAGGCCGGCCATGATGCGCAGCACGGTCGACTTACCGGCACCGTTCGGGCCGAGAATACCGATCTTTGCGTCGGGGTAAAAAGAGAGATGAATATTTTCCAGAATCTTCTTGGCGCCATAGGCCTTATTCAGACCGGCCATATGATAGATGAACTGACGTGCCATAGCTTGGGTTACTCCACGGGCGGATAACATTGCGAATTGTGCCGCTATGTAGGCGAAACCCCGCCCTCGGGCAACGGCGAAACCTTGTCCGAGGGCATTTATCCGCGCCGAGCGCTTGCTCGGATGTCAGAAACCTGCCGCGTCCACCACGCCTTGATCGCAGCCGAACGAAGTTCTGCCGGCGCTCTGGATCAGTTGCTCGAGCCGCGGCTCGCCGTCTGGCGATGGCTGGATGGCGTCTTCCGACAGGCCGATCGTCAGTTCCGAGATCACGCGAACCTTGCCGACCTGGCGGCAGCTCATCTTCACGCGGTCGCTGGCACCCTCGCCAAAACTTTTGTCGAAAGCCGCCTTGATGGCTGCAGCATCGAGCGTCTTGCCGATATTCTGCGCGAAAAGATCGCGCACGGCGGAAGCGTTGAGTTCATCGATCAACCCCACCGCAGTCCCGAAATAATCATCGGCGCTGAGCTTGGTGCAACTGCCGTGTTTGATCCACTCATGCCGCTCCAGACCGGATTGCGTGCCGGGCATGACTTTATCCAGCGATGCCTTCGTTTCTGCCGACAGTTGAACAGCCGGTAGGTCCTTCCAATCGCGGCTGCGATCGGACTGCTTCAGATCGTCGGCAACATCGCAATATTCCTGCCGCATTGGCCAGAGACCATGCAGCGAAAAATTCTTGGCGTCGAAATTACCGGGTGATTGATTTTGGCATTCCGCCTTCTTCTGGTTCGTCGCGCAGAACGCGGGTTCCCAACTGGCCGCCAGAATAAATCGCGTGCGGCCGCGATTACTCTCCTGCGCCACCGCGCTCGTCGCCATCACCACCGCAGTCAGAACCGCAACTGCAAACCCTTGAAGCCAAGGCCTCATTCGATACCTCCAAAAAAAAGCAGAACAATATGAGAACAAATAAGCAGTTTGATCGGCGGCACGCAACCCTCAATCGCAAAGCCAAAAAGATTTATTTCTGTGAGCATCACGCGCGGCGCATTGCAATCGCGGCAGCGATGACCTTTCGTCCGGTTGGGGAGGAAACGTGCATCATGTTTGCCGAAACAAGGCATCTGGACAGTCCGACGGGTGCGACACTCGCCTATCATCATGCGCCGGCCGCGGGCGGTGCGCGCGGCGTGCTTCTCATCAGTCACGGCCTTGCCGAACATTCCCGTCGCTACGAACGCTTCGCCGAGGCGATGGCGGCGCATGGCTTTCACGTCTACGCTCACGATCATCGCGGCCACGGCGAAACGACGGCTGCAGATGCGCCACTCGGCCGCTTCGCAAGGCGCAACGGCGTCGAGACGGTCATTGCCGATGTGCTGGCGATCCGCGAGCTTGCTGCCGCCGCCCACCCCGGCCTGCCGGTCATTCTCTTCGGCCACTCCATGGGCGGGCTGATCAGCCTCAATGTGGCGGTGACGCATCCCGACAAGTTCGACGCCGTCACGGTTTGGAATTCGAATTTCAATGCCGGCCTCGCCGGGCGCGCGGCACAGGTCATCCTGAAAGCGGAACGCATTCTGAAGGGTTCGGATGTCCCCAGCGGACTGCTACCGAAGCTGACCTTCGGCGCCTGGGGCCAATCGATTGCGAACCGCCGCACCGAGTTCGATTGGCTGTCGCGTATTCCGGACCAGGTGGATAAGTACATCGCCGACCCGCTCTGCGGCTTCGATGCCTCGGTCTCGCTGTGGCTGGATATTTTCGAACTGACCTTCCGCGCGCCACAAAGGACCCATCTCGATCGGCTCCGACGCGACATGCCGATCCATCTCACCGGCGGCGGGCATGACCCGGCGACGAACAATGGAAAAGCGATTTCCTGGCTGTCAAACCATTTGAACAAGGCAGGATTCTCGCATATCAACATGACCATTCACCCGGACATGCGGCATGAGACTCTGAACGAGATCGGCGCGGCCGCAGCCATTTCGGATTTTGCCGACTGGTGTCAGCAAGTCACCGCAAAGCTCTGATTCCCAAAGGAATGTTCGAATGAATGCCATCGGCAGTTCCCGGCCCCGTTTGCATCAATCGGAGCTGACATTCGGCCTGTTGATGATGTTCCTGTCAGTCGTCCTCTCGCCGATCATCGATATCTTCTCAAAGCTTGCCGCGGTTACGATTCCACCGGCGGAGGTCACCGCCGCCCGCTTCATCTTTCAATGGCTGTTTGCGCTGCCGATGATGGCTATGCTCGGCCAATGGGGCACATGGTCGCTGCGTCGCAGCGGGGTGCATGCCATCCGCGCTGCCGTGCTGACGCTGTCGATGATCTCCTTCGTGACGACGCTGCAAGTTATGGAAGTGGCCGACGCCATCGCCATTTTCTTCGTGGAACCGATCATGCTGACCATCCTCAGCAGCATCTTCCTGAAGGAGACGATCGGCTGGCGGCGTTATACGGCTTGCGCCGTCGGCTTCTTCGGCGCGATGCTGATCATTCAGCCGAGTTTCCAGGAAGTCGGCTTCGTCGCTCTGCTGCCCGTCGTCACCGCACTCTGCATCGCCGTCTATGTGATGATTACGCGCGTCGTCTCGCACAGCGAGGATGCTTGGCCGATGCAGTTTCAAACCGGTCTCTGGGGCATGGTGATCTGCCTCATCCTGCTCTCGATCGGACGGGGCACGGGCTCGCCGATCATCGATTCGGTCATCCCCGACGGCACTGCGATGCTCTATCTCCTCGGCGTCGGCCTCACCGCCGCACCGGTATTCTTACTGTCCACGCCTATCGCGCAGCGCCAGCCTCGACGCTGGCGCCGCTGCAATATTTCGAGATCGTCTCGGCGACGATCTTCGGTTGGCTGGTCTTCGACAACTTCCCGGATATGATCAAGTGGATCGGGATATTCATCATCATCGCCTCCGGCCTTTATATTCTCTGGCGCGAGCGGCGCTTTGCTTCCAAGCCCGTATCCGATACATCTGAAAGCACTTTCGCGCCGTAGCCGCCCGTCTGGACCGACATGACCGATCATAGGACCAAGAAACCGCCGCTTTCCGGCATTCGCGTCATCGAACTGGCCCGCGTTCTTGCCGGTCCCTGGGCTGGGCAGATGCTGGCCGATCTCGGCGCCGATGTCATAAAGGTCGAGAATCCCGATGGAGGCGACGATACGCGCCACTGGGGGCCGCCTTTCGTCGAGGGCAAGGATGGGAAAAACCTTTCGGCCGCCTATTACCACTCCGCCAATCGCGGCAAGCGTTCCGTCGTCGCCGATCTCAAAACTGAAGAGGGCCAAGACCTTGTTCGTCGGCTGGTCATGACTGCCGATGTGCTGATCGAGAATTTCAAGCTTGGCGGCCTGGTCAAATATGGGCTCGACTATGAAAGCTTGAGGAAGATCAATCCCAAACTGGTCTATTGTTCGATCACCGGCTTCGGCCAGACCGGTCCCTATGCCGCTCTTGCAGGCTATGACTATATCGTCCAGGGCATGTCCGGCTTCATGTCGATCACGGGCGAGCCGGACGGGCAACCGATGAAAGCAGGCGTTGCGATTGCCGATATCTTCACCGGTATCTATGCGGTCTCCGCGATAGAAGCCGCCCTGATCCATGCGCTGAAGACCGGCGAAGGCCAGCTTGTCGATATGGCGCTGCTCGACGTGCAATCCGCCGTGCTCGCCAATCAAAACATGAACTACCTGGTTTCCGGCAAGGCTCCGACGCGCCTCGGCAATGCGCACCCCAATATTTCGCCCTATGAGGTCGTGCCGACATCAGATGGCTACCTGATCCTTGCCGTCGGCAATGACGGACAGTTCCGCCGTCTCTGCGCAATTCTCGGCATTGAGACCCATGCGGACGACGAGCGCTATGCCACGAACAAGGCTCGCGTCGCCCATCGCGATGACGTCCGCGCTTTCATCTCGGCGAAAACGCTTTCCTGGAAGAAGGCCGATCTGCTGAAAGCCTGCGAGGACAATGCGGTGCCGGCCGGCGCGATCAACACCATCGAAGACATGTTCGCGGACCCGCAGATTGCGGCGCGCAGCCTACGGATCGACCTCGAGGATGCCGCCGGCACCGTCATTCCTAGCGTGCGTACACCGGTCGTGCTGTCGGAAACGCCGCTGACCTATATGCGGCCAAGCCCGCGTCTTGGTGAACATCAGGAGGAGGTCCTCGCCGAATTGGCGGAACTGGAAGGAAGGGCAAAACCATGAATCGCACCGGCGGCCAGCTTATCGTCGAAGCCCTGAAGGCAAATGGCGTCCAGCGCATTTCCTGCGTGCCGGGCGAGAGCTTTCTTGCCGTGCTCGACGCGCTGCATGACAGCGATATCGACGTGCTCGTCTGCCGGCAGGAGGGCGGCGCGGCGATGATGGCCGATGCCTGGGGCCGGCTGACGGGTGAGCCCGGCGTCTGCATTGTGACCCGTGGTCCGGGTGCGACCAACGCCTCTGCCGGCCTCCATATTGCCAGACAGGATTCGATCCCAATGATCCTCTTCATCGGCCAAGTGCAGCGCGATGCGCGCGAGCGCGAAGCCTTCCAGGAGGTGGAGTTCCGCCGCGCCTTTACCGAATTCGCCAAATGGGTCGGCGAGATTGACGATGCCGCCCGCATTCCGGAATTCGTCACCCGCGCCTTCGCCGTTGCGACATCGGGCCGACCCGGCCCCGTCGTACTGACCCTGCCCGAAGACATGCTGCGCGACGAGGTCGAAGCGCCGCATGCCAAGCGCTACATGCCGGTAGCCGCCCATCCGGGCCGCGACCAGATGGACGATCTCCATCAGCGTCTGATCGCGGCCGAACGCCCTATGATCATCCTCGGCGGCACGCGCTGGGACGAGGACGCGGTCGCGAACGTCAGAAATTTCGCCGAGCGCTTCAAGCTGCCGGTCGGCTGCTCCTTCCGCCGCCAGATGCTGTTCGATCATCTGCATCCGAGCTACGCCGGCGATGTCGGTATCGGCATCAATCCGGCGCTGGCAAAGGAGATCAAGGAAGCGGATCTGCTGATCCTTCTTGGCGGACGCCTTTCCGAGATGCCATCGTCCGGCTATACGCTGGTCGATATCCCCTACCCGCGCCAGCAGCTTGTGCACGTCCATCCCGATCCGTCCGAACTCGGCCGCGTCTATCGTCCCGATCTGGCGATCTGCGCCAGCCCCGCCGATTTGGTGGCAGCGCTTGCCGATTGGGAAGCCCCGGCAGAACTGCGTTGGGCCGAGCGGACCGAGCGCATGCATGCCGCCTATCTCGCCTGGTCGGCGACGCCGGAGAAAAGCCCCGGCGCCGTGCATATGGGCCGGATCATGGACTGGATCGAGGCCCATACCGCGCCCGATGCAATTTTCACCAATGGAGCCGGCAACTACGCGACCTGGCTGCACCGCTTCCATCGCTTTCGCCGCTTCAACACCCAGGCCGCCCCTACCTCGGGCTCCATGGGCTACGGCCTGCCTGCGGCGGTTGCCGCCAAACAGCTCTTTCCCGAACGCGAGGTGATCTGCTTTGCTGGCGATGGCTGTTTCATGATGCACGGACAGGAATTCGCGACCGCCGTGCAATATCACCTGCCTTTGATCGCGCTGGTCATCAACAACGGCATGTACGGTACCATCCGCATGCATCAGGAGCGGGAATATCCCGGCCGCGTCAGCGCAACGACGCTCAGCAATCCGGATTTCGCGGCCTTTGCCCGTGCCTATGGCGGCCATGGCGAGACGGTAAAGGCGACGGAAGAATTCGGCCCTGCCTTTGAACGCGCGCGCGCCAGCGGCAAGCCGGCGATCATTGAGATCGTGCTCGATCCCGAGGCGATCACACCCTCACGGACGCTGACGGAAATTTCGCAAACAAAAAGCCGGTGAGAGCGCCCTCACCGGCTTTTGAAAAATACGTCAAATCGGAGATTAGTCGATTGCGGCGGTGACGATGAACTCGACCTTGTATTTCGGGGCAGCGAGCTTGGCTTCGCTGGTGGCGCGGGCCGGCGTGTTGGCCGGATCGACCCAGGCTTCCCAGGCGGCGTTCATTTCGGCGAAATAGGCGATGTCGGAGAGATAGATGATCGTCTGCAGTATCTTCGACTTGTTGCTGCCGGCGGCAGCCAACAGGCGGTCGACTTCGGCGAGTGCCGACTTGCACTGATCCGTAACGCTTTCGCCTTCACCAACCTGGCCGGCGAGATAGACGGTGTTGCCATGGATGACAGCGCCGCTCATACGGGTTCCGACGTCGATACGCTTGATGCTCATGCTTCTCTCCTGATGTTGTGCTGTGACGGGTAACAAACCGGGCGCTGCCCATCGGCAACGCCCTCGATCTCTTGCATGTCTGATTGTAGTCGCTCAGCCGCGAATATGATGCGTCTTCTGATAGATCGCGGTCGAGCGCGCGCCGGAGCGGCAATAGCCGAGCATCGGCCGGGGGAACTCGTCGAGCGCGTCGACCATGCCCTGCACGGCCTCTTCGGTCACGCCCATCGGTCCGACAGGCACATGCGCGATTTCGAGGCCAAGTTCCTTGGCGCGGGCTTCGATGACGGAAAACGGCGTCTGATCCGGGCTCTCATTGTCCGGGCGATGGCAGACGATCGAGTTGAAACCCATGGCCTTGATCTGATCGAGATCCTCCAGGGTGATCTGGCCGGAAACCGAGTATTCGTCATCGATCGGGCGGATATCCATGGTTCATTTCCTCTGTGAAGCCGAGGGCCATGGTCTACGCCGCCATGGGGCAAGCGTCAACCGATTCAAGCCCGTCAGACGAAGGCAAAATTGAGCGCGAAACTCCTGGCTTCCCCAGGCTGAAGAATATTGAACTCACCCGCCTCCTCCAGCTCGGCGCGTGAGACCCAGCGATGCGAAACGGGCTCGATGCCGAGGACGTCAGCCGGCGCGCGCTGGTTGCGCCAGACCTGCAGAAACGGCAGCGTATCCCTGCCGAAGCGGACTCGCAGCGATTTGCCGCCAATGGCCGCGATCGGCCCGAGGCATATTTCGGACCAATCCTCACCCTTCGCGGTTGCCGGCACGCAGAAAAGACCGCCCAGTTCCTCGCCGAAAGTCCACGGGAAGCCGCCGTTCTCCAGCATCTGGCCAGAGAGCCGCACGCCGTCATCGAACCATTTGCCGCCGACATTCATATGGTACATCAGGAAGACCGGCATCGCCTCGATGCTGGTATTGACGACGCGGTCCGAGAGAAAAACCTCGCCTGTCGCGCCGTCGATACGCCAATGTCGCTCCAGCCGCGCCGTGCGGCGTTCGGCGGTGACGATATCGATATCGGCGCGGCACTCCGCATTGCCGTTCTCGAACCTGGTCCATAGGATCTTGGCAGGATGCGAGGAAAAGGAGCCATGCAGCGGATAGCGCTTGCCCTCGAAAGCTCCAAACATAGGTTCGGGATGGCGGATATGATCCGGACCGCAGGTGAAGAGAAATCCCTCGAGCGAATGATCGATGCGCGGATCACCATCATCCGGTATGGCGCGTCCGGGCGCGAGATTGTTGCCGTTGACGATGCAGGCGCCGATGTCCAGCACGGAGCTCTCATCCAGCGTCAGTTTCGGTCCCTTGGCTGCGGCAAAGTCCATCATTTCCTGCAATCCTCCCTCGTGGGCTCCCGATCGACCATCCTCATCAAAGTGGCTCGAAACGGCACAAGCCGAAATTAAATGGTGGTTTGTCTTACTGAACGTTAACTTGACGCCTTGATCACACAAATTTTTATCTTTTATTCAGCATGATACATTCAAATTCCACACTGGCGTCAAAATTGCCATGTGTGTGTCGGCTCAGCCACCATCCGAGGATTCGACAGACGTGAACCGGTTCCTGAAATTCAGCCTTACGCTGGCTTTGACAGCCGCAGCATCTGCTCTCGCATTGACCAATGCGCAGGCGCAATATTATCGCGGCGGGAACGACACTGTTCTGGTGACCCCCGACGGACGAATTCTCGATCAATATCCGGGACAAGGTGTCGTGACCGTAGCCCGCGACGGGCGTGGCCATCGTGTGTTGATCGATCGCTACGGCAACGTCGTCGCCACCGAAATGCGAGCCAGCACCTATTATCCGCGCGCGCCCCGCCGCGACGTTTACAACGACGATGGCTACGGCGACGGCAACCGATATGGCGACACGCAGCTTTCCACCAACGGCGGCTATCGCGACTATCGCCAATATCGGAGCAACGACTACGGGAATGACGGTGGCTATGTCGACGACGGCTATGGCCAGCCGCAGGATCGCGGCGTCGTCACCAGCGGCATTTCGCGGGACGGCAGCATCCAGCGAGAGCCGCTCGACAATCAACCGCTGCCGGACGTGAGCGGCCAATCTCAGAATTCGAACGGCAATGACTATGCCTCGATCGATCCGCAGGACCAGGCACCTGCCATCGAACGCAAGACGCCTGCCGAGCCCGTCATTACCCTGAAGGGCAAGTCGAAGATGGAGATCACGGCGCTTGAGGTCTTCCTCTCCCGCCAGGGCATTTCTCCGGGTGCGATCGATGGCCGTATGGGCGCTAACGTCACCAAGGCGATCTATGCCTACCAGCAGATGACCGGTCAGACGCTGAACCCCAACGACACGGATTCGATCCTCGAACAACTGCGCTTGTCGGGCGGGATGCCGATCATCAACTACACGATCACGCCTGCCGATGCCGCCGGCCCCTATGTTGCATCGATCCCTGAAGACTATGCCGAGAAAGCACAGATGCCGTCGCTCGGCTATACGTCGACCACGGAAATGCTGGCCGAACGCTTCCATATGGATGAAGGCTATCTGAAGGAACTCAATCCCGGTGTCGACTTCACGGTTCCCGGCACCACGATCAAAGTGGTCAACACCGGACCCGGCAAGACCGGCACCGTTGCCAAGATTCTGGCCGACAAGGGCCGCAAGCAGGTTTTCGCCTATGACGCCAGCGGCGCCCTGATCGCCGCCTATCCTGCCAGCATTGGTTCGACCGACACGCCCTCGCCATCCGGCACGGTCACGGTCGAGCGTGTCGCCTTCAATCCGGGCTACACGTACAATCCAAAGATCAATTTCAAGCAGGGTGCCAACGACAAGATCCTCGACATTCCGCCCGGCCCCAACGGCCCGGTCGGCGTTGTCTGGATGGCGCTGTCGAAGCCGACCTATGGCATTCACGGCACCCCAGATCCTTCGAAGATCGGCAAGTCGCAGAGCCATGGCTGCGTGCGCCTGACCAATTGGGATGCGACCGAACTTGCCAAGATGGTCAAGCCGGGTGTGGTGGTCGAATTCGTCGATTGATCGCGTTTGAGAAATGACAAGGCCGCCGGATAGGCTTATCCGGCGGCCTTTATATTGCGAGAATAACTTATGCGGCGCTGCGGATCGCCTCATGGCCGGCGCTGCGGGCCGAAGCTGTAAGCCGGGTCGGCACGAGCCGCATCATCTCCTCGGCAAAGACCCGGGCGTTTTCCTGAGCCTTGTCCAGATTGCTGACCCGGCTCGGATCCATCGTATAGAGCGTCCCGCCACAATCGAAGATATCGCGGAAAGCGGAGCGTTCGATGATCGGCGTTTCGAGAACCGTAACACTCCGCTCGGACAGCAGCGCTTTGACCACCTGCAGCGCTCTGGTCGTCACCATCGAATTGACGCGGGTCAGAACGACCGAATGATTGATGCGGATGCCCGCCCGCTGTTCCAGATATTGCAGCAGTTCCAGCACCTGCGCTCCGCCCCGCGCATCCATCGCGCAGCCCTGGATTGGTATGAGCACATGATCGGAGAGACCGAGCGCCGTTGCCAACAGCGGCGTGCGAGCGCCCGGCAAGTCCAGGATGAAATAGTCCGTCGCACTGTTTTCGGAAAGATGCACAGGCAACGACGCGCTGGTGACGAAATCGATGACCGAGATGTTGGGAACACGGTTGCCGGAAATCTCGTACCAGTGCGAAATCCAATGCTGCGGGTCGGCGTCAAGGATGGTGACGCGGTAGCCGCGTCTCGCCAGTTCGGTGGACAACAGCAAAACCGCAGTCGTCTTCCCCGCCCCACCCTTCGTATTTGCAAATGTGATAACTGGCATAGTCGGTCTCCGGCAAGATGGCGGTGAGCACGAACATCGCTCTTTTCAGCACCATCTGACTCATTGGTGCAGTTAACGTATTGTTTCGAGATATGGTTAATAAAGCCCTAACGGCGCGTTTCGGGCATTAAGATGTTGCATGGGCCGACTTAACCGACTGCCCCATCGGCACACCGCCTGCCGATGAGGATGCGATCGTCGACCTGCCAAACAAGCATAAAAAATCGTGCCGCAATCATCTCGCGGCACGATCGAAAACCTCGGCAATATACCTAGAAGCAGTCGCGGAACAGCGCCTTGGTGTTTTCCAGCGTCATTGCCACAGGATTGCCGCCGGCGCTTGGATCTTCGATTGCCATGGCCGAAAGCTCATCGATGCGATCGGGCGCAATGCCCATAGCCGAGAGGCTTTCGGGAACGCCGAGATCGGCGCGCAGTTTCAATACATAGTCGTAGAAACCGTCGAAACCGCCGGAGATGCCGAGATAGGCAGCGGCACGCGCAATCTTCTCCTCGATGGCTTTGCGATTGAAGCGCAGAACGGGGGGCATGACGACAGCATTGGTCATGCCGTGATGCGTGTTGTAGACGGCGCCGATCGGATGCGACAGCGCATGAATGGCGCCAAGGCCCTTCTGGAACGCGACCGCACCCATGGCGGCGGCGCTCATCATGTTGGCACGAGCTTCGAGGTCGGTCCCTTCCCTATAGGCGCGCGGCAGGAACTCCTTGACCAGCCGCATGCCTTCCAGCGCGATGCCGGCGGACATCGGATGATAAAAGGGTGAGGAATAGGCCTCCAGGCAATGGGCAAACGCATCCATTCCTGTCCCGGCGGTAATGACCTTCGGCATGCCAACGGTCAGCTCCGGATCGGAAATGACAACGCCCGGCAGGAACTTCGGATGGAAGATAATCTTCTTCACATGCGTTTCAGAATTGGTGATGACACTGGCGCGGCCGACTTCAGAGCCGGTGCCGGCAGTCGTCGGCACGGCGACGATCGGAGCGATGCCCTCGACATTGGCGCGGGTCCACCAATCGCCAATATCCTCGAAATCCCAGACGGGCCGTGTCTGACCGGCCATAAAGGCAACGCACTTGCCGAGATCGAGGCCCGAGCCGCCGCCAAAAGCGACGACGCCGTCATGACCGCCATCCTTGAACGCCTTCACGCCGGCATCGAGATTCTTCTCGTTCGGGTTCGGATCGACATCGGCGAAGATGGCACGGCCAAGGCCGGCGTCTTCGAGAATATCCAGCGCCGTCTTGGTGATCGCCATCGAGGCGAGCCCTCGGTCGGTGATCAGGAGCGGCTTCTTGATGCCCAGGCTTTTGCAGGCATCCGCCAGTTCCGTGATCCGGCCGCGGCCGAGCTTGACGGCGGTGGGATAGCTCCAATTGGCTGAGATATTGCTCATGCTGTTACCTTCTTCAAATGGTAGGATTTCGGGCGCGTCAGGTTGTGAAAACCGATTATGGACAGGGAGCCGCCACGGCCCGTTTCCTTGACGCCGGTCCAGCACAATGCCGGGTCGAGATAGTCGGCGCGGTTCATGAAGACGGTGCCGGTCTCGATGTCACGGCCGATCCGCGAGGCACGCTCGACATCCTTGGTCCAGAGCGAGGCCGTCAGACCATAAGGGCTGTCATTCATCAGTTCCAGCGCTTCAGCGTCGCTCTTCACCTTCATGATACCGACGGCGGGGCCGAAGGTTTCTTCGCGCATGAAGGCCATGGAATGATCGACGTCGACGAGGATCTGCGGCGCAAGATAAGCGCCGCCATCATCGGCCGGGAAAAGCTTGGGATCGACGAGCGCCTTGGCACCCTTGGCAACGGCATCGGAAATCTGCTCGCGCACCACCTTGGCGAAACGCTTGTGCGCCATCGGGCCAAGCGTGGTCTCCGGATCGAGCGGGTTGCCGAGCTTGTAGTTCGACACCCAGGCGACCGACTTCTCGACGAAGGCGTCGTAAAGCGACTCATGCACATAGATGCGCTCGATGCCGCAGCAGCATTGGCCGGAATTGTAGGTGGCACCGTCCATGAGGGTGTCGACGGCAGCGTCCAGGTCGGCATCCTCCATGACATAGCCCGGATCCTTGCCGCCAAGTTCGAGACCAAGGCTGGTGAAGGTGCCTGCGGCAGCGCGTTCGATCGATCGCCCGCCTTCGACCGAGCCGGTGAAGTTGACGAAGTTGAAGCTGCCGGCGCCGATCAGAGCCGACGTCGTCTCATGGTCGAGATAGACGTTCTGGAAGACATCGGCCGGAACGCCGGCCTCGACGAAAGCCTGAACCAGTCGCTCACCAACCAGAAGCGTCTGGCTGGCATGCTTCAGAATAACGGTATTGCCGGCCATCAGCGCCGGGGCGACCGTGTTGATCGCCGTCATATAAGGATAGTTCCAGGGCGCGATGACGAACACGACGCCATGGGGCTCGCGTTCGATACGACGCGCGAAATTCGCGCTGTCTTCCACCACCATCGGCGACAAGGCATCGGCCGCGATCGAAGCCACGTAATTCGAGCGCTCGTTGAAGCCGCGATACTCGCCGCCGTATTTGACCGGGCGGCCCATCTGCCATGCGAGCTCCGGCACGACGACATCGGCCATCTCGTTGAGACGGGCAGCACCCTTCAATACGAGCTGGACGCGGTCTTCCAGCGGGCGGCGCGCCCAATCCTTCTGCGCCTTGCGGGCGCGGGCCACCGCTTCCTTGGCCGCATCCAGCGACAACGCCGGACGCTCCGCATAAACCTCCCCGTTTACCGGGGACACGCATGTGATCATGGTCATGATCGAAATCCTGTTTTAATGGTCACGAATATATTCTCGACTGACCGCCGCGAAAGTACGCCAAGAGCTCACGTGGCCAAAAGAAGCGATTTATCGCAGCCACCTCCCTGCCCGCGTCTGACGACGAAAATCAGGCAGAGATCAAAACCCGCAGCAAGGCTTACGCTCTTTCGAATCCTCTCGCCACCTCCCAATCGGTGACGCGGCGATCATATTCTTCCTGCTCCCATTCGGCAGCGCGGGTGTAGTGATCGATGACATCGTCGCCGAAGGCCGCGCGCAGCATCTCGGAGCCGCTCAGCGCAACCGCGGCGTCTCGCAGCGTGCGCGGAATTTCGCGAACCTCGCGGGCACCATAGGCGTCTCCCACGAAAGGTGCTTCCAGTTCAAGCTTGTTTTCGATGCCGTCGAGACCGGCAGCGATCAGCGCCGCAAAGGCGAGATAGGGATTGAGATCGGAGCCGCCGACGCGGCATTCGATGCGGATTCCCTTGGTTTCGGCACCGCAGAGACGATAGCCCGCCGTGCGATTGTCGGTGCTCCAGATCGCCTTGGTGGGCGCGAAGGTGCCCGCCACGAAACGCTTGTAGGAATTGATGTAAGGCGCGAGGAAATAGGTGATCTCGCTGGCATGCGTCAGAAGGCCGGCGACGTAGTGCTTCATCAGCAGCGTCATGCCATGCTCTTGTTCCTTGTCGAAGAACAGCGGCGTCTTGCCGTCGGCACTCCAGAGCGACTGGTGAATATGCGAGGAGCTGCCTGCGGAATTGTAGTTCCATTTCGCGAGGAAAGTGATCGCCTTGCCCTTCGACCAGGCGATTTCCTTGCAGCCGTTTTTGATGATCGCATGACGGTCCGCCATGGTCAGCGCGTCGGCATAGCGGACATTGATTTCCTCCTGCCCCGCCGACGCCTCGCCCTTGGAATTCTCGACCGGAATGTCGGCGCCCTGCAAGCCCTTGCGGATCGCCCGCATCACATCCTCTTCCTTGGTGGTCTGGAAGATGTGATAGTCCTCGTTGTAGCCGCTGGCGAGATGCAGGTTGCGATAGCCCGACTCGCGGGCGCTGTCATAGGTCTGGTCGAACAGGAAGAACTCAAGTTCGGAGGCCATGAAGGCCTTCATTCCCATCGCTTCCAGCCGCCCGACCTGCTTCTTGAGGATGGCGCGCGGCGAATGCGCCACCTCTTCATGGGTGTGATGGTCGAGCACGTCGCAAAGCACCAGCGCCGTGCCCTCCAGCCAGGGAACACGGCGGAGGGTGGCGAGATCCGGCTTCATCGTATAGTCGCCATAGCCCTTCTCCCAACTCGTAGACTTGTAGCCGGAGACGGTCTCCATTTCGAGGTCCGTCGCCTGAAGATAGTTGCAGCTATGCGTTTCCTTCCAGGCACTCTCTACGAAGAACTCCGCCTGGAAGCGTTTGCCCATCAAGCGGCCCTGCATGTCCACCTGACATGCCAGAACCGTATCGATGCGCCCTTCGGCCACATCTCGTCTGAGGTCGTCGAACGTATAGCTGCTGCTCATGATTTGGTCCGCCTGAACAAAGAATTGAAACATCGGCCTGTCGAACGATACCGCACGGCGGCTAGCCCGCGCTCTGCAGCCTTGTCCTTGCCGGTGAAGGGGTCGCAGGCTTGCGACCCCAAGGGTTGAAGAGATCGGCCTGTACTTACTTCTCGCCGACGGCAGCTTCCGCCGCTGCGATTTCGGCCTTGCGGTTGGCGATCGCATCGCCGATCGGCGGTCCCTTGAAACGTCGCTGCTCGAAGCCGAACCAGACAATTGCGGTCAGGACAAGGAAGCCGACGGTGATGATACCGGCCCAGTCATTCGGCGGCTGAATGCCGAGAAGGAAGATCACGATCATCGAGATGATGCTCAGCACGGCAAAAAGCTTGAACACGCCTTCGCCGAGGTTCCACGGACCCATCTTGTCCCACTTCGAGGTGCCCCAAGCGAAGAGGCCGAGCGTGATCGGGATCGCGAAGGAGAAGAAGAGGAAGATGACGGTGCAGGAAACGACGATGGTATAAACAGGCGTATCGCCGATCGATACCAGCGAAGACCCCCAGACGAACAGCACCGAAAGGATCGAGCCGGTCCAGATGGCGGAAACCGGCGTGCGGTGTTTCGGGCTGACCCTGGAGAGCGCCTTCGATGCCGGCAGACCGCCGTCACGCGAGAACGCAAAGATCATGCGCGATACCGAGGTGACCGTTGCAAGGCCGCACAGCCACTGGCTGACGAAGATCAGGAGATAGAGGATGTCCTTGACGACGGGGTTCACCTGAGCATCCATCGCCCAGAAGAACACGTTCCAGCCCTGCTTTGCGGCATCGTCCATGTTCGGGAGCATCAGAACGAACGCGCACAGCATGATATAGCCAAACAGTGCCGACCAGAGCACGGAGGCTACCATGCCGCGCGGAACAGAATGTGCAGCCTTTACCGTTTCCTCCGAGGTATGCGCCGAGGCGTCATAGCCGGTGATCGTGTAGATCGGCAGCAGGAGGCCGAGGGCAAAGACCCAGAAGGTGGAAACCTGCGGCCAGACCGGTGCACCGGTCGCCGACCCATCGGCGGCGATCGTCGCCACACCCGAATAGTTCGTGAAGGTGAAGAGCCGTGCGAAATCGTAGGACGGCGCAGCGATCAGGCACACGACCGCCAGTGCGATCGAGGTCGCGAAGATCAGATAGCCGGAGAAGTCGGTGAGCTTTGCCGTCAGTCCGATGCCCATATGATTTACCAGAGCCTGAAGGCCGGTGATGACCACTAGGAACAGGATACGGATCAAAGTCGTATCGGCCATACCGAAATAGCCACCGAAGGCACCGACGAAGAAATAATAGGTGCCGACATTGATCGCGCCGAGCACGGTAACGAGACCGAGCAGGTTGAACCATGCGGTCAGCCAGCCGGTGAAGCGATTGCCGAGGATCGAACCCCAGTGATAGAGGCCGCCCGCAGTCGGATAGGCCGAGCTGATCTGCGCCATTGCCACGGCAAAGACCAGCGAAATAAAACATCCGACTGGCCAGCCGATGCCGATCGCGGCACCGCCTGCGCCTGACGTTGCCTGAGCAAGAGAATTGATGCCACCCGAAAGAATGCAAATAATGGAAAAGGATACGGCAAAGTTCGAGAACGAGCTCATGCGCCGTTCCAACTCCTGGGCATAGCCCATGGAGTGCAGAATATGCACGTCCTGCTTCTTGTCCAACTCTGTGTAATCAGACATGTCATTCCCCCTAAAACCTGGTCGCCCACGGAATTGCGGGCCACCATGTGCCACATGCGCCGCTGGCTTTTGCCATGCGGCCCGAATGCAGTTGAACTGCTCCCCGGGGTCTTTTCTTTCTATGCTCAGGTTTCCAGACTGCTCTGGATAAGCCCTGTCAGATAATCGGCCACGACCCCTCGGCCGATGTCATCTGCGATGAGGTCGTTGCGGACCTCGATCATAACGTTATGCAAGCCATTGGCGAGCCCATGCAGCTTGAGCGTATGGGTCACGCCGTCTTCCGGCCCGTAAGGCTGGTTTCGTTCAGTACGATAGAGCGGCGCGTTGGCCGCCGCATCAAGCATGCGGTCGGCCAGCCAGCGGTCTTCATCGTGCAAAATACCGAGCTCCACTGCCCGCTGCTTGCCATTGTACACAGGCGTAAAACTGTGAACGGTCACAAGCACGGTTTTTTGCGCCCTCGCCCGACGCTCTTTCAGAAGAGTGCGAATGCGGTCATGGAACGGCACATAGAGAGCGTCGGTGCGTGCCTGCCGGTCAGCGGCCTGCAGGTGCTGGTTGCCGGGAATCGTATAGATCTCGCTGATTTCCGGCATGGCGCCTGCGCTTTCCGGCGGACGGTTGCAGTCATAGACCAACCGCGAGAAGCGTTGGTAAACCAACGTGGCATCGAGGCTGCCAGACATCTTCCTAGCGACAGCCAGCGCGCCGGGGTCCCAGGCGATATGGCTGGAAAGCGCTTCGGCCGAAAGGCCGAGATCGCCGAAATGTTGGGGCAGCGTGCGCGAAGCATGTTCGCAGATAATCAAAACCGCGCTTTTTCCATCCGGTCGTTCGACCGCGACGCAATCGCCATCGGCTTCCGTCAGAATGCCTTGCCCGGCAAGCATCAAGGCGCCCTACCCCTCTTAATAAAATCTTTATAAGAAAAGAATTCTTCAGGTTTCGGCGACTGTCAACTAGGAACTGAAATTATTTCTTCATTTGTGACATTGACTCGAAATGTGACAGCGTAGTTATATTCCCTCTAGGAGACTGGCATCAGACCGGCCCGGGGAGCAAAAATCGAGTGAGCAATGCGTCGAAAACAGTTTCGGACGTAATCAATGCCCAATTTGACGGGCTGACGCGCGCCGAAAAGCAGCTCGCCAAGAGCCTGCTCGACAACTATCCCGTTTCCGGGTTGGGCAGCATTACGACGGTGGCCGAAAATGCGCGTGTTTCCACGCCGACCGTGGCGCGGATGGTGCAGAAACTCGGTTTCAAAGGTTATCCGGACTTTCAGTCGCGCCTCCATCAGGAGGTCGAGGCGACGATCTCGAACCCGCTGACCAAACATGACCGGTGGGCATCCAATGCTCCCGGGACACATATTCTCAATCGCTTCGCAGATGCCATTATGGGCAATCTCCGTCAGACGCTGGCCGACATCGATGCGGCAACCTTCGATAGCGTCGCTGCACTGCTGTCGGAGCGCAAGCGCGGGCTTTATTTCGTCGGTGGACGCATCACCGGCGCGCTTGCGGAATATTTCTTCACCCATATGCAGGTCATCCGCCCGAACACGACCTTGCTCTCCTCCAATTCCAGTTCCTGGCCGCAATATGTTCTGAACATGAACGCCGGCGACCTGCTCGTGATCTTCGATATCAGACGCTATGAGCAGGAAATGGTTAGCCTCGCCGCCGCCGCTCGCCGTAGCGGGGCTGAGATCATCGTCTTCACCGACCAATGGGCGACCCCTGCCGTCAAATATGCAAAGCACACTTTTCGCGTGCAAATCGAAGCACCTTCAGCTTGGGATTCCTCCGTCGTCACCCTGTTTATCGTCGAGGCCCTGATCGAAGCCGTGCAAAGCTCGACCTGGGACGAGGCGAGTGAACGCATGAAAACGCTCGAAGGCCTGTTCGAACAAACAAGGCTGTTCCGCAAGCTAGGTTAGGAGGAAAGGAAAGTATAAAACACAAGCTGAGGATCGGCCAGCAAGACAGAGTCTGTCATCATCGGCGGATAGAAGTAATTCCCGGTGTTTTCAGGAGACGCAACCCATTGGAACCCGTCACACAACCTTCATGCAACGTCATTAACAGCAACGCCAGACACTGAAAACCCAAAAGGAGGAATACCAGTGATCTCGAAAATTCATCGTCTTCTGACGCTCTCGACTGCGATGCTCGTAACTTCGACCGCAATCGCTGCTGCTGAACCGAGCGCAGACCTGATCGCCGCCGCCAAGAAGGAAGGCACGCTGACCACCATCGCTCTGCCCCACAACTGGTGCGGTTATGGCGACCTGATCGCTGCTTTCAAGGCGAAATACAGCATCGATGTCAACGAACTGAATCCGGACGCCGGGTCGGGCGATGAAGTTGAAGCCATCCGCGCCAACAAGGGCAACACCGGTCCGCAGGCGCCCGATGTGATCGACGTCGGTCTCTCCTTCGGCCCGACCGCCAAGAAGGAAGGCCTGCTGCAGGCCTATAAGGTTTCCACCTGGGATTCCATTCCGGACAGCGCCAAGGATGCTGACGGCTTCTGGTACGGCGATTACTACGGCGTTCTCTCCTTCGTCACCAACAAGGACGTCGTGAAGAACCCGCCGAAGGACTGGGCTGACCTGCAGAAGCCGGAATACGCAAACACCGTTTCGCTCGCTGGCGACCCGCGCACCTCGAACCAGGCTGTTCAGGCCGTTTACGCCGCTGGCCTTGCTGCCGGCGAAAAGGATGCCACCAAGGCCGGCGCTGCTGGTCTCGACTACTTCGCAAAGCTGAACAAGGCTGGCAACTTCGTTCCGGTCATCGGCAAGTCCGCTTCGCTCGCACAGGGCGCAACCCCGATCGTCATCGCTTGGGACTATAACGGCCTCGCATGGCGCGACAGCCTGAACGGCAACCCGCCGGTTGACGTCACGGTTCCGGCTTCGGGCGTCATCGCCGGCGTTTACGTTCAGGCGATTTCGGCTTTCGCTCCGCATCCGAACGCTGCCAAGCTGTGGATGGAGTTCCTCTATTCCGACGAAGGTCAGATTGGCTGGCTGAAGGGCTATTGCCACCCGATCCGCTTCAACGACCTGGCGAAGAACAAGAAGGTCCCGCAGGAACTTCTCGACAAGCTGCCGCCGGCTGCCGCCTACGAAAAGGCTGTGTTCCCGACGCTCGAAGAGCAGGATGCCGGCAAGGCCGCCATCACCACCAAGTGGGATTCTGTCGTCGGTTCGAACGTACAGTAATCAGACCTGACATGGCCTCCCCGCTTCAGCGGGGAGGTTTTCCGTTTTTTTGACGCCGCGGATCGGGCCAATCATGAGCATCGTCACGACATCAACGATCAGTTCCACTCCCATGATCAATAAACGCATGGTTGTCGATTGGCTGGGCATAGCGCCCTTTCTGATCTTCGCGCTGCTGTTTCTAATTCTTCCAACGATCTATCTGATTGCAGGCGCTTTTCTGACGCCCGACGGCAGCCTGACGCTGAAGAACATTGGCGATCTCTTCACAAAGTCCATCATGGACTCCTATTTGATCAGCATCAAAGTGTCTGTCGCCTCGGCGCTCGGCGGCGCGCTGATCGGCTTTTATCTGGCTTGGGCCTTGGTCATGGGCGGGCTTCCAGCCTGGGTGCGCCATGTCTTCCTTACCTTTTCCGGTGTCGCTTCAAATTTCGCCGGCGTACCTCTCGCTTTTGCCTTCATCGCCACGATCGGTCGCCTGGGCCTGATCACGCTGCTGCTGAAAAACTGGCTTGGCTTCGACATTTTTCGAGCGGGCTTCAATCTCTACAGCTTCGTCGGCTTGACCATCACCTATATGTACTTCCAGATTCCGCTGATGGTGCTAATCATCACGCCGGCGCTGGATGGCATGAAGAAGGAATGGCGTGAAGCCGCATCCATCCTCGGAGCGACCAACAGACAATATTGGCTGATGGTGGCGCTCCCCATCCTCTGGCCGAGCCTGCTTGGCACGACGCTGCTGCTGTTTGCCAACGCCTTCGGCGCCATTGCAACCGCGATCGCACTGACCGGCAGCTCGCTCAACATCATACCGATCCAGCTCTATGCGCAGATCCGCGGCGACGTGCTGCACAACGCCAATCTCGGCTATGCGATGGCGCTCGGTATGATCGTCATAACAGGCATATCCAACGTCATCTACATCATCATGCGCATCCGCGCAGAACGGTGGCAGAAATGAAGCTGCAAAAATTCTTCGCTTGGATCGCGGTCGTCATCGGCGCCATCTATTTCATCGTTCCTCTTATCGGCACGCTGGAATTCTCGCTGCGTATGCGGCGGGACGCCTATAGTTTCGACGCCTATGCATCGGTCTTTTCGGACACGCACTTCCTGTCCGCATTTGGCTATTCGATGCTCATGGCGTTGCTGACCATCATCTTCGGCATGCTGATCGTGGTGCCCACGGCCTATTGGGTGCGCCTCCGTTTGCCGCAGATTCGCCCGATCGTTGAATTCATCACGCTGATGCCCCTGGTCATCCCCGCGATCGTCATCGTCTTCGGCTATCTGCGTCTCTATAATTCGTCGTCGATCCTGCCTTTGACGGGCTTCGAGCAGACGACGAACTTCCTTCTCGTCTGCTCCTACATTGTCTTGTCCCTCCCCTATATGTATCGTTCGGTCGATACGGCGATGCGCACGATCGATGTCGGCACCCTGACGGAAGCCGCCGAAAGTCTCGGCGCGAAGTGGACGACCATTATGTTCCGCTGCATTTTCCCCAATGTGATGAGCGGCGTTCTTTCCGGCGCTTTCATTACGCTGGCGATCGTTATGGGCGAATTCACGATGGCTTCCCTGCTCAATCGTCCGGCTTTCGGCCCATATATGCAGTTGGTCGGCGCCAATCAGGCTTATCAGTCTTCGGCATTGGCTATCATCGCGCTTGCTGTCACCTGGCTCAGCATGGGCCTGCTGCAGCTCGTTTCCCGCTTTTCAAAACTGGCTCCGGTTACGGCGTAAGGCTTCTCACCATGGCTTTTCTCGAACTCACCCACATCAAAAAATCCTTCGGCGACGTTCAGGTCGTTCACGATTTCAATATGAAAATCGAGAAGGGGGAGTTCATCTCCTTCCTCGGACCATCGGGTTGCGGCAAGACGACCGTTCTGCGGATGATTGCCGGCTTCGAAAGCCCGACGGCGGGCACGCTGACGATCAACGGCAAGGACCAGCGTCCGTTGAAGCCGAACCAGCGCAATATCGGCATGGTGTTCCAGGCCTATGCACTGTTCCCGAACATGACCGTGCATGACAATGTCGCCTTCGGCCTCAAGGTCGCCGGTGTCGCCAAGCCCGAGATCGACAAGCGCGTCAAGGAAATGCTCGGGTTGATCAAGCTCGATCATCTTGCCGGCCGCTATCCCTTCCAGATGTCCGGCGGTCAGCAGCAGCGCGTGGCGCTTGCTCGCGCCATCGCCGTCAAGCCGCAGGTCCTGCTGCTCGACGAACCGCTCTCGGCGCTCGATGCCAAGATCCGCGTTTCGCTGCGCGAAGAAATCCGCGCCATCCAGCAGCAGCTCGGCATCACCACCGTTTTCGTGACGCACGACCAGGAAGAAGCGCTGTCGATCTCCGATCGCATCGTCGTCATGAATGCCGGCCGCGCCGATCAGATCGGCACGCCGTTCGAAATCTACAACACGCCCGCGACCCGCTTCGTCGCCTCCTTCGTCGGCACGCTGAACCTCATCGAAGGCAAGGTCGTCGACCCCGACAACAACCGCATCATGATTGGTGATCAGGGTGTGACGCTGAAGCAGTCAGTCACCGCCTATAAGCCCGGCGACACCGTATCGCTGGCGCTGCGTCCGGAAGCCGGCTCGCTGGCGGAATCGGCCAAGGGCGACACTGCCTTGACCGGTGAGGTCTCCTCGGCGCACTTCCTGGGTTCGGTCATCCGCACCCGTATGAACGTCGCAGGCAACACCATCTCGTTCGACATGTTCAACAGCCCTGGCATGATGCCGCCCAGCGTCGGCGAGCGAGTCACCCTGCGTTTCGCCTCCTCCGATCTGCTGGTCATCCAGGACTGATCGACGGGCCAATTGGACAGATTTTTCGCGAGCGCCGGGTAATTCGCCCGGCGTTTTTCTTTGATTTTTGTTGCACCGCATTTATAGTCCAGCCGTTCTCAGGGCGGGGTGCAATTCCCCACCGGCGGTATGGAGAGTGATCTTCGAGCCCGCGAGCGCCTTCCGCTTCGGCGAAAAGGGTCAGCAGATCCGGTGAGAGGCCGGAGCCGACGGTATAGTCCGGATGGAAGAGAGCAAGCTGGGTCGACGGCTCCTTCGCACAAGGGGTTCCTGCGACCTTGCGTGTTCGCCCAAGGGATATTGAGTCAAACCCTTGAAAGGCAAAGTTAATGACCATTTCCATTTCCACACAGCCGGGTCGCATAGCGTTGATCCGGGCCCGCTGGCATGCCGACATCGTCGATCAGTGCGTCAATTCCTTCGTTGCCGAATGGCAGAAGACCGAGGGGGCCTCCCCCATCGATATTTTCGATGTGCCCGGTGCCTTGGAAATTCCGCTGCATGCCCAGACGCTCGCGCGCAATGGCCGCTACAGCGCGATCATTGCGACCGCTTTCGTTGTCGACGGCGGTATCTACCGCCACGACTTCGTTGCCGATACCGTTCTCGATGCCATGATGCGCGTGCAACTGGATACCGGCGTTCCGATTCTTTCCACCGTGCTGACGCCGCATCATTTCCACGAGACGGAAGCGCATATTCATTTTTTCAAGCAGCATTTCGTCATCAAGGGTCAGGAAGTGGCAAATGCCTGCCGGCAGATCCTGAGCGAGCGCGCCAAGCTGCTGCCATCGGTGACTGTCTGAGTTAAGATGGTGGAGGCGCGGCAAAGGCTCGCCTCCATTTCTCCGGCGAGGAGCATCGCATGACGGTCCTGCGAATTGTCCCCAATCTGCATGCAGCCGATCCCGCCAGCGCTCGGGCCTTCTATGGCGACCTGCTCGGCCTGGATATCGTCATGGACCATGGCTGGATCATCACTTTCGCCTCGAAAGCACAGACCGTGCCGCAGATCAGCATAGCCAGCGAAGGCGGCTCAGACACGATCGTGCCCGATCTTTCGATCGAGGTCGACGATGTCGATCAGGTCTATCAACGCGTGCGATCGATGCAACTCGATATCGTCTATGATCTGAACGACGAACCCTGGGGTGTCCGGCGTTTCTATGTCTGCGATCCCTTCGGCAAGATCGTGAATATTCTGTCACACCGATAGGCCGTTCATCCCAAATCGACCTTGAAGGTGACCCGCTCCGCGGACCATAGTGTCTCGGCATAGGCAATGGGCATGCCATCGCTATCGATGTCCACTTTGAGGATGACCAAAACCGGTGTCGACTTCGGCTGCCGCAATAACCGTGCCTCCTCGGCACTCGGCATGCGCGCCTCGATCTCGGTCGACAGGCGCACGTAGTCATGGACTCCGTAGCTCGCCAGCGCGGCACTGATGGTCTGGTATTGCAGCCTCGCTTTATCGAAATCAGGAAAGCGATCGGCCGGATAATAGCTGTCGCCGAGTTCGACAGGAACACCGTCCGCCGTCATCACGCCGCGACGATGGATGACGGAGGCACCCCGCGCCAGCTTCAGGCGCGCCGCGACACGCTCCGATGCTGCAACGACCTCGTGAATTAATAATTCGCCACCAGGCTCGAAACCCTGCTCGATCAGATTCTGGGAGAACCGCGTCTTCTTCGAGAGCGTATAGTCGAGAGCCCCTCTATGCACGAAGGTCCCCCGCCCCTGTTCGGCGCGCACCAGTCCCCGCTGCTCTAGATGGCCGAGTGCCTGGCGGACGGTGAAGCGGCTGACGCCGAAGCGTTCCATAAGTTCCGGTTCGGTCGGCAATTTGGCGCCAGGAGCAAAGGTCCCGGCGGCGATATCAGCCGCCAGGATTTCGCCGATCTGATGCCAGAGAGCACTGCCGCTCTTGCGATCGATCGTCTCCATATCAGACGCGCTTTTCGAGCCGGAACAATAGCTTGTATTCGGCGGGATAGGCGAGCGCATCGAGGATGCTCGGATAATATTTGCGATCCTTCGTACCGCTGACGAAGCCGTCATAGCCGAAGCGCCGGACGGAGACATTGAATCCTGCGGCAAGGAAGGTGTCGATATAGTCCTGCGGGGAGCGATCCTGGACCGGCGCATTGCTGTTGCCGCCGATCAGCTCGCGCCATTGCGGCCAGAGAGGCATTTCATTGTGGCAACCGGTGACGGCGTAATAGATGCCGCCGTTGCGCATGACCTCGAACATCTGCTCGGCATGCCGCTTCAATTCCGGCAGCAGATAGACGACCTCATAGCTGAACGCGACATCGAAGCCATCGGCAAAAGGCGAAAGATCAGTGGATACATGAAATTCCAGCGGCATGTTGCCCTTCGCCTCGACAGCCGCTGCCACCGATTCCGAGGCGATGTCGATGCCGACGCCGCGGCGGAACGGCCGCATTGCATGAAGCAGCCGCAGGAAGCCGCCGCGATTGCAGCCGAAATCCAGCACGGTCTTCGACGAAAAATCCCGCTCCGGCACGGTCTCGATGAAATGCCGCCAAAGCGGACTATGCGACTCTGCCATCGCGATGTCGCCGTTCGGTTCGGTATGCCACGTTGCGTAGGTGGTTCCTGCGTTTGTCATGATGCGCTCGCTGTTGAAGTGGACTGAGGACGCAATAACGCAGCCGTGTGACAGGCATATGAATTCGTCCGGACGACTGGACTACTTCAGGCCGTCGCTGGACAAATAAAAAGAGGGCCCTGCCGAAGCAGAGCCCTCTTCAATTTACCAGATGCCGAGACCTACGCGCGAATGGCCTGATCGTTCGCGTCGAAGCGATGCATATGTCCCGTGTCCGGTGTCGCATAAACCGTTTCGTCCGGCTCATATTTGTGTTCGCCGAAAAGGCGCACCGTCAGAAGACCGGTCTGGTCGGATTCGAGATAGATGATCGTATCGGCGCCGAGGTGTTCGACATGGATGACCTTGGCCGCCCAGATGCCTTGTTCGCGCGACAACGTGATGTGCTCGGGGCGGATGCCGATGGTTTTGGCGCCGCTCTGTTCGAGCTTTTCCGCCGGAATGAAATTCATTTGCGGCGAACCGATGAAACCGGCGACGAAGATATTTGCCGGACGGTTATAAAGCTCCATCGGCGAACCGATCTGCTCGATCGCGCCGGCGTTCATCACGACGATTTTGTCGGCCAGCGTCATGGCCTCGACCTGATCGTGGGTAACGTAGATCATCGTTGCCCTCAAGCTGCGATGCAGGCGGGCGATTTCGAGGCGAGTCTGGACGCGCAATGCCGCATCGAGGTTCGACAGCGGTTCATCGAACAGGAAGAGTTCCGGTTCGCGCACGATGGCGCGGCCGATGGCGACACGCTGACGCTGGCCGCCGGACAGCTCGGCCGGACGACGGGCGAGATAGGGCCCAAGAGAAAGCATGCTCGACGCCTTCTCCACACGGTTGTCGATCTCATCCTTGGCGGTGCCGGCCTGCTTCAGGCCAAGGCCCATGTTGTCCTTCACCGTCAGATGCGGATAAAGCGCATAGGACTGGAACACCATGGAAATGCCGCGCTTGGCGGGCGGCGTCACCGTCACGTCGGCGCCGTTGATCAGGACTGCGCCCGAGGTCACGTCCTCCAGGCCGGCGATGCTGCGCAAAAGGGTCGACTTGCCGCAGCCGGAAGGGCCGACGAAAATGACGAACTCGCCATCCTTAACCTCGAGGTCGATGCCCTTCAGCACATCATGCGTACCATAGGCCTTACGAATGGATTTCAGTTGAAGCGATCCCACAGTCTCTTATCCCTTACAAATAAACGGGCTTGCCGGTGCGCACGCTCTCATCGGCGGCGAGGCAGATGCGCAGCGATTGAACGGCGTCGGCCATATGGCGGCTGAGGTCGATATCCTCGCGAATGGCCTTCAACATGAAGGCCTGTTCGCGATCGCACAGCTCCTGATGACCCGGCTCGCCGTCCATGCGCAGATCCTGATCCGGATGGATGAACTTGCCGTTTGGGCCGGTCTCGGCGGTGTGCAGCCGGATGACGGAGGTTTTGGTATGCGTATCGATGTCATCAGACTTGGCATTGGGATCCATTACAATCGATACCGCGCCGTTCGGCGACATCACATCCTTCACGAAGAAGGCGGTTTCGGAAATCATCGGCCCCCAGGCGGCCTCATACCAGCCGACCGACCCATCTTCATAGATCACCTGCAGATGGCCGTAATTGTACATATCTGGCGCGATCTCGTTTGACAGGCGCAGGCCCATGCCGCGCACTTCGACGGGCTTCGCGTCAGTGATCTGGCACATGACGTCGACATAATGCACGCCGCAATCGACGATCGGCGGCGTCGTGCGCATCAGCGCCTTATGCGTTTCCCAGGTCGGTCCGCTCGACTGCTGATTCAGGTTCATGCGGAAGACATAAGGACCGCCGAGCTTGCGCGCTTCGGCAATCAGCCGCATCCAGGACGGATGGTGGCGCAGGATATAGCCGATCACCAGCTTGCGGCCGGCTTTCTTGGCCGCGGCCAAAACCCGCTCCGCATCCTCGACGGTCGTCGCCAGCGGCTTTTCGACGAAGACGTCGCAGCCCGCCTCGAAAGCCATGACGGCATAGTCCGCGTGGCTGTCGGAATAGGTGTTAATCGAGCAGAGATCGGGCTTCAACTCTTTCAGCGCCGTCTCGAAATCAGGATGGATCGTATAACCCTCTAGCTCGTCGGCGAGCTTCGGCTTCGAGCGATTGACGAGGCCAACAATCTCGAAACCGGGATTGTTATGATAGGCAAGTGCATGGCTGCGGCCCATGTTGCCAAGGCCGGCAACCAAGACGCGGATCGGCTTATGGGATGAGCTCACTTGACTGCTCCGGAGGTAATGCCACGAATGAGTTGGCGGGAGAAGATGACGTAGAGGATGAGGATCGGCAGGATGGCGAGCGTCAGTGCCGCCAGGACCGCGTTCCAGTTGGTAACGAATTGGCCGATGAAAATCTGCGATCCGAGCGTCACCGTCTTGGTCGCTTCGCTCGGCGCCAGGATCAGCGGGAACCACAGGTCGTTCCAGATCGGGATCATGGTGAAGACAGCAACCGTCGCCATGGCTGGACGAACCAGGGGCAGCACGAGGCGGAAGAAAATCGCATATTCGCTGAGCCCGTCAATGCGACCCGCATTCTTGAGGTCATCGGAGACGGTCCGCATGAATTCAGACAGGATGAAGATTGCAAGCGGCAGGCCCTGCGCGGTGTAGACGAGGATCAACGAAGTCAGCGTATTGACCAGGCCGGCAGCGACCATGCCCTGCAGGATCGCGACCGTGCCGAGACGGATCGGGATCATGATGCCGATCGCGAGATAAAGCCCCATGATCGTATTGCCGCGGAAGCGGTATTCCGACAGCGCGAAAGCGGCCATGGCGCCGAACAGCAGGGTCAAGACAATCGAGACGATCGTCACGATGAAGCTGTTCTCGAAATAGGTCAGGAAATCCCCCTGCCTAAGAACAGTCTGGTAACCGATCAAACTGAAGCTGGAAGGCGTCGGGATGCTCAAGGGCGCACGGAAGATCGAGGCGCGGTCCTTGAAGGAATTGATGATCGTTAGGAACACCGGGAAAACGGCGAGCAACGTGTAGGCGATCAACGCGAGATGCACGAGGCTGGAGCGAACAAGGGAAGTGCGGGCCTTTGACATGGTCGCCTCTCCTCAGAACTGATAGCGGCGGATACGCCGCTGGACGATGAAAAGATAAAAAGAGACGCCGGCGAGAATGATCAGGAACATCACCGTCGCGATCGTTGCGCCCATCGAACGATCGCCGAGTTGTAGTTGGAAGCCGAAGAAGACGCGATAGAGCAGAGTCCCGAGAATATCGGTGGAACCATCCGGCCCCGCCAAAGCGCCCTGCACGGTATAGACGAGGTCGAATGCATTGAAATTGCCGACGAAGGTCAGGATCGAGATGATGCCGATCGCCGGCAGGACCAATGGCAGCTTGATCTTCCAGAATTGGCTCCAACCGGTGACGCCATCGCACTCGGCCGCTTCGATGACTTCTTCCGGAATGTTCAGCAGCGCAGCATAGATCAGCATCATCGGGATGCCGACATATTGCCAAACCGAGATCAGCGCGACGGTGACGAGAGCCGTGCCCGGCTTGCCGAGCCAAGGGGCAAAGAAAGACTTGAGGCCGACGAGGCCCATCAAATCGGGCGCCACACCCCAGAGCGGCGACAGTATGAGTTTCCAGATGAAACCGACGATAACGAAGGACAGCAGCGTCGGCAGAAACATGGCCGTGCGATAGAAGGCGACGAAGCGCAGCTTCGGCAGCGACAGCAGGGCCGCAAGCGCGACACCGATCGGGTTCTGCACGCACATGTGGATGACAAAGAAGATCAGATTGTTGCGCAGCGCATTCCAAAAGTCATGCGACCAGCGATCATCGCCGAATAATACTTTGAAATTGTTGAGACCGACGAAAGTTGACTGGTTATCGACGATATTATACAGCGACAGCCGCAATGTCTCGATCAGAGGCACGATCATCACCGCCGTGTAGACGATGAAGGCCGGAAGAAGAAAAACGAAGATATGCCAACGCATCTGGCGCTTGATCGGGGCCGCATCGTAAGCGGCTGATATATCGGCTTCGCTCATGGCTTTCTGCCTGCTTTGTATTGGCTGCTCATCGGGCGGCAGCGCAAATGTTCAAATTTGCCCGCTGTTCCGGCTCTTCAGCCAAGGTGGAGAAACAATATCGGGCGCGGCACGACTTGGTGTCGCAACAACGGCCGCTCGGCGGCTCATCGGCATAGGAAACAACGATGGCGCCTCATACACTTACTTGCCAAGCGAGAAAGTGGCGACCGACGGCCTCCATCCTTCTTCTGTCTGAATGCACCGGCTGTAGAATGAGGCGAGGAGCCATCAGGCCCCTCACCGATTTGTGTCAAAGCCGGACTACTTGGCCGGCTTGTACCACTTGTCGAGACCGTCCTGCAGCTTCTTGGCAGCAGCTTCCGGCGTATCCGTGCCGTTGATCACGTTGGCGGATTCCGTCCAGGTTTCGTTTTCCAGGTTCGGCGTGCCGCGCGACAGGATCTGGTAAGTCGAACGAACCGTCGACTTGTGATTGTCGCGCCAAGAAACGAATTCCTGAGCGAGCGGATCGGTCATCTTCACCGGATGCGAATTCAGGCTGAAGAAGCCCGGCAGCGCATTGGCGTAAATGTTGGCGAACTCATCGGAAGCAACCCAGCTCAGGAACTTCTTGGCTTCGTCCGGGTGCTTGCTCTTGGCATTCAGGCCGACGCCGATATCCGGATGGTCGGAGATGTAAGCCGTGTCGCCAGCCTTTGCGACCGGCGGCGGGAAGGCGCCCATCTTGAATTGAGCCTGCGTGTTGAAGAGAGCGATTTCCCACGAACCGGCCGGGTAAATGGCAGCCTTGCCGAGCGTGAAGAGGTTCTGGCTGTCAGAGTAGCTCTGGGCTTCGAAGCCGTCGCCGAGGTAAGGCTTCCACTTGGCGAGTTCCTTATACGGATCGACCCATGGAGCATCCGTCAGCTTTTCCTTGCCGGCAATCAAAGCCAGACGGCCGTCCTCGCCCTTCCAGTAGTTCGGGCCGATATTCTGGTAGCCCATGGTTGCAGCTTCCCAGAGGTCCTTCGTGCCCATGGCCATCGGGATGTAGGTGCCGTCGGCCTTGATCTTGTCGAGCAGCGCGAAGAATTCGTCGCGGGTCGCCGGAACCTTGAGGCCGAGCTTGTCGAAGGCATCCTTGTTGTAGATGAAGCCGTGGATAACCGAAGCCATCGGCACGCAGAAGGTCGACTTGCCATTGTCCGTGGTCCAGGCAGCCTTGGCGACGGCCGAGAAGTTGTCCATGCCCGGCAGCGTCGTTAGGTCGGTCAACTGCTTCTTGTTGAAGAGGTCCAGCGAAGCGTCGAACGGACGGCAGGTGATGATGTCACCGGCAGAACCAGCTTCGAGCTTGGCGTTGAGCGATGCGTTGTACTCGGTCGGAGCCGTCGGCGAGAAGACGATCTTGATGCCAGGGTTCTTGGCTTCGAAAGCCGGGATGATCTTCTCCTGCCAAATCTGCAGGTCGTCGTTGCGCCAGCTTTCAACCGTTAGCGTCACGTCCGCCGCATGCGCGAAGCCGACCGAGGTCAGCAGGCTGGATGCGAGGAGCAAGCCTTTCAGAACATTGTTTTTCATTTCCCTCTCCTGTTTAAGCGCCTGGAATAAGGCACTGTTCTCGATATGAAATCCGCCGGCCATATGAGAAAACAGCCAACGCTCCACAAGGACCGCCAACATTGCCGGCCCCAAATGCAAAGGGCACGCAAGGCACTATGCCTGATTGGCCCGACCAATCGTGACCCGCCGGACGTCCGGCCAAGGACACACAACTCAACACACGGGAAATTTGTGACGAACGCCGTCGCGCAGATCCTTTTGATCCACGCGACTCCTGACAACGGCAGAAGTCCGCCACCTTCCGCTGGGCCTTCCGACTATTGTTATCATGCCGGTTCTGCCGATGCCTGTTCAAACTGTTCCCTTGAAAGAATTAAGGCCAAAAAAATACCAATTGTCCAGCCGAAATTTAACTTTTGCGAGCCAGAAAAAGCGATAAAAAATTTTATTATTATTTTTCAATATGATACAGAAGCCAAAAAAGCTGCGCGCTGGCTATTGGTAAATGGTATTTTTTTGGTATTGTAGAAAAAACGGGGAACGAGCGGTATCCGGAGGGTATAATGGCGGAGTTTGCGATCGGTATCGACGGCGGGGGAACAAGCTGCCGCGCTGCTGTGACGGATAGGATGGGCAAAGTTCTCGGCAGCGGCAAGGCAGGGGCCGCCAATATCCTTTCCGATCTCGAAAATTCTTTGGTCAACATCGTCGCATCGGCCCGACAGGCCCTTAGCGATGCCGGTCTCGATCCGGAGTTGGCTCACACACTGCCCGCGATTGTCGGCACGGCCGGTGCCAATGTTCGTGACTATGGCAAGCGCGTCGAAAAAGCCCTGCCCTTCGCGAACAGTCATGTCGTCACGGATGCGATGATTGCGCTCCAGGGCGCGCTTGGCGATACCGACGGGATTATCGGCGCATTCGGAACGGGTTCGGTCTACAACGCCCGCCGCAACGGCATGATCTGGGGTATCGGTGGATGGGGCTTTGTCGTCGGCGACCAGGCCAGCGGTGCGCGTCTCGGCCGCGATCTGCTGGAACACTCGCTTCTGGCGCATGACAAGGTGCATCCACGCTCGCCCATCACCGAAAAGATCATGGCTGAATTCGAAGGCGATCCCGAACGCGTCGTCGAATTCGCGCATGTTTCCAAACCGAAAGATTTTGCGCGCTATGCGCCGATGGTCTTCGAATATGCCGACGAGGGGGATGTGGTCGCCGTCGGCATTGTCAAGACGGCGGTGAACGCCATCGCTGAAAGTCTCGATACGCTGCTCTGGCCCGAGTGCCCATCGATCTGCCTACTCGGTGGCCTCTCGAAGGCATATCAACCCTGGCTCGATCCACGGCATAAGACGCTTCTCACGGAGCCGAAAGGCGACGTATTGCGCGGCGCGGTCGAACTGGCGGCCAAGCTCCTCCAAAATGAGATGGGGAGCACGCAATGACCGAGGATTTGAGTCATATCTTCTCACCGGAACGGCTGCTTGCCGGCGGCACCGGCCCGCTCTATGTCAAGCTGCGCCGTGCGCTTGAAGACGCGGTTAAGGTTGGAACGCTGAAACACGGCGACGCCTTGCCGCCGGAGCGCGACATAGCCGAATATGCAGCCGTCAGCCGCGTAACGGTACGCAAGGCGATCGACGATCTCGTGGCCGAGGGCATCCTTGTCCGTCGCCATGGCTCCGGCACTTTCGTCGCCAAACCAGTCTCCAAAGTCGAACAGCGCCTCTCACAGCTAACGTCCTTCACCGAAGACATGGCGCGGCGCGGCATGACGGCTCGCTCCGAATGGCTGCACAAAGGCGTGCACACCCCCTCGCCCGATGAAATGATGATCCTCGGCCTTGCCGCCGGCACCAAGGTCTCCCGCCTCAGCCGTCTTCGCATCGCCGATGACCAGCCGCTCGCCATCGAACATGCCAGTGTCTCCGGCGAGTTCCTGCCCGATCCATCGACAGTGACCGCGTCACTCTATGCTGAGCTCGAAAAACGCCAGGTCCGCCCGGTCCGTGCCGTCCAGCGCATTTCCGCGACCAACATGAAAGAGGCCGACGCCGGCCTGCTCGGCGTCCCCGTCGGGGCTGCGGGCCTATCGATCGAGCGCATCTCCTACCTCGGCTCTGGCCGCGCCGTGGAATTCACCCGTTCGCTCTACCGAGGGGACGCCTATGACTTTGTTGCGGAGCTGACGATCGGGTCGACCTAACATTCATTCAAAAGTTTGCCTTAGCAGCGGCGTGAACCGCTGCCTCGCATCGCGTCTCACCAGCGTAAGCATCTTTCGCCGGGATTCTTCACTCCGCCTCAAATCAGATCGTCATGCCGCGTCATCCACGGCGGCATCGCGCTTTTCCGGCATATAATTGAGCACTGGCCCGAGCCAGCGCTCCACCTCCGCAACAGCCATGCCTTTGCGGGCGGCATAGTCCTCTACCTGATCTCGCTCGACCTTGGCGACACCGAAATAATAGGAGTCGGGGTGGCCGATATAGAGGCCGGAGACGGAGGAACCAGGCCACATGGCGTAGCTTTCGGTGAGCTTCACGCCGGTCGCCCCTTCGGCATCGAGCAGGCGGAACAGAGTCTCCTTCTCAGTGTGATCAGGCTGGGCGGGATAGCCGGGCGCCGGACGGATGCCGGCATAGGATTCGGATAGCAGCTCGTCGCCACTAAGGTCTTCATCCCTGGCGTAACCCCAGAATTCGCGCCGCACCCTCTCATGCATCCGCTCGGCAAAAGCCTCGGCGAAACGGTCGGCGAGCGCCTTTACCAGAATGGACGAGTAATCGTCATTCGCACGCTCAAAACGTTCGGCAATGGCAATTTCCTCGATGCCGGCTGTAACGACGAAGCCGCCGACGTAATCGCCGACGCCGCTCGAAACCGGCGCGACGAAATCCGACAGAGCTACATTCGGGCGGCCATCCCGCTTCGACAATTGCTGGCGCAGCGTATAGAAGGTCGCAAGCTCGTCGGTGCGGCCCTCATCGGTGAACAATCTGATATCATCGCCAACCGTACCCGCCGGCCAGAAGCCGATGACGGCGCGCGGACGGAACCAGTTTTCCGCGATGATCTTTCCCAGCATGGCCTGCGCATCGGCATAAAGCTGCCGCGCCGCCTCGCCCTGTTTCTCATCTTCAAGAATGGCCGGGAAACGGCCCTTCAACTCCCACGTCTGGAAGAATGGCGTCCAGTCGATATAGCTGGCAAGCTCCCCCAGATCGTAATTTTCGAACACCTTCGTTCCGAAAAACTGCGGCGCCGTCGGCTTGTAATTCGCCCAATCGAGCTTCTCGGAATTCTCGCGCGCCCTTGCAATCGGCAGCCGCACTTTCTCCGCCTCGCTGCGGGCATGTGCCGCGGCGACCTTGGCATATTCGGCGCGAACGGTATCGATATAGCCCTGCTTCGCGTCCGGCGACAACAGCGCCGAGACGACACCGACGGCACGGCTGGCGTCGGTCACATAAAGCGCTTGACCCTTCTCGTAGTTCGGGTGGATCTTTACGGCCGTATGCACGCGGCTGGTAGTCGCGCCGCCGATCAGCAACGGAATATCGAAGCCTTGCCTCTCCATTTCCGAAGCGACATGCACCATCTCATCCAGCGACGGGGTGATCAGGCCCGAGAGGCCGATAATATCGACCTTCTCGGCGATTGCTGTTTCCAGGATCTTCGTCGCCGGCACCATAACGCCGAGATCGATGATTTCATAGTTGTTGCAGGCGAGCACGACGCCGACGATATTCTTGCCGATATCGTGCACATCGCCCTTGACAGTTGCCATCAGAACCTTGCCCGCTGCATGACGTTCACCGCCGCCACCGTTGGCAAGCTTTTCCACCTCCATATAGGGCAGTAGCACGGCGACGGCCTGCTTCATGACGCGGGCCGACTTTACGACCTGCGGCAGGAACATCTTGCCCGAGCCGAAGAGATCGCCAACGACATTCATGCCGGCCATCAACGGGCCTTCGATGACATGCAGCGGCCGCTCGGCATTTTGCCGCGCCTCCTCGGTGTCCGCTTCGATATATTCGGTGATGCCGTTGACCAGAGCGTGTTCCAGCCGTTTTTCGACCGGCCATTCGCGCCAGGCAAGATCCTGCGCTTTGGCTTCACGACCGCCGGCGCCACGAAAACGCTCGGCTATTTCGAGCAGCCGCTCTGTGCCATCAGGCCGGCGGTTGAGCACCACATCTTCGCAGGCTTCCCGCAGCTCCGGATCGATATTGTCGTAGACCGCGAGCTGGCCGGCGTTGACGATGCCCATATCCATGCCCGCCTGAATGGCGTGATAAAGGAACACGGCGTGCATCGCCTCGCGCACTGGCTCGTTTCCGCGGAAAGAGAAGGAGAGGTTCGACACGCCGCCTGAGATATGCACCAGCGGCATCGTCTGGCGGATCGTCCGCGTCGCCTCGATGAAATCGACTCCGTAGTTGTTGTGCTCCTCGATCCCGGTCGCAACCGCGAAGATATTCGGATCAAAGATAATGTCTTCCGGCGGCAGCCCCGCCTCTTCAGTCAAAAGCTTGTAGGCGCGCGCGCAGATATCGACCTTGCGCTGATAACTATCGGCTTGCCCTTGCTCGTCGAACGCCATGACGACCACGGCGGCACCGTAGTTGCGCAACAGCCGGGCTTGCTTGAGGAAATTCTCCTCGCCCTCTTTCAGCGAGATTGAATTGACGATCGGCTTGCCCTGGACGCATTTCAAACCGGCTTCGATGATCGAGAATTTCGAGCTGTCGATCATGACGGGCACGCGCGCGATGTCCGGCTCGGCGGCGATCAGGTTGAGGAACTCGACCATCGCCTTTTCGGAATCGATCAGGCCTTCATCCATGTTGATATCGATCACCTGCGCGCCGTTTTCGACCTGGTCGCGCGCAACGGCTAAAGCGGACGTATAGTCGGCATTGGTGATCAACTTGCGGAATTTCGCCGAGCCGGTGACGTTGGTGCGTTCGCCGACATTGACGAACGGAATATCTTTGGTCAGCTCGAAAGGCTCCAGGCCGGAGAGCGACATGAACGGGCGATGAGGAGCAAGCTGGCGCGGAGGGTATTTCGAAACCGCTTGCGCGATCGCAGCGATATGTTCCGGGGTCGAGCCGCAGCAGCCGCCAACGATGTTGACGAGGCCATCGCGCGCAAAGCTTTCAACGTGCGCCGCCATCATCTCGGGCGTTTCGTCATATTGGCCGAACTCGTTCGGCAGGCCGGCATTGGGATAGGCGCAAACGAAGGTATCGGCAACAGCCGAAAGCTCCTGCAGATGCGGCCGCATGGCGTTGGCCCCAAGTGCGCAATTGAGGCCGATGGTGAAGGGGCTGGCGTGGCGCATCGAATTCCAGAAAGCCGAAGGCGTCTGGCCGGAGAGCGTCCGGCCGGAAAGATCGGTGATCGTCCCGGAGATCATCACCGGCAAGCGGACGCCCTTAGCCTCGAACCGCTCCTCGCAGGCAAAAATCGCCGCCTTGGCGTTCAGCGTATCGAAAATGGTTTCGATGAGGATGATATCGGCACCGCCATCGATCAGGCCGTCGATCTGCTCGCCGTAGGCCAGACGCAAATCATCGAAGCTTACCGCGCGAAAGCCGGGATTGTTGACATCGGGGGAAATCGAAGCAGTGCGGTTGGTGGGGCCGATGGCGCCAGCGACGAATCGGCGCTTGCCGTCTTCGCGTCCGGCACGGATCGCCGCCCGGCGGGCAACTGCCGCGCCTTCCTTATTGAGATCGTAAACCGCGCCTTCCATCTGATAGTCGGCCTGCGCAATGCGGGTCGAAGAGAAGGTATTGGTCTCCAGAATATCCGCGCCGGCCTTGGCGTAGCGGTAATGAATTTCCTCGATCGCGTCGGGCTGCGTCAGAATGAGGAGGTCGTTATTGCCCTTCTGGTGACAGGCGCAGCCGATGAAGCGATCGCCGCGGAAATGATCCTCGTCGAAGCCGAGCCCCTGGATCTGCGTGCCCATAGCGCCGTCGAGCACAAGGATTCGCTCGCTCGCTGCCTGCTTCAGGGCCGCGAACACTTCACGACCATCGCGTTTCGGTGTTTCCGAGCCAAAAAGATTGTCAAACATAAGCGAACTCCGCTGGCCTGATTGCGACTTCATTCAGATCACATAAAGATATCTTTATGTCAATATATCTATGTCTTCGTAAGGCATGGCGCAAGGATTAGTTTAGCTCCCCTGAAAGTATTGAAAGGGGACTGCCGTTTCAAATAGACACGGGCAATGCAAGGCTAGCGATTAAAGCCATGACAGCGCTTTCAGCGGGGGCTATAGGCTTATGGCAAAGAGTCTTGGGAGGATAGCATGAGCATACAGCGTGAAGCGGCAGCACTCGGCAACTGGAGCTCGCGGGCCTATCACCGCCGCTGGTTGCTTGATCAGGCAAACGGGCTTTTCGATTTCTTCCAGTATCGCGGCATCAATCCCAAGGGGGGATTCTACGATATGGACGACGCAGGCGGGCCCCTCGATGCAGTCAATCCTGTGCGGGGAATTCATTCGACCGCACGCATGGTTCATTGCTTCTCGATCGGCTCGCTGCTCGGCCGTCCCGGCTCCGACGATATCGTCGATCACGGCATGAACTATCTCTGGAAACATCACCGCGATGCCGCGCATGGCGGCTATGTCTGGTCGCTCAACAATGACGGCCCCGTCGATGCCAGCAAGCAAGGCTATGGCCACGCTTTCGTGCTGCTTGCCGCCTCCTCTGCAAAGACCATCGGCCATCCGCTCGCCGACGGTATGCTTGCCGATGTCACCGAAATTCTGAATACGAAATTCTGGGAAGAAAAACACGGCGCCATCGCGGAGGAGTTCAACCAGGATTGGTCGCCGATCGACGGCGGCAGCTATCGCGGCCAGAATTCCAACATGCACCTGACGGAAGCGCTGATGGCGGCTTTTGAGGCGACCGGCGACAAAACCTACCTCGACAAAGCCGAGAGCATCGCCGATCTCGTCATCCGCCGCTCGGCGGGCTCCGTTGGTTGGCGCGTCGCCGAACATTTTACCGCCGACTGGGCGCTCGACAAGGACTATCGCGGCAACGAGATGTTCCGCCCCTCGGGCACGACGCCCGGCCACTGGCTGGAATGGGCGCGCCTTATCCTGCAGCTCTGGTCTCTCGGCGGCAAGCAGCACGACTGGATGCCGGACGCCGCCAGGGGTCTATTCTCCCAATCGATGTCACTGGGTTGGGACAGCGACAAAGGCGGCTTCTTCTATACGCTCGATTGGGCTGATGTGCCGGCCAAACGCAACAAGCTCTGGTGGCCGGCGTGCGAGGGCGCCGGTGCGGCGCACTATCTCAACGAACACATGCCGAGCGATTTCCACGAGGAGAGCTATCGCAAGATCTGGGGCACCATCGGCCGCCACTTCATCGACCACAAAAACGGCGGCTGGCATGAGGAGCTAACGGAAGATTTGGCTCCCGCCCATACGATTTTCCCGGGCAAGGGCGATATTTACCACGCTTTGCAGGCCTGCCTCATCCCACTCTTCCCGGCAACGGGCAGCCTGACCAAAGTCATCGCCGAGGCTGGCGGCAAGATCTGAGATCCTGGGCGGCGTCTGCGAGGCATGACGCCGCGATCACCTCTATGACAGGCTGAGATTGTGCAGTTCGTGGCCGAGCGTGAGCGCCAGGGCTTCCACGACGAGATTATGATCTTCACGCTGCGGAAGTCCCGACACGGTGACAGCGCCTATGCAACCTGTACCGTGGACGAAGATCGGAAAGCTGCCGCCGGATGCGGCATAGTCGGCGCTCGAAAGCCCGTTGTCCTCGATCCTCTTGCCCTGCTGTTCCAGTCTCAGAGTGCTCGCATAGCTGCTGCGGAAATAGCGTAAAACCATATTGCGCTTACGGCGAATCCAGTTGGAATTGTCCGGCGTGGAACCGGGCAGCGCGATGTAGAAGACCGGCATGGAATGCAGCGTGATGTCGATCGCGACACCCAAATTGCGTTCGCTGGCAAGATCGTGCAGCAACTTGCCAAGCACCCAGGCGGTCGAAAGATCGAAAGCATCGAAGCGCAGCGTCTCCTCCTGCAGCGCGATGCGGCTGAGGTCGTGTTCGATCGTCATGAAAATCCTTCCTCCGAAATTGCCCGGCCTATCAAACGCGAACGAGATGATTTGTCCACTTATCTCTTCGGTATGTCGAAACCGAGCCGCCACTTCTGGCCGAGCATCAGGTCGTACTCCTGCGGTTCGAAGGCCTCGAAACCACCACCCGGATAGAAGGTCAGCTCCCCGACATAGACCCAATCGGCCGAGGCATAGAGATCGACCCGGACAAAATCGATATCGCGAGCGATCGTCTCGGCAATCTGAATCATCTCGTCCAGCCGCGGTGGCCGCGCCACTTCGCCAGGATAGAGCCTGAGATAATCCGGATCGTAGAACGGCAATTTCTGCCAGTCCGGTGTGTAGTTGCAGGAATAGCCTCGCTCACCTTCACGAATGTCAATCTCGATATGCGAGACTTTGCCCTTGAAGGTGAAAAGCCGGTAGTCCCAGGGAACGCGCCCGTCAGCGAGCAGCATGGTCTCGATGAGAATACGGCGCTCGAGCTGGCTGTAGGCCCATTCCCTATTATAAATGGCATGATCGATTGCCAGCCAATCCGCCGAAGGATTGTCCTTGAGCAAACGGTCGACATCGTTCTTCTCATAAAGAAGCCGTCCGACCCCGCTTGCATGCGTTGGTTTGACGACGGCCGGCAGCGTAATGCCGGACCAATCAACCGCCGCCAGATCGGTGCCGACCCATTGTGTCGGAATGACATATTGGTCGCCGACACGCTCGGCTATCAGCGCCTTGGCGTCAGCCTTGTCGACGAAGCGCGGAAACAAGGGGTTGCGGTCGTAAAGCTTGCGCGCCTGAATTTTATCAGTGAAGGTCTGCGGGGATTTCAGGTTCGGAAACTTGCCGCGGATGACGAAGTATTTGAGCGCGCAATAAGGCCGATCCGGCAACGGCGACATCAGCCGCCAGAGCAGATTGTGCACGCGTTCGCTCAATCCCTTTTGCAGATACCCAGGAATGAGAAATCCATCTCGATCGGCGGTCTTTTCCGTCATGCGGTCGTCTCGAATTTCAACTTTCACGTTAGTGAGAAGTATCAGTCCGCCTTTAACACAAGGTTATGAGACTACCCTCATGATTGATAGTCATGAGTACCCTTGTATCCAACCTTCTCAAGAGCTCGCTGATCAGCTTGGCGGCTACCGTGATCTCGCTTGCCGCCGGTTTCGCCAGCGGCATTATCGCCGCGCGTCTGCTTGGTCCCGCAGGCTCAGGCAAGGTCGCCTATGCGCTGTGGGTCGCAACCTCCGCCACCGCGCTCTCGGATATGGGCCTGCCGCAGACTTTGCTGCGCAATGCCGGTAATCTTTCAGGTGAAGGTGATGCCTGGAAAGCATTGGTGCGGGCAGCGCTCCGCAGCTTCTTGATATCTGTCACAATGGTCGGCGCCGCCATCCTTGTCTTCGCCGCCATCACCTATGCGTATCGCGATGCGCGGCATGCCTGGTTCTGGATTGTGACAGCACTGCTATTCTTGAGCTACGCCTTCTACGTCTTTTCGACTGCCATCGCTCGCGGCCGCCATCGCTTTGGACAGACTGCCCGCAGCACGGCGCTTGGCGGCCTGCTGCAAGTTCCACTGGTTCTTGTCGGGGCTTGGCTGCTCGGCCCGACCGGGGCGCTGATCGGATACGTCGCCCGCTATCTACCGCAGGCTTTGCAACTGCGCGGCTATATCGATCAGAGCGTTCCAGCCTCCAGCTGCGCATTGACACCGGAAATGCAGCGATATGGTCGCTACATATGGCTGAGTGATCTCATCGAAATCCTCGTGCTGTCGCGCGTCGAATTCCTCTTTCTCGGCTTTTTCTTCTCGTCCACCGGCGTCGGCTATTTTGCCGCCGGCCTCGGGCTTGCTGGGTTGATCGAGCAAGTCATGCTGCAGATCTCGCCGGCCCTGATCGTCAGCTTCGCCGACGCCCACGCGAAGAGCGATCAACGGGCACTGCAGGCCGCCTATGGGCGGGTCATCCGTATGGTCGCGCTCGTCATGCTCCCCATCAGCTTCGGCGGCGCGGCGATCATGCCCGATTTGATGCCGCTGATTTTCGGCGACGCTTTTGAGCCCGCCGTTCCGGCTGCCGCAACACTGCTCGCCTTTGTCTGGCTCGCCGGTCTCTCGGTCATCCCTTGGGGCATGATCAGCGCCTGCGGTCGCAGCGATCTGCTACTGCGCGTGCAGATCACCAGCGGTCTGCTGACGATGTTGCTGCTCGCTGCCATGGTGCCGCTGGCCGGTTTGGAAGGCGCCGCACTCGCTCGTGCAACAATTACGACGCTGACCTTCATGCTGCTGGCCCGAACCGCCTGGAAGAACGTCCACACCGTGGTGCCGCTCGGCGCATTGGCAAAGACGATATTTGCGGCAGCCTTTTGCGCGGCTGCGGCCGGTCTTGCCGTCTACTGCCTCGACGGTCTGGCTGCGATCGCGACCGCCATTCCCGCCGGCGCCATTGCCTATATGCTTGCAGTCCGGGTCTTGCGGCTGGTGGAACCGGGCGACAGTCGGCTGCTGATGGACACGATCGGCGGCAAGCTGCCCGGACCATCCCGCCCGCTGATCAACGGCCTGCTCGCCTTCCTCGCGCCAGGTTAAGGCGCGGGCTTCATCTCAAAGGCTGCTTTCAGCGTTTGCAGAGCGACATCATCCCAAGTCAGAATTCCCTTGCGAAAAGACGGTGAGCGCCGCATCGACAGCGCCGCATCGATCTTTTCACGCCAGGCGGTTTCGCCGTCCATGCGGTAAGCGATGGCATTGGAGCGGGTAAAAGGGATCAAGTCAGGCAGGAGGATTGGCAGGCCGCAATAGCTATATTGCGCAAGCTTAAGGCTCGACTCCGCCAGATAGATCTCGTCGGCCGTCAGGCGGTAGGGCGCGATGCCAAAATCCGCATGCTGGAGATAGGGCACGATACTTTCAAAATCACGTTCCCCGTAGATTTTGACATTCGATCGCGGCGGACCACGCCAGCTAGCGCCAAAGATATGGAAATCTATATCCGGTGCCGCGGCTGCCATCGCAGCGACAGCAGCCTCGTCAAACAGCATATTGCCGATCGAGACGGCGTTGCGGCTGCCGAGTGCATAGGGCGAAGGTTGCTCGCGGTCGAACAGAGCCGCGTCAACGCCCTGTTGAATGACCCGTACGCGCCCACCCGGCGGTAGCAATGCCCCAAGCCGTTCCGATGGCACGCAAACAGTATCGAACTGGTCGATCGCAGCGGTCTGGATCCGCTGCAATACCGGGGCAGCACCGACGCTTCGTAGCAGGTCACGGCAGAAATAGAGGGTCCGCGCCTTTGGATTGAGCTTCTTGACATATTTGAAGAAGGCGAGCGCCGAACCGCTTTCGATCAACACCAAGTCGGCTGCTGCGAGGACGCGCCGCGCGAAGCCCGGCAAATAGTTGCCGTAGAGCTGGAAAAGCAACTCGTTTGCGGCGTTGAGTACACGATTGCCGGAACTGAAGGCATGCAGCGGCGGCAGGTAGGCGCCTGCCTGGAGATTTGCCGCAATCGTCTCGAATCGGTTCGCTTGACACTGCGACAGCGCTCGAAACCGTGGACGGTCCTTCAGCAGTGTCAGCCAGCTATGGCCTATGGTAATGAAATGGACGTCGTGCCTCTGCTCTGCCCAGCGGGACGCAACGAAATGGATCGACGCCTTGCGGTAGCCGCGCACAAAAACATGAGATGTCAAAATGACAATCTTTCGTCGCGGCTCGACGGCACCTGCCGTCTTAACCCTTGGCTCCAGGTTTGTCATGGCCGACCCCAAAACGGCGCTTCATGGCCGGCCTCATTCATGACCGACGTCGAAAACGGTGATACAAGCTGCGGCGGCGAACGTTCATGTCCGGGGCGCGGATATCCGCAGGCAAAGCCCAATTTGCATCAAATTGAACCGGAAAGCGTCTAACAGGGGGTTAAAGTGGAATTGTCAATTCATGTAACGGCGTGAATTGATCGCGACAGTTCGGCATCTGCCGCGGATCACTTTCCGAATGCTGCTTCCTCTTGCCGAGCGAAGGCGAACAGGTCATTGATAGTGCTCCAAAATCATCCGCCGAAGGAGCCAACTTTCATGAACGCAAGATATGCACTGCCCGCCATCCTGGCCTGCACTTGCACCTGCGTCCTGACTCCTGCCATGGCCGAGGACCCAGCTCAATTGGTTCTGCACGACGGTTTCGACGGTACCGACTTCGCCCCCTCGGGCCAGCTCTATTATCGCGACAATTCCGAACAGAAGGCTGGCAAGGTCGAATTTCAATCGCAAGTAAAGCGCACCGGCACCGGCGCGCTGAAGCTCAGCGTCAAGCCGCTCTGCCAACCGGACAAGGCGAACTGCAGTGAACGAGCAGAAATTTGGGAACGCACCAAGTACCGCGTCCCTTATAATCAAGGCGTCTGGTACGGCTTCGCGGTCAAATTCGCGAGCCCCATTCCCTCCGGTGATCACCGCTATCTGATTGCGCAGTGGAAGCGCGAAATCGGGCCGAAGGCAAAGGGCGATTTCAGCCCTTTCCTGGCGCTACGACTGAACAACGGTAAACTCTTCGCCACTGTCGAAACCAACTATGTCGCGCCGCCGACGACAGAGGTGAGTGATGCGACGAAAAAATGTGACGACAGTCAGACGCCGGTCTGGTTCCGCTCGGACACCAACCAGATGCGAGCCCTTGTCGCTACCGACCGTAATTGGGGTAAGGAGGACGGCCAGGAATTTACCGGCTGCACCAGCGCCATTACCATTACTGACCGCGGTAACAAGTTGCCGACGCCGGATTCCGGCTGGATCGACTTTGCCATCTACAGCAAGCCTGGTCCCGACGGCACAGGTCATATCGAGATCTTCGCCAATGACAAATGGATTGTCACCATCAAGGGACACATCGGCCATGCCGATAAAGGTCTAGGCAAAAACCAGTATTTCAAGTTCGGTCCCTATCGTGCTGCCGATACGACGGAATGGACACTCTATTACGATGATTTTCGCCGCTCACCCCGTTGCGCCGATGTCCTGTCCGATGCAAACCTCTGCCCACTGAAATGACCGATGTCCGAGCGTTTTATCCACCATGACACCACGGCGAAAAGCCAGTTGCCACGGGTCCGGATTTTCGTAAGATTTGGGTGAACTTTTTTGCCTGTCATTGGTTATCTGCCTCAGCAGAGGAGACCACTGAAATGCTCACCACTCATCGTGACTGCAAACACCATGTGGAGAAAAATGCCATTCCTTCGCTTGGCGAAATCGAAGGGCGTGTCGCAGTCCTCGAAGTCGTAGCCCAATCTGCCCTGACCCATGTCTTCTTCGAAGGCCATGTCGATGTCGATGCGACCTTGCTTTCCGAGATTCGCAGGGCCATGCATCGCAAATGCCGGGAATTGAAACTCGATGGCGAAGATACCGCCTCCGCCTTATCTTATGCAGAGGAATTGATTGAAGCGGCGGTCGAGGCGTCGCACCCGGTTCATCAATGATGCCTTCGCGGCCAAGACTGATCCTTTTGATCATGGTGGCGCTCGCTCTTGCGCTGGGCGCCCTGCTGTTTGCTGTGCCGCATAACGGCAAGGATCAGATCGAAAATCCGGCCCCACACGCACCGGATCAGACGCCGCAATAGTCTCCTTCCAGCGAGCACCTGTGCCGATACGAAACTACCCCTGTGTCAAATCAGGCTGCCGTTAACGCCGGCGACAGAAGCCAGTTGCAAACTTTTGGATTCAAAGCAGTCTTTGCTCCGCCTCCGCTCAAGTTCGAGCTTTCAAACACGGTGCAGCGAATGTCTATGATGGTCAACTCGCCCCTATATCCCGATGATGTCGATATCCTCGCCGGTGCCCTCTACGCCTGGTGTGCCGAACGCAGCATCAAACTGCAAAGCCAGGAAGGCTTGTCTGCGGCGAACGTCGCAATCAGCCTCTATGACGCTGGCTATCATACGCAGGATCAATTGCTCGGCGCCCTTCACAACTACGAATTTCATTGAAATCGTAGCGCCGGTTCAACCAGCCACCGTGCGATTACGCCGCGTTGTCCTTTCGTAACACGCCCGCGATACAATCCCGCTCTTCCAGTATTCCCGACCATTCGTCCTCATAAAACGAAGAGTCATAGATTAACGTGAACGGGCCTTTATAGCCGGCGGCATTGGAAAGCTCGACGCAGCGAATATAATCCTCGGCATCAAGGCCGGTTGCCGAATAATGCGCCTTGGCGTGGCAGAGTTCGGCACGGCCCATGATGTTGGCAAGATCGCCATATTTGCCCGCGCCGCTCCAGTTGCCGAAATCGCCGTTGAGACCAAGCTTTCCATCAAGCGCATCAAGCACACGATGGACCTCGACCGGCCCCGGTAGCAGTGAGAACCAGTTTTCGATCACAAGGCGGACACCGGTGCCGGCGATCCGTTCGGCCAGCCAACGAAGATGTTCTTCCGCCAGGCTAAGCGCGTCGTCGGTCGGCTGCGCCTTTCCGGCGATCACCCGCATATTCTCGGCACCGAGGGGCATGGCGACCTCGATCCAACTCGCCATCCATTCCGCATCGCGACCCGCCGTTTCGGGATCACTAAGGTCGCCTTCTTCAATCAACAGCGTCTGCACCTTGACCCCTGCCCTATTTAAGGCATTCCGCAGGTCGGCAATGTAGCCGGGCGAACGGCTCGGCAAGTGAAACGAGCAGATCTCCATGCGGAAGATGCCGCGGTCAGCGAGCTGTTTCGGAAGATCGACCAGCTCCACCGAGCCTTCCCCGTAGGTCGGCTGGCGCGCCGGGCTGTTCGTGCTGCCCGGTTTATAAGGATAAGTGCCGCCGAGTGCGCGATGCAGCGACCATGTGGAAACGGCGAAACGATCTGCCAAATCAGCCGTGAAAGCCATCGATATCTCCTCCTATTTACCCGCGGCGGACATCGCAATCAGAAATAGAGCGACATAACGATATCCTGATCGAAATCGCCGAAACCCTTGCCGAAAATATTGAGGCCACCGGGATTGCCGGCTGTTTCGTCGATGCCGATGCGAAAGCGGATCGAATGATGATCATGCAGCCCGAGCGATGTGATCGTTTGCATCGAGACCATGGTGCCGTCGATCCAGGTGCCTTGGTCGTCGATGCTCCAGGTCTTCAGCTTGCCGTATTGCGAGCCACTGAGTTTCCACCAGCTTGGCGAATAAAGGCCGCGCCGGTCGCCGAAGTCGCCGGGCGATGTCCAGTGGCCGGCCTTGATGCCATTGATCCAGATAGAAATATCGGATGGCCAATTGGAATTGGTGGCCGGCGTCTCGGAACTGAGTTCCGCAGAGAATTCCACTTTGCGGATGCGACGCCCGCTGACTTTGGCATTGTTCGGAAACTTGTATTCTACATAACCACGCGTGAACCAGAGCAGCGCTGCCTGCATGCGCTGCGGCTCGAGGAATACACCCGGTACATCGAGCATGCCGATGACATTGTGAACCGAGCACAGGCCGCAGGGCGGACCGACTTCGAACTCCGTGAACAGACCGATCGGCATGCTGACGGCGACGACATCCTCGCGCAGGCTGGTAGAGCGATTTTCGAAACGGATAAGGATTTCGCCATAAACGCTGGAACAAATCTTCTGGTTGCCTTTGCTCGCTTTCATCGTATGGGTTTCGATCAGCCCCGCCTTCTCCAGCGATTTGATGTTGATTGCGGCAGTCGATTGCGGCAACTTCATATGCGCTGCGATGTCATTGACATTCAACGGGCCTTTGAGACGGAGCAGATTGAGGATTTCGATACGCGTTGCCGACCCCAGGGCCTCGACGATCTCCGTATCCTTCATCGGATCGACTGTTAGAAGCTTGGTCTCCATATCGAACTGTCATATCTCCGCGTAGCAATCTTTGGCTCATATCACGCTCTTCGGTTGCTTTCCTCTCACTTTTTCAGGGTACCGGCCCGCGGTTCGGGAGAGATACCGCGGGCCGGTCGGGAAAACGCAGCCGCTCACCCCTTGATGCCCGAAGACAGCATCAAAGCCTGCGTCACCCGTTTCTGAAACAAGAGATAGGCAACGGCAACAGGCATGGCGGCGAGGATCGCCACGGCCATATCGCGGGCATATTTGATGCCGAAGGCATCGTCGACCTGGGTGATTCCGACGGTCACCGTCATGGTGTTTTCGGAATTCGATACCAAGAAGGGCCATAAGAAGGCGTTCCACGCCATGATATAGGTTATGATCGCCAGCGCCGTCGTGATCCCCCAATTCAACGGCAGGTAAAGCCGGAAGAGAATCTGGAATTCGCCGCAGCCATCGAGCTTTGCTGCCTCGCGCAGCTCCCTCGGCACAGAATCGAAGAACTGCTTGTAGACGATGACCACAACCGGCACGATGAGCTGCGGCAGAACGATGCCGCTCAGCGTATTAATCAGCCCCAGCTTCTGCATCAGCACGAATTGCGAGATGATCAGCGCCTGCGACGGCACCATGAAGCTTGCTAGAATGACGAAATAGAGCACTCGCCGGCCGGCGAACACGATCTGCGAAAGCGCGTAGGCGCACATCATGCTGATCAAAATGACGATGACCGTGACGCTGATCGATGTCACCAACGAATTCATGTACCAGGTCGGTAGGTTGGTCTGGAATAACGCAAAATAATAGGAGGAGAAATCGAAGACACGTGGAATGAAAGTCGTGCTGGCAATGACGTCCTGCTCCGGCTTCATGGAGGTTATGATCGCCCAGTAAATTGGAAAGGCCCAGAGACCGGCGATGAAAAGCGTCAAGATCAATAGCAGCGAGTTGCCGATCGCGCGTCCTGGCATCAGCTTGCCCTCCTCACTCTCAAAAGCTGGTATTGCAGCACCGACACGACGACGATGATCAGGAACAATATGACCGCGATCGCGGAAGCAGCACCGCCATGGCTGAGGCGAAACCCCTCACGGTAGACGAGCAGCAACAGCACATAGGTAGAATTGAACGGCCCTCCTTCCGTAAGGAGATAGATCTGATCGAAAATCTTCAGTTGCAGAATGAGCTGCAGCGTCAGCACAAGGGTCGTTACCGGCCAGATCAACGGCCAGGTAATGCGACGAAATGCCTGGGAACGGGACGCACCGTCGAGGGCTGCCGCTTCATAATAGTCCTTGGGAATGTTCTTGAGCGCTGCAATGAAAAGCAGCAAGTTGAAGCCGTTCGTCCACCAGATAGTGACAAAGGCGACCATCGGCATTGCCCAGATCGGATCGCGAAAAACGCTGACCGGATGGCCGGTGAAAAGCTGGATTACATTTTGCGCAATGCCGAATTGCTGGTCCAGCACCCATTTCCAGATCGTGGTGACAACGGAGACCGGCAGAATATAGGGGATGAAGAACAGCACGAGCACCAGGCTCTGCAAACGGCCTTCCAACCGAACGACCATCAGCGCCAATGCAAGCCCGATCAGCGTATTGGGCACGGCGCTCAAAAGGACGAAGTAACCGGTATTCCACATTGAAGTGTAGAACAGTTTCTGGCTGAAAAGCTTGGCGTAGTTATCGAAGCCCAACCATTGGCCGTCGCCAATCAGCGGAGCATTCGTGAAGCTCAGCGCAAACATCTTGTAAACGGGATAGGCAAATACGATCAGGTAGACGATCACGAAAGGCGCCACCATCAGCACAGCGGTCAAACCCTTCTTTCGTCCTTCGCTCGCGAACATGGCGTCTCCTCTTGCCGACCGGAGGCCGACCGGAATAATTCCGGTCGGCTTCGCGCTCTAGGCCCCTACTGCTGGCTCTGCAGTTCTTCACGCATCTGATCGATGGCATCCTTCGGATCGAGCTGACCGTTAATTGCCGGAATGATGAAGTTCTGCGCAGCCTCGTAGACCGGCCCAGCAACACCGGCGAGCGGCGAGATCGGATCATAGACAGCGGTATCGGCAAGCTTCGAATAGACCGCATTCGGCTGCATGTTCTTGAAGTCGGCGCTTTCGGTGACAGGCTTATAAGCCGGAATATGGCCGGCACTTGCCCAGGAGATACTGTTCTCGTTCATCCAGCGGATGACTTCGAGCACAGTCTTGACCTTTTCCTCAGAGATCGGTTTTACGGTGCTGTTCGGGATCGCGAAGGAATGGGAGTCGACCCAGGTCGCCTGCTTCCCCATCAGGTTCGGAATTTCGATCGCGCCCCATTGAAAGCCTAGCTGACCTTTCTTTTCCAGGTCGACCATGGTCGGCACTTCCCAGACGCCGTTGATATGCATCGCCGCCTTGCCGGAGGTGAAGAGTGCAATTGACGCTTCATAAGAGATGAGCTGCGGGGAATAGCCGGTCTTGACCCAATTCGTTATTGTATCCAGCGCCTTCAGGCTGGCATCGCCCGGCATGATGTCCTTGCCGTCCATGAACTTCGCGCCCTGCTGCGCGACGAGCGTATAGAAGATGCGCCAGATGGAAGCGCCCTGATCACTATTGATCGACAATGGATATTGGACCTTGCCGAGCGCCTTTAGCTTCCCGAGAACCGCATTGAAATTGTCGAGGCCATCCAACCCCTTCGGCAAACCGTCATCGCCGAGCAGGCCGGCCTGCTTCAGGATATCCTTGTTGTAGTAGAGAATGATCGAATGGACATCGAAGGGAATGCCGTAGGTCTTGCCGTCTGTCGTCGCTGAGTTCCAGGCGGCATCGACATAATTCTCTTTTTTGATGCCCGCCGCCGCAAGCTCATCGGCCGTAAATGGGCGCAGGATGCCGGTCGGCACGGCCAGCGGATAACGCGAGATATGGTAAGTCATGATATCCGGCTGTTGGCCGACGGCCGCCGCCGTCTGCACTTTGGTGTAGAAGGGCACCCCCCATTCCAGCGTCGTCGCGTTGATTTTGATGTCAGGATGCGTGTCATTGAATTTTTGGATCAGCGCCTTCATGCGCACGCCATCGCCGCCGCTCAAGAAATCCCACCAGGTAATTTCCGTCTGCGCGAAAGTAGCCGTTGCCGGCAACAGGGTTAAAGCAGCCGCGATGGCCAATTTCAAAAGTCGTCTCATGTCTGTTTCCTCCAACACAGGGGCATGATTGCCATTGACCCCGGCTCGCTCCACCGAGCCGGAAATCCCATCGGAAACGTCCAGCATCCTCTTGCGGGCCGTATTCCGTCACCTCTAACTGCCTGCTCAATCAAAGTTTTCTGATAAGTATCAGGAAATTTAATATTAACGGATACGCTTGCCGCTTTCGCTGAATGCCAGCAGCGTCTCCGGCATCATCGTCAGCACCACCGCCTCGCCTGGTCTCGGGCGATGATCGCTGCGGCATTCAATCGTCAACTCGGTACCAGTGCGGGTCAGAGCATGCAGGTAGGCGATGCCGCCGAGCTCCTCGACAAACTCCGCCTTTACCTGCAGTGCAGCCGACCGGACCTCGCCGTCCAACACCAATTGCTCAGGCCGCACGCCAATAAAAACCTTGGCTCCCGCCTGCGGCAAAGCACCCTTCAAGGGCAGGACGATCGAGGTTTCGGGCTGGTCATCGAGCGAGATAGTGAGATGACTGCCGGCGTTGCCGGTGACCTTGCCGGCGAGGAAATTCATCCCCGGCGAGCCGATAAAACCGGCGACAAACATGTTGTCAGGATTGCGATAGAGATCGAGCGGCGCCCCAGCCTGCTGCACCACGCCGGACTTCAGTACCACGATCTTGTCAGCGAGCGTCATCGCTTCGACTTGGTCGTGAGTAACATAGACCATGGTCGCACCGATCTGGCGATGCAGCCGGGCGATCTCCATTCGCATCTTCACGCGCAGTTCCGCATCAAGATTCGACAGCGGCTCATCGAATAGAAAAACCCGAGGCTGGCGAACAATGGCGCGACCTATGGCAACGCGCTGACGCTGGCCGCCGGAAAGCTGGCTGGGCTTGCTCTTGAGATAATCGGTAAGACGCAGGATCTCGGCGGCCGCGCGCACCTTCTCGGCAATCTCAGCTTTGGGCCGACCTGCCACCGATAGGCTGAAAGCCATATTGTCGAAGACGGTCAGATGCGGATAAAGCGCATAGGACTGAAAGACCATGGCGACGCCGCGGGTAGAAGCTTCCTTATGTGTGACATCCCGGCCCTCGATCTCGATCCGCCCGCCGGACGTTTCCTCCAGTCCGGCGATCATGCGCAACAAGGTCGATTTTCCGCAGCCGGAGGGTCCGACGAAGACGGCGAACTCGCCCTGCTCTATCTTGATATCAACACCATGAACGACCTTCAGCGCGCCGAATGACTTGCTGACATCGGTCAACTGGATTCCCAAATTCTGAACTTTGGCATTCTGGGCTTTGGTATTCTGAACCTCGGCAGTCTGAATTCCTACCATGAGCCTGATCCTCCCGTGATCAACTCCACCTCTGGGCAGCGACCTCTTCCGCCACCGCCCAGGGGATCAGCCTGTTAGGCCAATGCGACCGACAACAGGATGAAATGGTAGGATTTCGGCGGCAGCTTGCCGGCAAGAGCGCCCTCATCCGTCAGCTTGAGACCGGAGCCATCCTTCGGTACGACGGTATGTTGCGCATCGACCGTATTTCGGGCCCTGAGATCTTCACCAGCCATAACGGTGTGCTTCTCGATCTTGACGTTCTTGAAGCCTTGAAGCGCAACGGAGAGATCGAGCGACTGATCGATGCTGCGGTTAACGGCAAAAATCGCGATGCTCCGGTTGCCTTCATGCAGCACCGCCGATATATCGAGATAGGGTACATCCTGAGCGACTTCGCAATCATAGGTGGGGCCCGAGGCTGAGACGTTGAGCGCCGTGCCGCGTCCGTACTTGGAGGCAAGTTGCAACGGATAATAGATGGTTTGACGCCAAGCAGGGCCATCGGCGCGCGTCAAAATTGGCGCGATGACGTTCACGAGCTGAGCCATGCAGGCGATCTTGACGCGATCAGAACGGCGTATGAACACGTTGAGGAGCGAGGCGACGAACAACGCGTCTTCTAGGTTATAGACCTCTTCAAGCAGCGCCGGCGCTTCCGGCCAGTTCCAACTGGCGATGCGCTCGCCATCCTCCTTGCGATCATGATACCAGACGTTCCACTCATCGAAGCAGATCTTCACATCGCGCTTCGAGCGCTTCTTCGCCTTGATATAATCTATGATACCGCCGACGGTGACGATGTAGCGATCGAGATCCATCGCCTTGGCGAAGTAGTTGAGCGTATTCTGCTCCTCATTGCCGAAATATTTATGCAATGAAATATAGTCGACGCTCTCATAAGCCTGATCGAGAACGGTCGCCTCCCATTCAGGATAGCTCTTCATCTTGTCGTTGGAGGAGCCGCAAGCCACCGTCTCGAGTGTCTTGTCGAAATATTTGAACGCCTTGCTGACTTCATTGGCGAGATGACCGTATTCAGCAGCACTTTTATGACCAACCTGCCAGGGACCATCCAACTCGTTGCCAAGGCACCAGATCCGCACGTTATGGGGGTCCTTGTAGCCATGCTTAGCGCGCAAATCGCTCCAATAGGTGCCGCTCGGATGATTGCAGTATTCGAGGAAATTGCGGGCGTCATCAAGGCCGCGCGAACCGAGGTTCATGGCAAGCATCATCTCGGTCTTGGCGAGCTTCGCCCAATCGGCGAATTCGTTGACGCCGACCTGGTTGGTTTCGCGCGTCCGCCAGGCAAGATCGAGGCGCACCGGCCGCTCATCGCGAGGGCCGATACCGTCCTCCCAACGATAGGCCGAAACGAAATTGCCGCCCGGATAGCGCACGATCGGCATATCCAGATCGCGGACATACTCTAGAACATCTTGGCGAAATCCGTTCTTGTCGGCCGCTTTGTGCCCCGGTTCATAAATTCCGGTATAAACCGCGCGACCCATATGCTCTAAAAACGAGCCGAAGACCCGCTTATCGACGCTGGAAACAGTAAAATCCTTGTTGATGACGGCTTCAGCTTTCATCGTGCTCCCTCGCTTATTGCTGTTGGTTGGTCGCGAGGTTATGATGAAAGATTTTTTTATTCAACTTTTTTGTTTTATATCGTGTTTTTTGATTTACTCGATTAATCCGCGCTTCCGAGCCGTTTCATAAGCGCGAGTGCGTCATTCGCCAAAAGAGCGGTTAGCTCGGCCGACGGGAGTGACTGCGCCAGTTTTGCGGCTTGGCCGGACCAGAGATTGGTGAAATCTCCGGAACTCGCCGCCTCGGCCTTGGCGCGCAATGGTGCCAAGGCGCCCCCGGCCGTGGGAAATGCCGGCGCAAGGTGCGAAAGTGGTCCTACCTCGCGCATAATGCGGTTCATCACACCCCTTGCCGGCCGACCCGTGAAAACATTGGTCAAAGCGGTATTGTCATCGCGCGCGTGTTCCAGAGCCGCGCGGTGAACCGAAGGAATTTTGGCCTCGGGCGTAAACAGATAGCTTGTGCCGATTTGCGTTGCGGAAGCACCAAGCGCAAAAGCGGCAGCAATTCCGCGCCCATCTGCGATTCCGCCAGCGGCAATGACGGGGACCGTGACAGCATCGGCAATCTGCGGGACTAGGGCCATTGTGCCGACCTGCGTTGTCATATCCTGCGTCAGGAAATTGCCGCGATGGCCACCTGCCTCCAAGCCCATGGCAATGACTGCATGGACGCCACGTTCGGCAAGCCACCGCGCCTCTGCCACTGTGGTCGCCGAGGAGATGATCTTCGCTCCGGTTGCCCGTACCCGTTGGAGCAGCTCTGCATCAGGCAGCCCGAAATGAAAGCTGACGACTTCGGGTCGGTAGGACTCCACGATTTCACAGAAGGAGGTATCGAACGGCGCTCGGCCACCAGCCGGAACGGGTGCGGCGGGATCAAGGCCCGCCTCGACATAATAAGGGGCGAGCCGTGCCCGCCATGCCATGTGTCGAGCGGGATCGTCTTCAGGCATAGTGTGCGCGAAAAAGTTCACATTAATCGGTTTTTTCGTCGCCGCTCGTATCATATCCAAAGCCGCGCGGAGTTGCTCGGCATTGTACTGTGCACTCGGCAGGGACCCGAGCCCGCCAGCCTCGCTCACCGCAACCACCATCTCCGGCGTCGTCGCGCCGGCCATAGGTGCCTGGATGATGGGAATGTCGATGTGGAAGAGGTCGAGAATCCGGGTATCTGGCCATGGGATCATCGCAGGCGCCTTTCGTCTTCGGTATCCATCAGCCATCATTAACAGCCCAATGGCGACGGCGATAATGATTAGTGCAGATGAATCCATTGCATTTGTCGACGGACCCAAGACCTCATACTGCGGACTCGACTTACTTGCCTCAACAAACGCAAAAAAGTCCCTCTCCTGCTAGGGAGAGGGAGACAGGGAAATTGCCGGTATAGGGAAATCGACGCATCCACCGGGGAGGCTGAAATGCGATGATGCGACATATCACGGGGTGATCAAGGAACGGACCTTCCACCGCGAATCCATCGGGAAATCGAATTAAAAATCAGGTCGGCGATCCACATGGCGCAGATACCAACCACGAAGGCTGTCGCATTCATGGCTGCGGCGTCCCTTTGCGGCAGCGGCCAATTGATCGCGCGCAAATAGTAAAGCGCAGGCTCCGTCAGATAAACCGCTGCCAGCGCCCCGCAAATAGGTGACGCAGCGACTTCCCGGATAGTATATCGACGACGTGACAGGCCGTACAAGATGCCGCCAGAGAGGCCAGCGATGGCGACGCCGACCTTGATGCCAAGCGAATCGAGAAATTCGTTCACTGTCATGACGTGCCTCTAAAACCTCTGGATTGGAACTACGGCTTCCTTCCGGCGATGTTTGCCAGTAAAGGCGCCATGATTTTGACGGCTGCGGCTGAGGCTTCGCGAAGCTGGAGAGCCAATCGTGGGTAATATTAACCACCGCCGCTTCAAACGGATCAAAACTAGGAAATTGAGAGCAAAACCTCTCAGCAGCCGGATCGGGTCGCGCTTCTAAATTGAAACGACGTCAACTTTAGTGGTTTACACTTTGAGAGATTTAGGACGGATAGACAACGTAGGTATCTCACTAAGGAAAACCGAGCGTCGCCGCATAATGGGTCTTCGCAGGTTGCGATCTTCCTATGTATTGCGCGCAATCTTAATGGGCTGCAACTCCCCAACCGGAATGATCGAACCCACGTCCGCAGCAGGGACGGCCAGTGCATCAAATCAGACTTGACGCGCCGAGAAATGAGGGCCAGCGCTCACTTATGAGCTAGCGCCAGCCGATGCGTTGAAGACTTCTCCCGTCGTGAGCATGCTGTGCATGATGACGGCAAGCTTCCTGGCGACCGCCACCGTAGCGCGCTTGAAGCCCAACCGCTCACGCAGCCTCGTTCCCCAGTCTTTGAGACTGCTTTCCGTTCTGGCGCTGGTTCTCGTGAGGATCACCACCGCTGCTTCGTAAAGCAGGCCCCGAAGATGATTGTCACCTCGTCGGGAGATATGACCGTCATAGTCGGCCTCTCCCGACTGGTAGCGCCGCGTTGTCGGTCCAAGCCAGGCGCCAACCGAGCGCGAGGTTTTGAAGTTGCCGGATCTTCAATCGCTGCAACGTAGGAAATTGCCGTAACGGCACCGATACCCGGGATCGTCATTAGAAGCTTCGTAGCCTTGCTCTTCCTTGCCGCTGCCAATAGCTGGCGGTCCAGATCTGCTGCCTGCATACGGATACCACGCCACGCCTCAAGCAGCGGCATTACAATCGGTGCAAAGTCATCATTGCCGCTCAAAAGCTCTCTCACATGACCATCAAATGCCCGCCCTTTACTTTTGGGAACAATCAGACCAAACGTCTTCAATAGCCCCCGGATCTGGTTGCTGAGCTGAGTTGAGATGCTCAGGAGCTGATTGCGTGCCCCGACCAGCGTGCGCGTCAACATGCTGTCGAATGACCTGACCCGAACCTCCGGCTTCGGCTAGCTGGGCCAGGCCATCCGCATCATTGGCATCCGTCTTGTTGAGCATCTCATCCAGAACCTTCTGCGCGTGCCGCGCTTCGATGCAAATCGCCGGCAGTCCCTCCGCCGTCAGTGCATGATAGAACCACGTCGAGAGCGGTCCGGTCTTGAAGACGACGCGTTTGACGTTCGGAGCATGCTTGCGGATCATCTGCGCCAGAACATGCGGATCGGAGGAGCCATTTTCCTCGCCAGATCCGCTTGCCATCTTCACGAATGGCCGTCGCAGTATTTTCAACGAAACGTCGAGTCCCATATATTGGTCCATGGTTGCCTCCCATTTGGTCCTTGGGCCTGGTTCGAATCGTGAGCCCGTATTTCCATCTTATCGGGGGCAACCCAGCCAAATCCGCCATCATCCAGGAGCATGACCGAGGGGATCGCGCCGCGATTACCCCGTGTATCGCTCTGGTACTGATACGGGCGGAAGAATTGACGCATCCCAATATTCGCGGGCCTACGCCCTGCCGACATGCTGCTGGTTCGTAAGTTTCAGGAACAGTTTGAACCAAAACCGGTATTCAGGGCCGCGATCGAACCAGGCATCGAGTGTGCACCAGGCAACCGAGGCGGGGCCATCTTTCCTGTACTTCTTGATCGCCGCCTCTAATGCTTCCGCCTCGGTCAAAGCGTTCCAGCTCTCGATAACGACGTAGTCCCCACTCATCCTTCATCTCCTAGACTGTTTGAAGTGCTTGTATGATCCCGATCCGACAAGAATACAGTTTCCGTATATAATAGCCAGTTATTTAATTTTGAACAAAATGGTCATGTGACGCAATGACGCCACGTGATCTCCTTGCTTGGAATGTGCGTAAGCTTCGTGTCGAACGAGGCCTCTCCCAAGAGCGCCTGGCACTCGAAGCTGGCTTGGAGCGCGTATCAATTTCTCAACTCGAGCGTAAACGGGTGAATTTCGGTATAGATTCTTTAGGGAAGATCGCGAACGCGCTAGACTGTAAAGTTTACGAGTTATTGGTTGAGCCTGCTGGTGGCGAGCGACCACCCAAGAACCTCCGCCCTGGTCGACGCTCTTAGATGTCGTAACTCGCGGCTGCTACAACGCAAGCGTCGGACGTTCAGGGTTATCGTGAGCTGTTGCCGGAGCTCGGCGCGGCGACCCTCGACTATTATGCCGCCCTGATCCGTAATGTTGTCCGAGAGTGGCGCGAGCGAACCGCGCCGGCTCACCTGAGAATCATAACAAGCGCCTTGCGCGGCTATCTTCGCTACCTCGCGGGTGCCGGCTTGTGCCGGCCCAACCTCGATCACGCCATTCCGCCAGTCTTGCAGTGGCGCCTTTCGTCGTTGCCGCGGTATCTTGCAGCCGCCGATGTCGAACGTGTCATCGCATCGTGCGATCAACTCGCCAGAGGCCGCCTGCGGGACCGTGCAATCCTGCTCCTGCTGGCTCGTCTGGGACTACGGGCCGGGCGTGGCCGCACGCAGGCTCGACGATATGGAATGAACGTCTGGTGTGCTGCGCCTGAGCGGCAAAGCGCCCCGGCAAGTTCGGCTGCCATTACCGCAGGACGTCGGTGATGCACTTCTCGCATACATCGAGCAGTAACGGCCGTGCGTGCCTCAAGAGGCGGTCTTTCTTACAATGATTGCACCCCTACCGGTCATTTGCGCAGTCCAGTCATGTCTCCCCAACCGTGGCGCTAGCGCTAAAACGCGCGGGCATTTCCGATTCCCCCGTCGACTGGAGCGTGCCTGCTGCGGCACCTGCCGCTGCCTCGCTGTGTGGGATCGCTTACCCGCTTACAGTGGTTCCTTGGTGGAGCTGTGCCATGTGATTGGTCCTAATTTATCCCGCCGTTTCTGATCCGCCTCGTCATCGCGCATGACTTTCAGCATATAGTCGAGCGGCGTGTCGCCGGCGGACGCGGTTTTTCGCCGGCGCGCACGCGGCTTGCGCAGCACGACAGGCTTGTCGGCAGTGGACATGCTTTTGGAATTTCCGATGGAACGTTGAAAGGAAACAAGCGGCTGACAGTGAGCCGCCTGCGGTCAAGTCGCTGCAACTATTCTCATCATGCCAAAATGAATACCCCAAATCGGCGCAATTGGCGACACCCTTGATCGATGACGCGGCTGCAAGGATTGGAAAATCTTTGAATATAGCCCAGATAATCACTTGAAATCACGAGAAAAATCCCACTCTGTCGTCCGACGACCGGAGCCAGATTGCTTCCCTTTACCCTTTAAATAGGCTTCAGCGTCAGACAAAACGGATGACCAACAACCAAGATCGATATCGGTCCGATCGAAATCTCTCACAGCTCCCGCCTGTGAGCGAATGGGATTCGAAGATCGACGCCGCACGGGATTTCATCTCTTCCAATCTTCCCATCCAGCCTGTCCCTTCAGCTCCGGAGATTCGCCTGTATAAGGCCGGACCGCAAAGCGGCCTGTGGCGACTTGCCGAGCAGGATCCGGAATTTGGCTCACCCTATTGGGCGCATCATTGGGGTGGAGGGTTGGTACTGGCGCGATATCTTCTCGATCGGCCTGAAGTCGTCTCTGGCCGTCGCGTGCTCGATCTCGGCGCGGGCTCCGGCATTGTCGGCATAGCAGCGGCAAAGGCCGGCGCAGCGGAGGTGATCGCGGCCGATGTGGATCCCTATGCGATCGCGGCGACGGGGCTGAATGCCGCTGTCAATAAAATCACGGTTATACCTGTTCTGGCCGATCTGACCAAAGGCGAGCCTCCCGCCACCGACATCGTCTGCGTTGGCGACCTCTTCTATGACGCCGCACTTGCTGAATGCGTCACGGCATTTCTTGACCGCTGCCTGGAACAAGGCATCGATGTGCTGATCGGGGATCCCTGGCGCGCCTATCTGCCGCATCGGCGGCTCCGGCTGCTGGCAGAATATGCCGTGCCGGATTTTGGCGCCGCCACTGGCGGGAGGCCGAGCGGAGTCTTTGCGTTTGAACGCAAAACGCCCCGGCAAAGCCGAGGCGATGAAGATCAGTCCTGACGACGAAGCCCCTGGGTTTGTACCAGCGCCGATAGCGCGAACCTAAGCTTTCATCTTTGCACGCCGCCGATTCTCTCGCTCCAGCCGCTTCGCCAACGCCGCCAGCTCCGGGCTGGCCGCATCGAAAACCGGCTTTGAATCTTCCGGCAGCCAATGCGTCTCATGCTTTACGGGCGGTGCTTTCACTCGCTCGAAACTGCCGGCCGAATTGGGCATCATCGGCGATATGCGTGACCAATTAGGCTCCTGCAGCGAGGGCGAAACCGCAAGCAGCGCACTGGCAACGTTTTGAAATGCGCTCTGGATGCGCCGTTCCGCCGTTCGCCTCACCCGGCCGGTCCTGACGCAGAAATCGCGGAAGGAACCGACAATATGAGGCGCGGCAAGACAGACCGACCATCGGGAAAGCAGGATGCGGCACTCCTGATCTCCGACATGGGTCAGCAGCCAGTCCTGCAGCACTTCTTCGGCGCGGCTGATAGCCGCCGCGTTCGGACGATAGCGGATGCGGGTGTCGGCGTGGTCTGTCGGTTCGGGAAGAACATCCGGCCAAAGCGTGCGCACCCGGTCCGGGCGTACGCCCCGCACGTCGAGATGGATCATCGTATCGGCAGCCTCGACGAAGCGGGCTCGAACGATGAGGCTTAGATCGGCGATCTCGGCCGCGCGTTCGGAAAAATCGTCAAACTGCAAGGCGCTGTGGTGCATCAAGTCGCTTCTCCAATTCCCGATAGATCAAAATCCGAAGTGTGGCGCGCACCGGCCATGGCCGACGCGCCACCGAATCGGCGCGCAGAGCGCCAAGGGCGATATCATCGAAGGCGGCCAGCAGATCACCGGGCCGATGCAGCGCCCAATCCTGTCGCTGAACCAGGATGTCGGATACGGCTCCGATCGTATCCGACCACAGTTCATCGCGGTTGTTGCCGGTCTGGCGAATACAGCGCAATACGAAAACCAGATGCCCGTCGCCGTGCTGCCCGCGAATTTCCTGCATGGTGCCGCGGGCATGGCTTTGCGCCGGCGCGCGGCGGCGATGAACGGGCACGAGCTTGATGCCGAGCCCGTCGAGAAGAATATCGAGCCTGCCTTTGCTCATGACTATATCGTCTCCCCTCCGGAAGAAAAATGAACGCAATCAACGGCTACCGCTTGGTCACGCCACCTTTCCGTTCGCCACACCGGCATCGGCAAAGGGATGCCGCGGCTTGAACAGGGCTTCCGCCTTGGACATCGCCTCCACCCTCGCGCCGTCGCGCAGCATCGGCTTGTTGAGATAGGCAACCATTGCCTCGCCGGCGGCTGCCTTGGCCGCATCCTGGGTCGGGAAGATGATGGGCTCGCCGCGATGGTCCTTGAGGACTTCATTCGTGGCGCGGTGGACCTTGCGTATCCAGCCGAGATGACCTCCGGCGACAGCTTCGGTACCGATTTGAAATTCGTTCATGGAAACCTCCTGTGGCCACTTCGACCAGGTCTTCGAATTAAGTTTTGAAAGTGGTTCAAACGCCCGGCAGTAGGCGGTTCGCGCTATGTCACCGAGCGCGGAATATCGACGGCAATCCGAATGACCAAAATGCCCGGCGTTCGCTTGAATTGGCCTTTGGCTGAAGCTCATCCTTGCGCATCCGGAAATGGACCAGATCACCCTCCGGCGCGCCGCTGGCGTCATCCTCCTGACCGGCAAGCCTCGAAGACGAAATGATCGGCTCCAGAGCAGCGAGAACGCAGAGGAAGAAAAGCGCAGCGCCAAAACAGGCAAGAAGACCTTGAATCATCTCGCTCATACCGCCTTCTCCATACTGGGCTCGCTGTCGCGATCGGATATTTCCGTCGGCTCGACGTTCTCGTCGCAAGTTTCACAGTGCCGCTCGATCACCTCTCCGAGCGACAATGCACGGCCAAAGCCGGGGCAGCCCCAGAAGAAATCGAAATAACGTGAGCTCAAACCCACTTTTGTTCCCTTCCTTGTCGAGATCATACGATCACTCCCAAAATCGTCGTTTCGCCGGACGTCCTCCGCCTCGGCACTTAAGCCTGCAGCAAATTTCACCGCCGGCATCTTGATGGACACAAAATATGTTGTTATTAATGTCGATGTCAACATGATTTATGTTAATTATTTTGCGAGTGTCGGATCATGCAAAAATCCATGGGCGAACGATTGAAGGCGGCGCGCGAAGCCGCAAATTATCCCTCGGCGACAAAGGCGGCGGAGGCGCTCGGTATTGGCTTGTCCACATATCGTGCGCACGAAAACGGCCAGAACGAATTCGGCCCCGAAATCGCCGACCGTTATGCAAAGAAGTTCGGCACCACCGCCGGCTATCTTCTAACCGGCGAAGGGCCAAGGAAAGTAGAGCGACCAGGCCCCCGTATGGTGGTCACCTCCTTCGATCCCGACGAACAATACACTGAAGGGTTTGTCGAAGGCGGCGAAGACTTCAGCTATAGCCGCGAGCATTGGCAGCCGAAGATCGAAGGCGCGATGCCGGAGGTGGACGTCAAACTCGGCGCTGGCAGCGGCACCGTGGGCGAAGTCATCAATCTGCCGGTGGGCGCAGGCACTGTAGCTGGCCATAAAATCGTCGCCGAATGGCTGATTCCCTCCGGCTATCTGCGCAATGAGGCGAAGGCATCGCCGAACCACACCATCATCATGGAGGTGATCGGCGATTCCATGCAGCCCACCTACATGCCGGGCGACCGCGTCGTCGTCGATCTCTCGCAGAACCAAATGACGACCGATACAGTCTACGCCATCAGTGATGGCTATTCCGAGCCGCAGATCAAACGCCTTCAGCGTGTGCCTTTCACCCAACCCAGCCAGGTCAGGATCATCTCCGACAACTCCGCGCTGGAAACCTTTACGGTGGAATTAGCACGGCTGACGATCATCGGGCGCATCTGCGGACACATTGCCAGGAAGTAAAGCAGAACCGCTCTTTCCTGCGACATCACCCGTCGGCTTCCATCTAAACTGGAATCGGCCGGCCGTCTCCAGCCGACATAGATGAACACTATTTGTGTGTGTTTTGCAACCGATAGACACAAATTATGTTGACATATATCGTGCCATATGACAGCTTGCCTTTCGTGAGCCGATCGGCCCGAGACGGAATGAGCCCGCGCAAGTCCAGAGATATTGCGTGAAGTCAGCGAAACCGGATCGCGATCGGACGAACGTAGATGTGCAGCCCCGGCTGCAGAAAGGGAAAATGCCATTCATGCCTGCGAATTCCGATGTCATGACGACTGCGTGGGCGCTCTATCGCCGCGACACGCGGTTGCGCCGGCACTCGACCGCGGCAGCGCGGCGTAAATGGTTCGCGCGCCCTCTCGACAGCTTGGACATGGTCGCGCGAGCAAGCAACCGATGCGACCAAAACCGAAGACCAGAGCCGCGCCGACCGCATTGCGAACTTGAGACTGGAATTGCTGCGCATCGAGGCCCGGCCATTCAGAATGTCGATCGCTAGGGATCGGGCCATGCTAACGGAAGAGATCCATTGCCTGTCCGCCAAATCACGTGCGTCCATTGCACGAATGGCCGCATGATGAAGCCTGGCGATATTTTCTCCTGCGAATATTCATTCGACGAGCTCACCATCAATCTCTGCGATCGTTGGGAAACCGGCCTGCTGCTTTATGGCTGCGCCGAGTTGACATCGGCGGGAGACGGTTATGATGGCGAGTTTTATGTCTCGGCGATCCGCTTGGATGGTGGCGCGAGATTGGCACGGCCGCACCCGTTCAGCAACGCAGGCAGTTTTGAGACCGAACTGTTCCGCCGTATCGCTGCGGTGATCGAAAACGACAAAACGCCTGATGGCCGTCATGCCGCCGAGCTTTTCGCCAGCGAGTATGAACAGTCTAAGGAGGATGACTACGACATATATCGCAAAATTGAACCGGAAAGAGCGTTGGCGCCAATGGCATGATACCCGGCTGTTTCCCTGCTCTGAAACAGGATGGGAATCAATCGCCTAAAGTTCCGCCTATCCGCAACCGAGAAGCTGCCATGCCGGCACACCTGATGTCGGCACGGCGAAATGGAGTGGCATATCTCCACTGCCATAAGCTCGGGACTGCGACAGACTCTGCCTATACATCCTTCCATTTCGAAAAGGTCGCCGCCTGCCCACGCCGGTTTCCGTCGCGGTCGATGAGCTGCCAGACAATGCCGTCTTCCATCCAGAAGCGCCGTCCCGACTTTGTGATCCGCAGTCCGCGATAACCCGAGATAAAGCCGTCCCGCGTAACCGCATCCAACAATTGCTGCCGTTCGGCCCGGTTGGGTAGTTCCGCCGAAAGCCGCGATGGCAAAGTGATGAATTCATCCCAGGGATATTCGAAACAAGCCTGACCAGCTTTATTGGCATAAATGAAACGCGGGTCGGCATCGGTGTTGTGCGCCACCACCACGAAAGGAGCATCGTAATAGAGCCAGCTCGGTCCCTGCCCTTCGCCGACGAGAAGCGACCCGACGATACGGGCGTAACTTCCAGTGAGTAGATCAAAAAATTCAGGATCAACCGACAGATCGGAGGCATTGCGTTCCGGGCTTATGGCCATGGATATCTTTCCTGTTGAGCACATCCGGCTTTCTTTAGGCCGGATGTGCTGGAAACCAAACAGGAAATCTCGCTGATAAGTGAATCGGTCTCGCTTAGAAATTCAAGACATTGTGACCCGACGACAACCGCAATCGGCGAAAATCGACGGTTTAGACGAAAGGAGAATCGAAAAGCCTTCCGCAATCAATTTCGATCGCCGCTAGGCCTATTGATAGTCGTCGTCTCCCGACGAAGACCGGCGTCCTTCGAGCCTGTTCAGAATTTGATTTAGCTCGTCTGCACATGCTTTCATTGGTTCGTCTTCGGCACATCTGACCTCTATTTTGACGTCGCCGTCCTCGATGCGGAAACGAGCCGCCTTGGAGGCCATCGGATGACGACCCATTGAGCCCCTGTGCCAATCGCGCTTCATGGCGTCGTCATCAGGCCGGCGCTGTGCCAATGGCGGTGATTGCGGCGAGTTTGTCGATGGTGCCGTTTCAGTCTGAGTTGGCGGTTGAGCTGGCTGCTGAGCCGGCTGCGTCGGCGTCGCTGTATCCGGAGTTTGTTGGGCGAAAGCGGCGCCAGCCGAAAGCGATATTGTCAGGGCGGCAATAGATAGGGTCGTTTTCATTCTCTGGTCCTCCTCAAGACTGTGTGAAGAACACGCGAAGCGGAGGATGGTTGCTGGAATGTACGAAAATTTGAACAGCACCATGCCGTTGGGCGCTAACCACAAGGGCGGCGTGACTCCTCTTGGTCGCAGAGCAAAACGAAAGCAAAAGTATCCCGCTCAGAGACGATATCCGGAGAGAAGGGGCGACGAATATGAAACATGCAAAATAAACAATTACTTAGAGAAAAGAATGGTGGGCCCGGAGGGACTCGAACCCCCAACCAAGCGGTTATGAGCCGCCGGCTCTAACCATTGAGCTACAGGCCCGGCACGATGAAAAATGATCGTGCATGCAGCGCCGGAGCAATGGTTCCCCGGGAGCCGACTTGGCTCTAGCCCAATTCGTCTTTTCCCACAAGGGACTGCCGCAATACCTTCACAATCAATCCGCAAAAGCGAACCTCAAGGAAACACCAACCAAGGAATGAGCCATGCCCATGACGAAAACCAGAGATTTTGTTTTTGCCGCTTTTCTCGGCACGACTCTCCTCGTGCCCGCCACCCATAGTTTCGCAGAGGAAGCAAAACCGCGCGAGGCGTTCATCACGGTCACTGGCGAGGGACATTCCGCAATCGCGCCGGATATGGCCGTCGTCACCCTCTCGGTCGTCAAACAGGCGAAAGCGGCGCAGGATGCGCTCGATCAGAACAACAAGGCGATGGGCGCTGTGCTGGCAACGCTGAAGGATAGAGGCATTGCAGAGCGCGATCTTCAAACATCGGGCTTCTCGATCCAGCCGCAATATGACTATCAGAACGACAAGAACGGCCAGTCTCTGCCGCCGACGCTGACCGGCTATCAAGTGACCAATGGGCTGACGGTGCGCGTGCGGGATCTCTCCAAGCTCGGCGCCCTCCTCGATCAGGCCGTCAACCTCGGCATCAATCAGGGCGGCGATATTCAGTTTACCAACGATAAGCCGGATACGGCCCTGGAAGAGGCCCGGAAAAACGCCGTGGCAGATGCCGCGGCGAAGGCAAAAACCTTGACAGATGCGGCAGGCGTCAAGCTCGGCCATGTCATTTCGATCAAGGAAGGTGCCATCGTCACGCCGCCGCAGCCCTATGTGCGTCAATCCATAGCCATGGCGTCTGCAGAAAAGGCGGTGCCGGTGGCAAGTGGCGAAAACACCTATAACGCCGCGGTCAGCATAACCTACGCAATCCAGCAATAGCCCCAAAACAAAACCGCCCTTCGCTCAAATCCGATGAGACCGAGCAAAGGGCGGTTTCGTGGCCCCCGCCGATAAGGCGAAAGCGTCAGGCGGTGGCCGTCGGACGCAATTGCGCGTCCGCAGACGATATCAGCGGCCGATCAGCGGGCAGCCACGAACATTGGCGAACATCATCGTGTCGGGGCCACGGCGGCCGAAACCGTCGACAATGACGCGGCGCGGCGTTACGTCGACCACGCGAGGGCGGTGCAGGCCGTAGCTGCGTGCAACACCCATGGCTTCGCGCGGATCACAGCCACGGCGCTCGTAGCGCGGCGGCGGGATATCGTAATCCGGCGGTGGCGGCCGGTGCCGGCCCGGACCGATATAGATATCGACGCCCTGGGCGGAAGCATATCCCGTAGTCCCCGACAGCGCGGTAACGGCGACCGCGCCAGCGATCCCCAGCTTTGCCAACAATTGCTTCATTTGTCCTCCATGGAACGAAAGGTGTTCCCTCGTGCGCTTGCGCATCACCTGAGGGAATGTCTCGGGAGTAATGGCACGATAATGAACAAGTTCAGAATCAGCCGTTCATGCGCTATTCAGGTACAATGAAAGCAAAAGCCAGACCAGTGGCCGACTCGCCGGACAACAGAAAATAAAAGCCACCCTCTTTTATGAGGACGACTCTCCTAATCTTGAAACATTGCCGCGGCAGCACGACGTGACTAAACGGCTCCGCTATCTGCCGCGGTTCACGATCAGCGGTGAATCAGCGGGCAGCCCGGCACGTTGGCGAAAACGATTCGGTCCGGACCATGTCGGCCAAAACCTTCAACGGCGACGCGGCGCGGGGTGATATTCTGGATTCGGGCGCGGCGCAGCCCCATGGCCCGAGCTTTCTGAACGGCTGTTATGGGCGAGCAAATGCGGCCGCGATGCGGGTCGTAACGCACCTGATGAATGGTCGCTGAAAGATCGTTGGCCGAGGCGGTGGAAACGGTAGCGGAGACCGCGCCGAGTGTGATGAGGGCTGCAATGCCCGCCTTGGCGAAAATGCCGATCATGGATGTTTCTCCTTCAAGTCCTACTGCGGATCGTTGCGATCCCGAATTGGTTCGATACTTTGCCGCGTCTCTGGATTGAAGGCACATTAGGTCAGCCAAGCTGAACCGAACGAGAATTGTCCATTCAGATTGTATTCAGCATAATTGACGATCGGTTAACGGGAAACTTCGCAGCGTCAGCTCGAAAGATGCAGCACGATTTCGCGCCGGTGCGGATGGTCGCGATGCTCGAAAAGGTAGATGCCCTGCCATGTGCCAAGCGCCAGACGGCCGCGCATCACGGGAATCCCGATCGACACCTGCGTCAGCGCCGCCTTGATATGGGCAGGCATATCGTCCGGCCCCTCGGCGGTGTGTACGATCCAGCGCATCGAGGGGTCGGAAGAAGATGGCACGAGCCGGCGGAAGAACGCGTTGAGATCTGTCTGCACGTCAGGATCGGCATTCTCCTGGATCAGCAGTGAGCAGGAGGTATGGCGGACGAAGACGGTGAGCAGGCCCTCACCCGATGCTGAGCCTGCCGAAGTCGCTGCACGGACGAATTCCGCCGCTTGGTCAGTGAACTCGTAAAGTCCCTGGCCATGAGTCGACAGTGTAATGACGGTCTGCGGCATGGCATCTCCGATTGTAATCGCAGCGATGCGCTTGAGGTCGGGCGCGGCGCCCGGAAAGTCAAGCCCAGGCACTGTCGCCGACACAAATCAGAGCTGCAGAAAGATATCGAAGCCGCCATAGATCATGCGCTTGCCATCGAAGGGCATGTTCGCCATCTCGTCCTTCAGCCGCGGATCGGCCATGACTTTTTCCATCACGGCGTCGCGGTGTTGGCGAGATTCATAGGTGATCCAGGAAAAGATCACGACCTCGTCTTCCTTGGCCAGAACGGAACGCGGAAACGATGTCAGCTCGCCATAGGGCACGTCATCTCCGACAGATTCAACGTAGCTAAGCGCACCATATTCCTTCCAGACATCGCCGGACTTCCGCGCCAACGCCTTGTAGATTTCGATCTTGTCTTTCGGAACGGCAATAACAAAACCATCCACATAGGGCATAGCAATCTCCTCTGTTTTGTTTCCACCCCCAAAAGACGATTGACTATAGCGCGATCCGACATGTTATGCACTTTTCCATTCCAATGATCCTGATATCGTCAGCCTTATGCCCCAACTGCAGCCGCTTGCTATGCGGATAAGCTGGGCACTGCGGTTTCAATGACAATCAACGAGGGACGTTATGACGATCGAATTCAGGATCGATCCCTACCCTGAAAACGCGGCGCTCAACGCCTTGTGGGATACGGCTTGGAACGAAGCAGCCGCGCGAGATTTCTCGGTCATTCTATCGAGGAGCCTCGCCCATATCGGCGCGTTCGACGGAGCGCGCCTGGTGGGCTTCGTCAACGTTGCCTGGGATGGCGGCATACATGCCTTTATTCTCGATACCTGCGTCGCGCTGGACTTCCGTCAAAAGGGAATAGCGACCCGACTTGTCGAAATGGCAACGAACGTTGCGCGCAAACGCGGCGCGGAGTGGCTGCATGTCGATTTCGAACCACATCTCGCCGGCTTCTATAGGAAGCTTGGCTTTGCGGCGACAGGGGCCGGCTTGATCAGGTTGCGCGACTGACGGCGATCGGCCTCTCAAGCCGCTGCGTTGACCCGCGATATCAGCCATGTGCGAAACAATGCCGCCGCCGGGTTTTGCAATGCATTTGGCGGATAAAGCAGATTGTAGCTGACGGCCGCCGGCTGAACCTCCACGAAACAACGCAGCAACTGCCCCTCCGCAATGTCTTTGGCGACAAGAGAACTGCGAACGAGCGCAAAGCCGAGGCCGTCCCGACATGCCGCAAGCATATCGGCAAAGGATTCGAATGAAGGTCCGTTCTCCGCCGCGTGACCAATATCAAAATCGGCCACTCCGCCGTCATCGTCATGAGCAATCACTTGTTCGTACCAACGCTGCCAATCCAGCACGGTGTGCCGCATGCCGGTGTAACGCAGCAGCGGTGCGGCTTTTATGGCGTTGCGCTTCGGCAGCCGCTCGGACAGTGTTGGCGAGCTGACGACGAACTCCTCGTCCATCAGCAATTCTTCGACAACGAGACCGGCTTCCGCTCGCCCGAGCCAAATCGCAAGATCGACGCCCTTAGGCCGGAAATCGGGTCGCTGATAGCCGACAACCATCTTCAGCTCGATGTCGGGGTAGTGCTGGCAGAAATCCCCCAGCCTCGAAGCAAGCCATTGGCTGGAAAATTCCGGCGTCACCGACAGCGTCAGCGTGCGAACCGATACACTCGCCCGCGCCTGATAAAGCGCCGTCTCCAATTGAGAGATCGTCTCCACAATCGCCGGGTGGAGACGTGCACCGAGCGGCGTCAATCTCGCGCCTGAGCGGCCGCGATCGAAAAGCCTGCCGCCGATCCAGCCTTCAAGCTGTGAAAGCTGGTGACTGACCGCAGTCTGCGTCAGTCCCATCCGCTCGGCCGCACGGCCAAAACCGCCGGTTTCAACGATGGCGCAAAATGTCTGCAACACGGCCAACGGCGGAAGCGGTCTTTTTCCCATGAAAATCCTTCATGTAAGATCGATGCACGCTTCATTATACACGGCAAATGCGCAGGCGTACTTTTCTGCGTCATAAGACCAAGAGGCTTATGACAGATGAGAAACATTCATGGATTCACGCCGATGTGTCGCCTTCAGAAGTGGATCAGCCGGCTGCTCCGTGCATCTGCTTATATCGGAAAGCTGCGCGCCGAAAAGAAAGCTGGACGCGAAAGTATCTTCTCGATCAACGCCCACCTTCAGCGAGACATCGGACTGGCCGAGAGCGCCTTATCCCTTGAGTGTTTTGACCTTGGTCAAATCCGGAAAAATCCGCATCCAGAGCAGGACGACCACGATCGTGCCGAGACCGCCGACAATGCCCGTGAGAACCGGGCCAAGCACACTGGCGAGCATGCCGGATTCGAATTCGCCAAGCTGGTTGGACGTGCCGATGAACAGGGAATTCACGGCATTGACGCGGCCCCGCATATTGTCCGGTGTCAGGAGTTGCACCAGCGAACTGCGCACGACGACGCTGACCGTATCCGACGCGCCGACGACAAGCAGCGCTGCGACGGAGAGGATGATGTTGCTCGATAATGCGAAGACAACGGTCGCGATCCCGAAAACGAAAACGGCGAGCAGCATTTTCTTGCCCACATCCGTTTGCAGCGGTCGGCGCGCCAGCCAGATCGACATGACCAAAGCACCGATTGCGGGTGCGGCGCGCAGAAGCCCGAGACCCCATGGCCCGGCATGCAGGATATCGCGTGCGAACATCGGCAGCAGTGCCGTGGCGCCGCCGAGCAGCACGGCGAAGAGATCAAGCGAGATCGTGCCCATCATCACCGGCCGGCTCCTGATGAAGGAGACGCCGGCAAAGACTGACCTCAGTGTCACGGGTTCCCGCGACGACGGCTGCTGTCGCTCGACGCGGATCGAAATGACATTGAGGCTCGCGATGACATACAGCACGGCAGATACCGCGAAAGGCGCGATCGGGCTGACGCCGTAGAGCAGACCGCCGAGCGACGGACCGATGATGAAGGCCGTCTGCATCATGGATGTGGAGGTGGCGATCGCTATCTGCAACATCGACGGCGGCACGATATTCGGTAATAGCGCCGCCATGGTCGGACGTTCGAAGGCAGTGGCAGCGCCCATGACGGCGACTGCAGCAAGGATGCCGGCCGGACCGATCCAATGCTGCCAGACGGCGATTGCAAGCACCAGCGCCGTCAAGGCTTCGATTAGCTGGCAGACCAGGCCAATCCGCCGGCGGTCAAACCGATCGGCAACATGACCGACGATGAAGGTCAGGATCACCATCGGCAAAAATTGGCAGAAGCCGACGAGGCCAAGGAAAAAGGCGCTATGCGTCTGATCGTAGATCATCCAGCCCATGGCAACGGTCACCGATTGGAAACCGATGGAGGAAAAGACGCGAGAGGCGGCGAAGGAACGATATCCGGGATGACCGAGCGCGCTTGCCCGGCCTTGGCTCTGCAGGGTGTCCATATGTCTTTCTTCGGCTCCAGGCGCAGCACCCAGAGCAAGTTTATGAGCAATATGAAATGTTTATCGACGTCCCCTGCTCTGCCCGAATGCCGGGCTTGTCAACTGCATTTTTGTTTCTGATCGGCATTTGCCGCGAAAGCTTGAAGAGCTACCGATCAAATCGTGGTGAAGAGCAACTAAGCACCCTAGATTTGACCTCGGCCGACCATACGGCGGCAAGTTCTGCGGCAAGGGTCGCGATCAATCTCGGCACATCGCTGCCGGCCGCCTCATGCATGGCCTCGGCAACGATCAGCACGGATCGCGTCTCCTCGCGAACGGCGGAAAGGCCGCTTTGACGATTGGTCCAGCGCCGCGCATGCGCTTGGCCGACCTCATCGGCAAAGATTACTTCGCGCGGCTCCGGATGCTCCATTTCGCCGGCGAAGGTCAGATAAGTCTCGTTGCCGGTCGCGTGCCTGACTTCGAGATTGCCGGAAATTTTCGCAAGATCGAAGACAGCAATAGGAATGGCGAAAGTAATCGAGATGGCGTTGCAGAGATCGACAAGCGGATGCAATTGCGGCAGCGATTTTTCCTGACGAAATCGCCTCAGCAAAGCCTCGGACGCACAGCGATATTGCGTCGGCTTCAACCCCATTCTCGAAAAAGTGCGCCGCCAGGCCTGGATCTCCGGCATCTCGCCCTCCCAACTGGCCGCCAGCCGCTCGCCGGCAATCGCTTGGAACTTCGCAATACGATCGGCAACGGCCGCGTCCGCGGTGATCCCTTCCACGAAAAGTGCGCCGGGGACCAGATCGGGGAATTCGTTCCACATCTCTTTCGAATGGCGGAAATACATGACTTTCCTCTGCATGGTTCTGATTGGAGCAGAAGAAAACCTCGAAGCTGGCGGTCGGTCTTGAACAAAATTGCAGATGCTTTCAGCGCTTCGTGTCGGCGTAAGTGCGGGGCGACACGCCAAAATTACGCACGAAGACCCGAGTCATGTGGCTTTGATCGGCAAAACCGCAGGCAAAAGCCGCTTCAGCAAGCGGCATGCCCCCAGCGATCAGCCCTCGCGCGCGAAGGATGCGGCGCTGAAGCAGGTAGGCGTGTGGCGTGAGCCCGGTTGCCTTGGCAAAACCGCGCAGGAGCTGGAAACGGCTGAGCCCGCTCACCTCGGCGAGATCGGCAAGCGTCACGGATGCTGCCGGATCATCGTCGATGAGGTTGCGGGCACGCATGATTGCCGCAGGAGCGTCGGCACCCTCATCCGCTTGCCGCTGCTCCCGCATCACGTCCGCAACAAGCGAGAGCAACAGCCCATCTCGCCGCAGCGCAGTTTCCGGACTGCCCTCACTGGTCACTATCGAAAACAGGGCTTTGAATCGCCCCGCGATCTGTCCGTTTCGAATGACGGGAGAAGGAAACTCCCTCTCCCCGTCTTTTCCGACGTCGCCCAGAAGATCTGTCATCAGCCGCGGATCGAAATAGAGCATCGACCAAGTCCGGCTCTCGCCAACCGGCATGCCGTCATGCACCTCGTTCGGATTGAGAGTGATGACATTGCCGGCTTCAGCCCGCACCATCCCACGCCCGCTCAGCGATACCTGCGCGCCGCGTTCGATGACCCCGATGCCGAACTGATCATGCGTATGCTTGGGAAAGCTATGTCCGGTCGCCGCCGCCACGGCCTCGACGCCGGCTAGAGAAGAGCGAAGCATTCTGAACTGGCCGGATCTCATGCGTGCCCCCCTTCCGGCCTGCTGAAATTGGTCATGCTGACGCTCGGCCGGGCAGCGATACGCGACCACCATGACGCCAATTTCGGATGATGCTCGATCATCTCGCATCCTTCCGGCGCCATGAGGAAATAGTCGAACATTGGCGCCACATAGAGATCGGCAAGCGTCAGCTCCGGACCGCAAAACCAGGGAGCATCGCCGATCAGGTCGGAAAGAGCGGCAAGGCTGATTGCGGCTTTGGACAGGCTTGCGGCAATCCGCTCTTCGTCGGCGGCAATGCCTTTGGCCGGCTTGGAGACCCGTTCTACGCAAATGCCCCACACGAGATGAGGATAGAGATATCCGTCGGCAATGCTGACGATCTGGTTCATCCGCGCCCGCTGTCGAGGCGCCGCAGGCTGCAGGCGCGGCCCATCGAATGTCTCATCGACATAGCGCGTGATCGCAGCCGTCTCATAGAGCCGAAAATCGCCATGCTCGAAAGCCGGAATCCGCCCGAACGGATGGCGCTCGAGATAGGATGCCGGCGGCCCGCCCTCGGCGAAAACGTCGATCGGCACCCTTTGATGCTCAACGCCTTTCTCGAGCAGCGCAAGCCGGGCAATTCGCACGTAGACGCTATAATCTGCACCAAAAAGGCAAGGCTTTTCCATATCGCAACGCCATTCCGTTCATCAGCCGGCATCTTTTCGAAGTCGGTCGTCGGGGTCAATGGCAACACGGTTGGCCACGTCTTCCAGCTCCCCGGTCAGCCGCCGCTGACCGGGCTTCAACAGTGTCAAGATCGCCCCAACACTATCCCAAAGACGCGATGATTTCGCGGTAAGCAGCCTCCGGAAAAGCCTTCAGCGTGCGCGATCGCACGTTGCCGTTCATCCCAAGCGTCAGGGCGAAACGGGCCATCACCGCATCATCGGGCGCCTCGCAGACGGCAACCATGTCGTGATCGCCCATGGTCAGGAAAAATTGCTTGAACGAACCGCCCATCTCTTGCAACTGCTTCTTGGCAGCGTCCAGCCGCCGCGGCGATTCCTTTACGCCACGCACTCCTTGATCGGTCCAATTGAGCAGAACGATATAAGTGGTCATCTCACACCTCCTCCGCTGCGCCGCGCACCCATCGAGACGGGCAGGCAGATGACGCAGTAACGGTTTGATCCACACGTAAGCCCAGAAAAAACCAGCCTGGCTCTCGGAATTACGCGCCGCCCTGGTGTTTCGGGCACCGTCTCGTCAACGCAGGTCGCGCCTGACAACCATAGGCTTGTCACCCTTCGGCGACAATAAACCTAATCCCCATTCATTCGGGTGACGCCGTGATGCGATCCGATCGCAGGCCAGGCACATCATCTATCCGATGTCTCGGCGGCCAAGGCGCCTTGCGTATTGGCCGCAACAACGGCAGCCGGCAGGCGTGTGCCGCGTTTGCGCTCGCGCGCGAGCGTCAGCAGGCCGGAAAAAATGATGAGGACAATGCCGAGCGCCATCGCCAGGTCGATACTGTCCTTGAACAGCAGATAGCCGAAACCGATCGCCCAAATCATCTGGCTGTATTGCGGCGGCGCGACGAGATTGGCCGGCGCCAACTGCGCTGCGCTCATCAGCAGAACGGTGCCGGCGGCGCCGAGAAGGCCGTAGCTCGCGAGGAATATCCACTGCCACGCTGTCGGCCACGTCATCTCCGTCAGCATCAGCAATCCACTGACGATGAGCGTGCCGAACAACACCGCGCCATAAAGCGAGATGCGCTTCTCCTTCGAGCCCAGTGCGCGATTGATGACAATCGAGACGGCCCCGCTCACGCCGCCGATCGCCGCGCAGAGATGGCCGATCGAAAGCTCGCGAAAGCCTGGCCGCAGCACGATGAGCACGCCGACGAATCCAAGGATAACCGCTGTCCAGCGCTGCCAGCGCACATCCTCCTTGAGGAAGACGACGGAAAGAATAGTGACGAACGACGGCAGCAGGAACAGCAGCGCGAAAGCCTCTGCCATCGGCAGCTTTGTGAAAGCCACGATCGAACATATGGTGCCGATCGCGCCACAGGCGAAACGCAGCATCCACAATGGCCGGTTCGTTGTCTTGACGACATCGAGCCAATCATCTCCGCGCCTCTTCAGGAAGGGAATGGCCGCAAAACCAAACAGCGCGCCGATGAAGGCTACTTGGTAGGACGGCAGCGTCCCGTGCAATAGCTTGATCGACGCGTCACTGAAGGCGAAAACGGCATAGGATGCGAATGCCACGAGGACGCCACGCAGCGTTGAATGGCCAACGGCCATCGACTTGGAATTAACTATTATCGTTGTCATTGGAGTTGAGCGATGCGAAGGGAGGGAAACTGAATCAAGTACTTGCGAGCAATTGTATGATGAAACGGCCCGAATTTCGACTGGCGGGCGGATAAACTATTGTTTCAAGCTGATGAGACGGGTGTTGCCCATCAATTGCTCGGAACGCCCAGTTTCTCCAATCGACTTGCAGGAATGCGTCCCTTGACGGCATATGAAAAGGCGGCAACCTTCAAAGCATCCTCGTCAACCTGGCATTTGAATTGAACCTGTTGCCATCCTTTTGGCGTTTGAATTGCAACGCCATCGCCATACAAGCCGGTCGTGGAAATCATCGCGGGCGAAAGAGCAGAATTTATGAAGCCGACAGCGCGTAGCTCATGCCCGAATTGCAGCTTTTCCTCGCTGTTGCAAAGCTGCCTGACACGCTCAAGCCGCGGCAGCTTTTTCCAGGCGTCCAATTCGTCCTTCGACATACGCGCCATTTCCGTACCGGAATAGAAGCGCTTGGCTTGGATGAATTTGCCCTGTCGTCCACCGGTCTTGTCCGCAGGCTTTTGCTGGGTCTGCGACGGACCGGATGTCGACGCCTGTTGTGTAGTGTCCGCTGACGACGACTGCTGCGGTCGTGGTTGAGGCTCGGGAACGAAGGTGGTTCCGGCTGTTGAATCGTTGGAGGTGCCGGAGATCGATTGATCCTGCGATTGTTGCTGCGGCTGTGCGCCTCCGGTCGTCGGAACAGCAACATCCGGCGCGACCTTGGGATCAGCCGCAGCCTGCTGTTGTGCATTCTGGTCAACCTGCCCTTCGGCCGTCTTCGATTGTCCCGCAACGGGATCAGACGCCGCTCCGTTCTTTTGATCCGCCTGCATGCCTGCTTGATCCGTCGAAGGCTTATCCGGCTCCGTAACCTGGGTGTCGGACGCCTGGTCCGTCGCCAGCTCCTGCGGCATCGGCGTCGATGCCGGATCACTGGAATTCGGATCCGTTGCAGACGTTGCGGCATCCGCCTTGGCAGCCTTTGCCTCTGCGTCGGTCTTCGCTGCTTCCTCTGCCGGTGCCTCTTGTGAAGCGGCATCGCTTGCGGGCGGCGTCACATTTGTCTGCGGCTGTGCATTGGCCGCTGCCGCAGCCTCGGCCGCCAAAGCGTCCAGCACCGTTTGATCGGCAGTTTGCTGTTGCGGCGGCGGTGTCTGGTCCTGCTTCTGCGCCTCCGTTGCCGGATCGGAGTTAGGCGGCGTCTGGTCTTGCTGCTTCGTTTGAGTCTGATCGCCTGTCGCCGGCGTCTGGTCTTGTGGCTTCGTTTGATTATCGGCTGATGTCGGTGATGGCGTATCACCTGGCTGCGTGGCCGGCGCCGGCTGATCGGCCTTCACATCGGCAGGCTTGTCGACCTGCGCCTGTTCCTGGGATTTGGCATCCTGATCCTGAGCATTCGGAGCGGGCCCCTCCTGCGTCTTCGTCTTGCTCTCGTCGCTCAGTTTGTCGGCGGTCTGCTCGCCCTCCGTTTTGTCGGTGGCGGAGGCGGCCTTTTCCTTCGAAGGATCTTTCTGATCAGGCTTGGGCGTCGGGGTCGGCACGCGGCCGGAGCGCTCGGTCGGTGTCGCAGCATTTTCTGCCTGCTCCTTGGGCTGCGGCACCATCTCGACATGGATGCTGTCTTCCGGCTGCGGTATCGGCATCGCCACCACTGGCAGCAGGAAAAGCGCCGCGAAAAACAGGATGTGCAGCAGGATGGAAGGGATCAGTCCCCATCGACGCTCATCCGGCTTTCGCTGTTCGGCAACGCGCTCCATCGGTCAGCGGCCGAAAGGCTGACGACGCAGGGCAGACGGAGAAGCGCTCAACAATTTCATCCAAATCTTACCGAATAAGCGGCACCCACGATGCCTAGATCCCCAACATATGGTGTTAAACATCAAGGCCAGAAAGAGGCGGCCTGGAAATTGCAGACCCCTAGTCTGACCACAGCTCCGCAGTGCCAGGAAAACAAACCTGCGTGAACCCGGCAAAGTCTGGAGGAAGACCCTCGTCAATACGCTAACATACAAAGCGGCTCCTTTAGAAGAACTCGTCGGGAACCGGTAGTGACATCTGACAAACTAAAAACCCGGCTCGCTTCCACGAACCGGGTTCTAATTTCATAACAGCACAACCGCTTAGCTATCGAGGAACGAACGCAGCTTTCTGGAGCGGCTCGGATGCTTCAGCTTGCGCAGCGCCTTGGCTTCGATCTGACGGATACGTTCGCGGGTAACCGAGAACTGCTGGCCGACCTCTTCGAGCGTATGGTCGGTGTTCATGCCAATGCCGAAGCGCATGCGCAGTACGCGCTCTTCGCGCGGCGTCAGCGATGCCAGAACGCGGGTCGTCGTTTCGCGCAGGTTCGCCTGGATGGCGGCGTCGATCGGCAGAAGCGCATTCTTGTCCTCGATGAAATCGCCGAGATGGCTATCCTCTTCGTCACCCACCGGGGTTTCGAGCGAGATCGGCTCCTTGGCGATCTTCAGCACCTTGCGCACTTTTTCAAGCGGCATGGCGAGCTTTTCGGCCAGCTCTTCCGGCGTCGGCTCGCGGCCGATTTCGTGCAGCATCTGGCGCGATGTGCGGACGATCTTGTTGATCGTTTCGATCATGTGCACCGGAATACGGATGGTGCGTGCCTGGTCGGCGATCGAACGGGTGATCGCCTGCCGGATCCACCATGTCGCGTAAGTCGAGAACTTGTAGCCGCGGCGATATTCGAACTTATCGACCGCCTTCATCAGGCCGATATTGCCTTCCTGAATGAGATCGAGGAACTGCAGGCCGCGGTTGGTGTATTTCTTGGCGATGGAGATGACAAGGCGCAGGTTGGCTTCGACCATTTCCTTCTTGGCGATACGCGCTTCGCGCTCGCCCTTCTGCACCATGTGCACGATGCGGCGGAATTCCGAGATCGAAATGCCGGTTTCGGTCGCAAGATTCTGAATTTCCTGGCGGATATCGCGGATCGTGGTGTTTTCGGCCTTGGCGAATTCCTTCCAGCCGCGAGCGGCGAGATTGCCGATCGACTTCATCCAGTTCGGATCGAGCTCGGCGCCCTGATATTGCTCCAGGAAGCTATCGCGCTTGACGCCGTAGGATTCGGCAAGACGCAGCAGCCGGCCTTCGTTCTGCACGAGGCGCTTGTTGATGTCATAGAGCTGCTCGACCAGAGCATCGATGCGGTTCTGGTTCAGCGAGAGCGACTTGACGGACTTGACCAGCTCGTCCTTCAGCTCCTTGTAGCGGCGCTCCTGCGCCGACGACAGCGTGCCGGAAGCCGACAGGCGCTGCTCGACCTGCTGGTCCTGCAGCTTGCGCAGCTTCTTGTAGGTTTCCGCGATCGTGTCGAGCGTCAGCATGACCTGCGGGCGAAGCTCTGCTTCCATCGCCGCGAGCGAGAGGCTGGATTCGTCCTCGTCCTCTTCCTCCTCCTCGACCGGCATGCCTTCGCCGCCGACATCGGTGATGTCGTCATCGCCGGAGGAACGGCCACGGCGGGCCTTTTCCTTCTCTTCAGCGGCCTTGCGGTCGGCCTCGATCTTTTCCGGGCTCTGGAACTGCGGTGCCGCCTTGGCCTCGGGACCGGAATAGGTCGTTTCGAGGTCGATGATTTCGCGCAGCAGGGTGGTGCCTTCGTTGAGTTCGTCGCGCCAGATGATCAGCGCCTGGAACGTCAACGGGCTTTCACAGAGGCCACCGATCATGGTTTCGCGGCCGGCCTCGATGCGCTTTGCAATCGCGATTTCGCCTTCGCGCGACAGCAGTTCGACAGAACCCATCTCGCGCAGATACATGCGCACCGGATCGTCAGTGCGGTCCGTCGGCTCTTTCTTCTTGGTGGTTGCAAGCGCCGAACCGCCGGAAGGCGCAAGCTCGCCGCCTTCACCATCCTCGTCGCCGCTGGAATCGTCGTCGTCGGCGCCACCGGCTGCCGCGCCCGCCTCTTCGACATCTTCGTCTTCAATGACGTTGATGCCCATATCGGAGAGCATAGCCATCGTATCTTCGATCTGCTCCGACGTCACTTCTTCGGACGGCAGAACGGCGTTGAGCTCGTCCATCGTCACATAGCCGCGCTTCTTCGCGGCCTTGATCATCTTCTTGACCGCGTCGTCGGAAAGATCGAGAAGCGGGCCATCGGAGGCGCCGTCGCGTTCGACTTCAGCTTCTTCGTTCTCTTTGACCTTGGTTGCCATCTCTATATCGTCGCTTTCCCTGACGCTTAAAACTTACACGCGGTGAATAACCGCTCTGGCCCGGCACGCCTCGCGCCAGTCCCGAATCACCGACAAACACCTAACGGAATGACCTTTAATGCCTGATTAACCACGATCACCGGCTCCCGACAGCAAAGCTGGATTGCCTTTGGAATTCCGGCCATGGTATATGTGATCCGCCTGACCCAGTTCACCGTTTTTCCGAGGACAAACGGTGATTCCTACAATTTTTGCTCTCGTCAAGCTTTTCCAGCAAAAAAGCCTGTTAAAATCGTGAAAAAGCCTTATCCACAGGCTCAACACGCCCAGAAACAATTGCTTCCCGTATTTAGGAAGTCCCCGCGCGATGACAAGGGCAGGTCTATGAAACCACCCGCATTTCCGCAGTTGGCGGCAATGCTGACGCGCTTGGACCACAAATTTGCTTAAATCCAGTCCATCACCACCTTGCCGGAATTGCCGGAACGCATAGCTTCGAAGCCATCGCGGAATTCATCGATTTTGATGCGGTGGGTAATGACCGGCGAGACGTCGAGCCCGCCTTGAACGAAGGCGATCATCTTATACCAGGTCTCGAACATCTCGCGTCCGTAGATGCCCTTCAGATTGAGCATCTTGAAGATCACCTTGTTCCAGTCGATCTCGAAGCCGGCCGGCGCGATGCCGAGAATGGCGATCTTGCCGCCATTGTTCATCTTGTCGATCATGTCGCGAAAGGCGGGGGCGGCACCCGACATTTCCAGACCGACATCGAAACCTTCGGTCATGCCGATAGATTTCATCACATCGGCAAGATTTTCCTTGGACGCATCGACGACATGCTCGATGCCGAGCTTGCGGGCGAGTGCCAACCGGTTGGGATTAATATCCGTGATGACCACCTTTCGCGCGCCGGAACGCTTGGCGACCATGGCACCCATGATACCGATCGGTCCCGCGCCGGTGACCAGCACATCTTCGCCCACCAGATCGAAGGAAAGCGCGGTATGCACCGCATTGCCGAAGGGATCGAAGATCGCCGCCACCTCGTCCGGAATATCGTCGGGAATCGGCACGACATTGGATTCGGGAATGCAGACGAATTCGCCGAAGGAGCCCGGACGATTGACCCCGACGCCGCGCGTATTGCGGCAGAGATGCCCCCTGCCCGCCCGGCAGTTTCGGCACTTGCCGCAAACGATATGTCCCTCGCCGGAGACACGTTCGCCGACATGGTATTTCGTGACCGCCGAGCCGATCTCGGCAATTTCGCCACAGAATTCATGGCCGACCACCATCGGCACCGGAATGGTCTTTTGCGCCCATTGGTCCCAGTTCCAGATATGCACATCCGTGCCGCAGATTGCCGATTTCCTGACCCGGATCAGCACATCGTTCGGCCCGACCTCGGGAACCGGAACCTGCTCCATCCACAGCCCGACCTCAGGCTTCGATTTGACCAGCGCCTTCATCATGTTCGACATGAGCTGTCGTCTCCATTCGATTCAAATGATTCCGAGTTCACGTCCCGCGTCGGCGAAAGCCGCAACGGCGCGTTCGACATCGGCTTTTGAATGTGACGCCGACATCTGCGTGCGGATGCGCGCCTGGCCCTTCGGCACGACCGGGAAGGAGAAGCCGATGACGTAGACGCCCTTTTTCAGCATCAGCGCCGCCATCTCCTGCGCCAGCTTTGCATCGCCGAGCATGACTGGAATGATCGGATGATCGGCGCCTGCCAAGGTGAAGCCAAGCTTGGTCATTTCGCTGCGGAAAAACTTCGCATTGCCTCGGAGCCGATCGCGGAGATCGTCGCCGTTTTCGATGAGGTCGAAGACTTTCAACGAGGCCGCCGCAATGACCGGAGCCAGGGTGTTGGAGAAGAGATAGGGGCGCGAGCGCTGCCGCAGCCAATCGACGATCTCGGCCTTGGCCGAAGTATAGCCGCCCGATGCACCGCCGAGCGCCTTGCCGAGCGTTCCGGTAATAATATCGATCCGGCCCTCCACGCCGCAATATTCCGGCGAACCGCGGCCATGCTCACCGACGAAGCCGACCGCGTGGCTGTCGTCGACCATGACCATCGCGCCATATTTTTCGGCGAGATCGCAGACGCCTTCGAGATTGGCGATGATACCATCCATGGAGAAAACACCGTCGGTGGCGATCAGCTTGAACCGACTGCCCTCGGCCTTCTTCAGCTCCTCCTCCAGGGCTGCCATGTCATTGTTGGCGTAGCGAAAGCGCTTTGCCTTGGAGAGGCGCACGCCGTCGATGATCGAGGCGTGGTTCAGCGCGTCGGAAATGATGGCGTCCTCCTCCGACAATAGTGTCTCGAACAATCCACCGTTGGCATCGAAGCATGAGGAATAAAGAATGGTATCTTCCATGCCCAAAAAGGCAGATATCCGCGCCTCGAGCTGCTTATGCTCCTCCTGCGTCCCGCAGATGAAGCGCACCGAGGCCATGCCGTAGCCATAGCGATCAAGCGCCTTCTTCGCTGCCTCGGCCAGTTCTTCGTTATCGGCGAGCCCGAGATAGTTGTTGGCGCAGAAATTCAGCACCCGCCCGCCGCCAGCCACGGCGATTTCGCCCGCCTGCTTGGAAGTGATGACCCGTTCGGATTTATAAAGGCCCGCATCCTTCAGACCGGCGATTTCGGACTGAAGATGGGAGATGAAGGCAGATGTCATGATGAACCCGCTTTCTCGAAAAGAGATGGATCGTCTAACAACGACATCATGGAATTAGCACATCTGTCCACATCATGTCGCGAGGAAGGCGTCAAAGCAGCGGCCAAAAGTGTCGCTGGTTTGAATATCGCGTTGATGACATACAGATATACAAGGGAGATATATCTACGGCACTCTATATTCGCGACGCCGAAGTGGACGCTTTAGCCAACGAAATTCAGAAACTGACAAAAGCACCCACGAAAACTGTCGGAAAGACCTTCCTCTGCGCGAGCGACTGGCACGCTCTAAAGCAATGGCCGACGCTCTAGGCCCAAATGACCCACATTTCGACATGAAGACGTTTAGGGATGAAATGTGGGGCGATGCCTAATGTTTATCGACGCATCGGCAATTGTCGCAATATTAGGCGAAGAGCCCGGCTACGAAGAAATTGAAAAAAGCCTGGCAAAGGTCGATGGCGATTTCTATGTATCTCCGCTCGTGAAGTTCGAGGCAACCTTGGCCCTCGCTCGCCGCAAAACTGCCGCCCCTGGACAAAAACCGTCGCTATCTCTCCTTCTGCGGGCTGGACAAGCTGTTGATGCATTTATCGAAGACATCGGCGCACAAGAAATTGAAATCTCGTCGGACATCGGCAAAGCCGCACTGGAAGCGAGCGCCCAATATGGCAAAGCTGTAGGGCACAAAGCCGATCTCAATTTTGGCGATTGCCTCACCTATGCCTGTGCCAAAATCCTGAATGTCGGCTTGCTCTACAAGGGAAATGACTTCGCTCTCACCGATATTGGATAAAGGAAAGAGCCCGCTGCTCAACTCTCCTCGAACGCCCGGATCACCTTCAGGAACGCATCTCCGTAGCGTTCCAACTTCGACTGCCCCACGCCCGAAATGCTGAGGAGAGCATCGCGACTCGTCGGCCGCTCCGTGGCAAAGGCAATCAGTGTCGTATCCGGGAAGACGACGTAAGGTGGCACGCCGAGCGCCTTGGCGATCCTGGCGCGCTCGCTTCTCAACGCCTCGAACAACGGCTGGGCCTCGCCCGACAGGCTTGACTGCCGCTTTTCGATCCGAGCCGCTTTCTTGGTGCGCCGGCCCGTCTCCGGCCTATCCTTGCGGAAGAAAACCTGACGCTCGCGCTTGAAAACCGCCCGCGCTTCCGGCTCCAGCTTCATTGCGCCGAAAGCAGCGTGATCGATGCTGACAAAACCGCTCGCCAGCAATTGGCGGAAAACCGATTGCCAGGTGCGGGCGGGAATATCTTTACCGGCTCCGAAAACCGGCATGTCTACATGGCCGAAGCGCTCCGTCTTCTCATTGACCGTGCCCATCAGCACATCGATGACGTGGCCGGTGCCGAAGCGTTCGCCGGTGCGGTAGACGGCGGCGAGCGCCTTGATCGCCGCTTCGGTCCCGTCCCAGGTCTCGACCGGTTTCAGGCAGGTGTCGCAATTGCCGCAGCCACCGTCATGCCCCTCGCCGAAATGTGCAAGGATCGCCTGGCGCCGGCAGCCGGGCGTTTCGCAGATGGCGAGCAGCGCATTGAGCTTCGCACGCTCGACACGCTTGATCTCCTCCGCCGCTCCGCCCTCGTCGATCATGCGCCGCCGCTGGATGACATCAGCCATGCCATAGGCCATCCAGACTTCGGAGGGTAAGCCGTCGCGTCCCGCGCGTCCCGTCTCCTGATAATAGGCCTCGACGGAACCGGGCAGATCGAGATGGGCGACATAGCGGACGTTCGGCTTGTCGATGCCCATGCCGAAGGCAACCGTCGCCACCAGGCAAAGATCCTCTTCCTTCAGGAAGGCGTCCTGATTGGCATCGCGGACCGACCGATCCATGCCAGCATGATAGGCAAGGGCGCGAATGCCCTGCCCGTTCAACCACGCCGCAGTCTCCTCGACCTTCGCGCGCGACAGGCAATAGACGATGCCGCTATCGCCCCGATGACCATCGAGGAAACGCAGCAACTGTTGGCGTGGCTGATCGCGCTCGACGATCTCATAGGTGATGTTCGGCCGGTCGAAGCTGGTGGTGAAAACCTTGGCGTTTCCGAGCGCCAGCCGTTCGATGATATCGTCGCGCGTGTGCGGATCGGCCGTCGCCGTCAAGGCAATGCGCGGCACGTCGGGAAAGAGGTCCGCAAGCCTGCCGAGATCACGATATTCCGGCCGGAAATCATGCCCCCACTGCGATACGCAATGCGCCTCGTCGATCGCGAACAAGGCGATCTTCGCCCTGGCGATCATTTGACTGAAGCCGTCGGTCAGGATGCGCTCCGGCGTGACATAGAGCAGATCGAGCGTGCCGCTGGAGATGGCGCGATAGACATCGCTTGCTTCTTCCCGCGACAAGGACGAGTTCAACGCCGCCGCCCGGATACCAAGCTGCTTCATCGCCTCGACCTGGTCGCGCATCAGGGCGATCAATGGCGAAACGACGATACCAACCCCGTCACGGCACAAGGCCGGAATCTGGAAACATAGCGATTTGCCGGCACCCGTCGGAAACAGCACGACCGCATCGCCGCCCGAAACCACATGGTCGACCACCTGCTGCTGCTTGCCGCGAAAGGCCGAATAACCATAAACCCGCTTGAGGATGTCGAGCGGCGCGGCTTCCGAATTGTCTCCCGCGAACAACGCATCATCGGCCGAAAATCGCGGCTCCTGTCGATCTGGCTGTGACATCTATCCCTATTTCCCCGCAGTCCCTTTGATGCGGCCGGAAAGCACGCCAAAGCCATCGATGATCGCTTCCTGATTTTCCAGGCGCAAAGCTTCGAGCTGCACTTCCTGCAAGGCGCGCATGAGCTGTTCGATGAGATCACCGTCGTCTTCTTCCGTGGCCTCGGCGATTGCGCGTTCCAGCTCGATCTTGTGCCAACGCAGCGCTTTCGAACGCTTGTGAAGCGCAAGCGCTTGACGATAGCCCTCCCGCGCATCTTCGGTCGCGGCTTCCTCGGTCGCGGTCCAGAGCCGGGCATTGCGCACCTGCTGGTCGAGGCTCTTCAGCAATGCAGCGAAACCCTGCTCCTCCAACTGCTCGAGCAGTCGCTCGCGATTGAGCTGCGGGCCAGCAATCGCTGCCGCCGTACCAAGCAGGGCGGACCACAGGCGCTGCAATTCGCGGCTTTCATAATCGATCGCGGCAATCTCATCATATTCGTCCTGCAGCAGCGCCGGATGATTGACGATGGTCAGCGCCAGTACGCTTTCGCGCAGCCCCGGTATGTCCTGATGACCCTTGATCATGCCCGAGCGGGTCAAACGGTCGGACGCTCTCATGTTGGCCGCCGGCTGCCGATCCCTGCCTTGCCCCCCACGGCCACCGAAAGTGCGGCCATTGCCGTCGCGCGAAAAACCGCGTCCCTGCTGATTGCCGCCGCGCTGAAACTGCGGCTGGAACAGCCCATTCAGCCTGTCGCGCATGTCCTGCTGATAGTGCCGGCGGACGTTCTCATCCGCGATCACCGAAACCATCTGCTTCAGCCGCGCCTCAAGTTCGGCGCGCGCCTCCGGCGTGTCGAAGGTGCCGCTGCCCGCCTCTCGGGTCCATATCATCTCGGCCAACGGCTTTGCCTGCGCCATCACCTTGTCGAAAGGCGCACGGCCGTCGTGGCGCACGAGATCATCGGGATCCTTGCCGTCGGGCAGCAAGGCGAAGCGCACAGTGCGGCCCGGCTTGATATGCGGCAGTGCCAGATCGGCGGCACGATTGGCGGCGCGAACGCCGGCGCCATCGCCATCGAAGCAGAGCACCGGCTGCGGCGTCATCTTCCACAGGAGTTCGAGCTGGTTTTCCGTCAGCGCCGTGCCGAGCGGTGCGACGGCGTTCTCGACGCCAGCCTGATGCAGCGCGATGACGTCCATATAGCCTTCCACCGCAATGATCGTCCCGGCACCGTCATTGCCCTGGGCGGCACGGCGCGCACGCGCGAAATTGTAGAGCACATTGCCCTTATGAAAGAGTTCGGTCTCATTGGAATTGAGATATTTGGCCGGTGCATCCGGCGACATGGCACGGCCGCCGAAGGCGATGACCTTTTCGCGCGAAGACAGGATCGGGAACATGATTCGATCGCGAAAGCGGTCGTAGGAGACCGGCACATTCTCATGCACGACCAGGCCACAGGCTTCCATCTGCTCTTTCAATACGCCTTTGCCGGCCAAAAACTCCTTGAGCGCATTGCGGCTGTCCGGCGAATAGCCAAGGCGGAAGGTCTCGATGGTCCGGCCGGTCAGACCCCGGTCGCGCAAATAGGCGCGCGCCCTCGCACCATTTGCCGCCTGAAGCTGATCCTGGAAGAACTGGGTCGCCATTTCCATGACGTCAAGCAGCGACGTGCGTTCCTTTTCCCGCTTTGCTTCCATGGGATCGGCGACCGGCATGGGAACACCCGCCATGTCGGCGATCTGCTGCACCGCTTCGGGAAAACTGAGACCCTCCAACTCGGTCAGAAAGCGGAAATGATCGCCCGTGACGCCGCAACCGAAGCAGTGATAACGGCCCTTGCGGTCCTCGCAGTGAAAGCTCGGTGACTTTTCGCCATGAAAGGGGCAGCAGGCCCAATAATCGCCACGCGGCACATTGGTCTTTCGCCGATCCCAGGTCACACGTCGGCCGATCACGTCCGAAATGGGGACGCGGTCGCGAATCTCATCGAGAAACGTATTGGGAAATCGCATGACTACCTCTGGCTTGCTCCCATATAATCAGGAACGGAGTCCATTGCCACGAGAACCCGCCACCACACCCGCTATTCACAGCCCCTCTGTTGCAAAGGTCGAACTCAACTTTTCCGATCACAACTCCGTGAAAACTTCCGCTTAATTCAGCTTTCCGCGCCTGTTTGGAAGGCTGTTTTGAGATCGTCTGAGGCAGTATCCAGGTCAAGTTCCTGCAGCCTATATGTGCATTGCGCAAGCCGGACGGCACAGCCTCACCGTGCAAGAAATCCTCGAAAAAGCAAAGGGTTACCGATAATCAGAGTGAATAACCAAGGACGCAAGACAACACGGCCGGTGACCATTATTAAAGATCGAAAGGCGCGCAATCTTGCCCCTCCACGGCGCATTTGCCGCACGGTTCGTAAGCCAAACATTATTTTTTTGTAATTTGATTGTTGGTGTGCGGCGCAATAGCGTTCTTCTCAAGGGACGAGACAAGCCGGCGAACGAATGGTTCGCGACGCGACATGCCGAGACGCCCCTACGGACGGGAAACCAAAGGTACAGGTTTTCAGTTTAGGAGAATTCGAATGCGCGTTCTGCTCGTACCCTTTGCTGCCGCTGCCCTCTTCGCCACAGCTACCTATAGCTCGGCTACGACAACGCAAGGTGTAGCGCCTGCAGCGACGACGAACGTGCTTTATGCCGGCGCCGACTATCAAATGCCGGTTGATATGACAGTTCCGGCCCTCAAGGCCGGCATTAAGGTTCAAATATCCTGGTTGCAGTCGCAAGGCATGGATTTGCCGCAGCAAGTCAGGATCATCAGATAAAGTTCACCCCATACTCAGGTGAGGCACCATCCCTACCCCCGGCGCCGCCTCACCTGAGTGCCTTTGCAATAGGCGTTTGATTTTTGGGCCCCACCCTGCGTCATCAAACGGCTGCAAAGCGCAAGAAGGCAGGAGCTCCCCCAGCTCCTGCCTTCTTTATTTGTCACACAAGTGATGAGAAGCGCCCAAAACCCGTTTCGATTTTCGGCGATTGCCATCGGCTCGGGTCAATCTCCAGCCGTTGCCAATATATTAGTAATTTCGATTTTACATCGTTGCATCCAAATTCAATTGACAATTGATATCGTAAGCCCAATGAATTCCCCGGCTCATCGGAAATCCCAATATGCCATTTGCTGCGGAAGAACTTGCCTCTGATCTTGGTTTCTTCACGACTGTTCTCGGCTGTGCGCGCGAGATGGTTGCCGCATACGCTGAAAACCAACGTATGAGCTCGATTTTTGCTTCACAGCAGCGATGGCTGATGGCCCAAGCCGGGCTTGGACTCTATTTCGGCGGAATCGACGGAGAGCAGCCGGGCTTCTATGCCCGCCGCTTTGTCGATTACATTCTCAAACATGAGATCGCCAGCCACAATACGGCGCTGAGTTTCATCCAGGAAATGCTGGCCTATCGCTATATGCGCTATTTGCCGGATCCACCCGACAAGCGTCTGCGGCCAATCGAGCCGACCGAAACGGCGGTCGAACAACTCTCAAAATGGCTTTATATCCATCTAATGGCGCTAGACAGTTTGGATGGAGGCCAGCGGACTGCGACGCTTGTCGAACGGCCGGGAATCGTTGCAGCACTGCAGCCGGCAATCGCGGAAAGAATCATTGCCAGCGACCGTGTCCGTCATCCCGGCGAGACTTTCGACCTCTTCACCTGGGCAAATTCCGGCGGCGTGGTGATGGATTTCCTGATCTCCCGCATCGGGACGATCGATCCGACGGCGGCAAGAATGATCATCGGCCCGATTTCGTTCAGCGATATCTGCGATCGGTTCCTGATCTCCAGAACGCATGTGAAACGGCTGATGAGCAAGGCGTCCGCTATGGGCAGCGTGGGCTGGGCCGGCAGTCCGGGCAAGAGCCCCTTCTGGCTGTCGCGGGGCTTCATTCAGGAATATTGGGATTATCAGGCCGAAAAATTCGCCATCATCGGCAATGTCTGGGAAGAGACCGTCGGCGCGCTGCCCGCGCCCGCGCCGACGGAGCAAGAAAGATTTACTTCAGCAGCTCTTTGAGGATTCCCGAAGCCTTGGCGAAATCCATCTGCCCGGCATAGCGCTCGCGAAGGGCGGCGACACATTTGCCCATGTCCTTCAGCCCCTGCGCACCGAGTTCGGCCACGACGGCGATGCAGATCTCCCGCACCTTCTCGTCGGAAAGCTGCTCGGGCATGAAGCCCTGGATGACGGCGATTTCCTCGCGTTCCTTGTCGGCGAGCTCCGGACGTCCGCCATCGATGTAGATTTTCACCGACTCTTCGCGCTGCTTAATCATCTTGGCAAGCAACTGCAGGATCTCGTCGTCGCTCGCCTGTTCCTTGCCGAGGCCACGATTGGCGATGTCTTTATCCTTGATCGCCGCGAGGATGAGGCGCACGGTCGAAAGTCTCGCCGTGTCCTTGGCCTTCATGGCATCCTTCTGGGCGTTGGAAAGCGTTTCGCGGATCATGTTTTTAACTCCCTAAGCAGGCCGGCGACGATCACCTAGCCTCTCATTTCACGTTGCCAGTCTCATAGACCATCAGCGGCGATCATTGCAATTGCGTCCGGCCGACCCGAAAGCCGGCGAATTCCTTGGCGGGAAACGAACGGGGCGCATTGACCGACAGGCCTTGTTTGGCTATGTCCAGCACCTGCACATTAGATCGATATGAAGGTCTCAAGCCGCGACGCACGTCGCCGGCTGCAATCTGCGACAAACATGGCGGACGCCCCCGGCCTTTTCAAGGCCGCGCTCGACGCCGGAAACGGGATGACAATGACCGCGACAGCCCCATGGACAACTGAAAAGCCGAGTGCCCTGCTCGTTCTCGCCGACGGCACCGTGATCGAAGGCAAGGGCATCGGCGCGACCGGCAAGGTCCAGGCCGAAGTCTGCTTCAACACGGCGCTGACCGGTTACGAGGAGATTTTGACCGATCCCTCCTATCTCGGTCAGATCGTAACCTTCACCTTCCCTCATATCGGCAATGTCGGCACCAATGACGAAGACATCGAAGATCTGACGCCTGCCGCCCGGCACGGCGCCGTCGGCGTCATCTTCAAGGCCGACATCACCGATCCCTCGAACTATCGCGCTGCGAAGCATCTCGACCAATGGCTGAAGGCTCGCGGCATCATCGGCATGTGCGGCATCGACACCCGTGCGCTGACCGCCTGGATCCGCGAAAACGGCATGCCCAACGGTGTCATCGCCCATGACCCGAACGGCGTCTTCGATATTGAGCAGTTAAAGGCGGATGCGAAGGCTTGGAGCGGCCTGGAAGGTCTCGACCTCGCCAAAGTCGCCACGTCAGGCCAATCGTCGCAATGGTTGCAGACACCCTGGCTCTGGAACGAAGGCTATGGCGAACTCAATGCCGACGATGCCAAATATCACGTCGTCTGCCTCGACTATGGCGTCAAGCGCAATATCCTGCGCCTCTTCTCCGGCCTCGATTGCAAGGTCACCGTATTGCCGGCAACCGCCTCCACCGATGACGTGCTGGCGCTGAAGCCGGACGGCATCTTCCTGTCGAATGGTCCAGGCGACCCGGCGGCAACCGGCGAATATGCCGTTCCTGTCATCAAGGACCTGCTGAAGACCGAAATTCCGTTGTTCGGCATCTGCCTCGGCCACCAGATGCTTGGCCTGGCGCTCGGCGCCAAGACTGCGAAAATGCATCAGGGTCACCACGGTGCCAACCATCCGGTCAAGGATCATACGACCGGCAAGGTCGAGATCGTCTCGATGAATCACGGCTTCGCGGTCGACTCGAACTCGCTTCCGCAAGGCGTTGAGGAGACTCACATTTCTCTTTTCGACGGCAGCAATTGCGGCCTGCGTGTGTCCGGCAAGCCGGTCTTCTCCGTGCAGCACCACCCGGAAGCTTCTCCAGGGCCGCAGGACAGCCATTACCTCTTCCGCCGCTTCATCAATCTGGTGCGCGAGAAGAAGGGCGAAGCCGCCCTGGCCGAGCGTGCCTGAGCACGTCGACCGCCGAACCACATAAAGAGAGCCTCGGATTGGCAATCAATCCGAGGCTTTCTTTTATGCGTCAAGTTGGGAGGTATATGTCTTCACATCGGCTCACGCCTGCAAGCGACGCTGCTTCACGATTTCAAGCTCGCTCGTCATGATCTCCTGCAGGAACTCGAAATCGGACTGTCCGAAGTCGACGAACCCGAATCTCAATCTGTAACCCCAGTTCTTATCCTGGGTGAAATCCAGCCAACCCAGCAAGGGACGAAGCGGCTGTTCGGGCGCATCGAGCCAATCGACATCGCGCCGATAGGCTTTTCCGCAATCCATTTGCGCCTGATAAACCTCGCCCTCGCGGACAAAACCGATGGCCGTGAAGCTTTGGAAACCGTCCTTGCCTCCCATCGTCAGCGATGGCGAATAATAGACGATGCCGTCACCCGGCCTAATGCGCTTCAGCGGAGCCGGCTTGCCATGGCAAACCTGCATGAAGCCATGTTCCCGTCCGAGGCGAACGTGTTCTGCGGACGCCACAGCCAGCCAATAGGATTTCTCGACAGGCTTGGGTCCGCCGCGAGACACGTTGGCGTGCGGCAGAAGGCGCACCGGTGCGCCCGGATTGATCGATTCTTCCCGCGGGAACAGCGCGGCATCGTTACGATTGCTTGCCTTGAAAATCATGATCGTCTCCCGTCGTTGGTATGGCACCAATATAGACGACCATGCTGTCAATATTTGTCAGTAGTCTCGCCGCTCAGGCGCCAAAATGGCCGGGAATCAGCCGGCCATTTTTTCCGATCGCACCAGGAAATAGAACCGCGTGCAGAGCATCGTCGCAGCCGAGGCCAGCCCCAGAAGAAAGCCGAACCAGATACCGATTCCACCGAAGCCAAGCGGAAAGGCAAGGAGCCATGCCAGGAAGAAACCGATCGGCCAATAGGCGATCAATGCCATGATCATCGGCACGCGCGCATCCTTCAGACCGCGCAGCAGGCCGCTGGCGACCACCTGCAGGCCGTCGACGAGCTGGAACAGGCCAGCCACCACGATCAGCGGCGCCGCATAGGCAAGCACCTGCGGTGCATCAGCCGACTTGACGTCGAGAAACCAGCTTCCGAGCCAGGATGGCGTTGTCGCGAACAGGATGCTGCCGCAGAACGCAATGCAGCTCGAAACGATGAGCACCACGATGGCGGCCCGCTTCAGCCCGAAGTGATCGCCCTGTCCATGCGCGACACCGACCCGCACGGTCGCCGCCTGGCTGAGGCCGAGCGGGATCATGAAGGCGATCGACGCCCATTGCAGGGCGATACCATGCGCGGCAAGCTCGATCGTGCCGATTTGACCCATCAGCAGCGAAGCGGCCGTGAACAGGCTGACTTCAGCCAAAACCGTGATGCTGATCGGAAAACCAAGGCGAACCACTTCCCACAACGCATGCCAATCCGGCCGCCAAAGACGAACGAAGATTTCATAGCGTCGTGTGTCTTGGCGGCTCTGCACATAGGCGACGATGAACAGGAACCCCGCTGTCTGGACGGCGACCGACACCATGGCGGCGCCACGCAGCCCAAGCGCCGGCATGCCGAAATGGCCGAGCACCAGGCAATAGGCGAGCACGGCGTTCATCACCAGCATGCTGAGGGTGACATAAAGGATGACGCCTGCGCGACCCATCGCGCTGACCAGCGCGCGGATGACGTTGTAGAGCAAGCCCGGCAGCACAGCGAAATGGCCGATGGCAATATAATCGCTGGCAAGCTTCGCCACCTCGGGCTTCTGTCCGGCGGCGAGCAGGATCTGTTCGGAATAGAGAAAGGCAGGCTGCGCAACCAGCCAATAGACGGTGACGGCCCAGAGACCCATGCGCAGCGCCCGCCGGACCGAGGTGACATCATGCTGACCATAGGCCTGCGCCACCAGCGGCACGACGGCAATTGCGAAACCGGAACCGAAGAGCAGAATCGTAAACAGGAACTGGCCGGCAAGAACCATGGCGGCCAGTTGCTCGGCACCGAGACGACCGATGATCATCACATCCGTCGTGTTGATGCCAAGCTGCGCCAGTTGCGCGCCGATCAGCGGGACGCCGAGCGCCAAGGTGGCGCTGAGATGCGCAAACCACGAATTATTGTTGTCGTGCGCGAACGAGCGCGCAGCAGCTACCGGCGTATCCATCTTGAGACTCGATTTAAGAACGCGCAAACCACCTACCCAGGCGTGCGCAAGTCTGTCGGCTTAGCGCAACTTGGCGCGAAAAGCCAGCCGACAAAGCCTCGGTGCTGAAGAATTCATCGTATCATCAAAATATCTGATGAATATTTAGGCCACTTCCTGAACCGACGCTTCCATCACGGCATTCGGTTCACTCTTGCGCACCTTGGCAACAAAGAGGATCACCGCAGCCGCAATCAGCACCGCCGACATGATGAATGGAGCGCCGGCGAAAACGACAGGCGCGGACGGTGCGGTAAAATAGCGGAACAGGTAGGGAAACAGCACCGGACCGATGATGGCGGTGATGCTGGTCAAGCTGCCGAGAGCGCCTTGCAGTTCGCCCTGCGCCGATGGCGGCACCTTGCTTGCCGCGATGGAGCGCAAAGGCGCATCCGAGACGTTTTCGATGACCGTTACGACGATCACGGCATAGACCATCCAGCCCTGCCAGGCGAAAGCGTATCCCAGCAAGCCGATGCCGGAAAAGACAAGCCCGAACACCACTGTCTTCCATTCGCCGAGCACCGGCACAATGCGAGGCAAAGCCAATCCCATTACCAGCGCCATGCCGATGCCATAGGTGCCGAGTGAGATGCCGATTTCCCACGAGGTCCAATCATAACGATAGGAGGTGACGAAGGACCAGACCGCCGGGAATACACCGTGCGCCAGCCAGTTGAAGAACATGACCACGAAGACCCAACCGAGCCCCTGATAGCGGCGCACTTGCCGCAACGCGCCGAGCGGACTGGCTCGCCAAAATTCGAAACGCCGGCGGTTCGTCGCTGCCAGCGTTTCCGGCAGGAGGAAATAGGCACCGATAAAATTTAGAAACGACAGCGTTGCCGCGCCATAAAAGGGTGCGCGTGGACCAAATTCGCCGAGGAAACCGCCGATCACCGGTCCGAGCACGAAGCCGACGCCGAAGGCCATGCCGATCAGGCCGAAATTCTTTGCCCGATTCCCGTCATTGCTGATGTCGGCGATGTAGGCGGAGCATGTCGAGAAACTCGCCCCACTGATGCCCGCAAGGATTCGCCCGGCGAATAATACCCAGTAGCTGCCGGCAATGGCGCAGATGAAATTGTCGATCGCAAACGTCAGCACGGACGCGAGCAGAATCGGGCGGCGACCGAAACGGTCGCTGAGATTGCCAATCAGCGGTGAGAACAAAAATTGCATGGCGGCATAGGCAAGCAACAGCCAGCCGCCATCGGTGGCTGCCTCGCTGACCGAAGCGCCCGTCAGTTCCTCGAGATACTTCGGCATGACCGGCATGATGATCGCGATGCCGATGACGTCCAGGAAGAGAATGACGAAGACGAGGAAAAGGCCGCGACGTACGAATTTCTGATCGATCATGGAGTTTGCCTATTGGGGGCTCCATCTCCATGAAGAGACAGAACGTGAACGAAAAACCAAAGTGTCCCCTTACCTAAAGATTTTGCCGGAAACAATGCGTGAACGCTTCAATCTTCTTGATTTACCGAGTGATTCTTTTGATCTTTGCCAGGGAGACGACGCCTACGCTTCATTCATGCGCCGCTGCTCCAATTTCAGAAAATCGACGAAAGCACGAAGCGGTGCCGGCATGTGCCGGCGGCTGGCATAATAGAGAAACGGGCCGGGAAAAGCAGTATCCCAATCCTCAAGAATGGGCGTGAGGTCACCGCTCGCGATCTGCGGCGCGATGAATTCCCGGAAAGTCCTGATTATGCCGAGCCCCTCCAAGGCGGCGCTGCGTTCGATATCGACCGAATTGGTGGCGAGAACCATGGGCGGCGAGATGACGACCGTCTCTCCTTCCCTTTCGAACTCCCAGGGAAAGGCCGAGCTGCTGAGGAAACGGTGACGGATGCAACGATGGTCGAGAATGTCGCGCGGGTGACGGGGCGTGCCGTTCGCTGCAAGATAGACGGGCGACGCGGCGGTGACATAGCATTGTTGCCGCGGCCCGATCGGCACGGCGATCATATCCCGCTCCAGCCGCTCGTCGTAACGGATGCCGGCATCATAGCCCGCCGCCAGCACGTCGATAAAACTGTCTTCGGCGACGATTTCGACCGAGATGCCAGGATAGGTTTTCAGGAAGCGGCTGATAATTCCAGGCATGATGACCATGGCGGCGACGGTCGGTACGTTGAGCCGAAGAGTCCCGACCGGACTGTCGCGAAATGAGTTGATATCGTCGAGCGCGGTGGCGATCTCGCCCATCGCCGGCCCGAGGCGCTCCATCAGCCGCTCGCCGGCCTCTGTCGGCGTGACGCTGCGAGTGGTACGGTTGAGCAGACGCACACCGAGCCGCTCTTCGAGCCGCCGCAGCGCCTCGCTTAGCGATGACGCGGAGACGCGGCGCTTACGCGCCGCCTCCCGAAAACTGCGCTCACGGGCCACGGCGGCAAAAGCATCGAGGTCGGCAAGCGGCAAATCATTCATTATGCGAAATTCCAAACAACCTGTTTCGATTTCAACGGATTATCGCACAACAGCCGATGGAGTAAACCAATCTCGAAGACGCCCTTTGGAGAGCGCTGTTGATGAAGGAGAACTGAAATGCAGATGCGTCAATTGGGTAAGACCGGTCCGGAAGTGTCCGCCATCGGCCTCGGCTGTATGGGCATGTCGGGCATGTACGGCCCCTCCGACCGCGCTGAAAGCATTGCGACCATTCACGCCGCGCTGGATGCTGGCATCAACCTGCTCGATACCGGCGATTTCTATGGCATGGGCCACAATGAAATGCTGATCGGCGAGGCGATCAAAGGGTTGAAGCGCGACGATTTCCTGCTGAGCGTCAAGTTCGGCGCATTGCGCGATCCTGCCGGCGCTTGGTTGGGCTATGATGCGCGCCCGGCCGCAATCCGCAACTTCCTCGCCTATACCCTGCAGCGGCTCGGCGTCTGCTATATCGATATTTATCGCCCTGCCCGCCTCGATCCGAACGTGCCGATCGAAGAGCAGATTGGAGCCATGGCCGATCTCATCAAGCAAGGGTACATCAGGCATATCGGCCTCTCCGAAGTCGGTGCCGACACCATCCGCCGTGCGGCAGCCGTGCATCCGATCGCAGATCTGCAAATCGAATATTCCCTGATCTCGCGCGGCATCGAAGACCAGATCCTACCCACCTGTCGCGAACTCGGTATTGGTATCACCGCCTATGGCGTCCTCTCTCGCGGCCTGATCAGCGGCCATTGGCAAAAGGATGCGGCGCAAAAGGGTGATTTCCGCGCCTTCAGCCCGCGCTTCCAGGCAGGCAACGTCGAAAAGAACCTGGAATTGGTGGAGGCACTCCGCCAGATTGCCGACTCCAAGGGCGTCAGCGTTGCGCAGATTGCCATTGCCTGGGTCGACACCCAAGGCGAAGACATCATACCCCTCGTCGGCGCCCGCCGCCGCGATCGCTTGGCCGAGGCAGTCGGCTCGCTATCCATCGAATTGTCCGAAGCGGATTTCGCAGCGATCGAACGCGCAGTCCCGAAGGACGCCGCCGCCGGCGGTCGTTATCCGGAAGCGCAATTGGCGCATATGGACAGCGAGAAATAGGTGGTTAGCACCTTCTCCCCGGCGGGGAGAAGGTATTTCCCTTTAAACCGGATTGTTCAGCGTATCGCAATCGCTGAGCTTGCCGGATCCAAAGCCCTGCTTGAACCATTTGACGCGCTGCGCCGAGGTGCCGTGGTTGAAGCTATCCGGAACGACATAACCCTGGCTGCGCTTCTGCAGCGTATCGTCGCCGATCTGCTGTGCGGCATTCAGCGCCTCTTCAAGATCGCCTTCCTGCAGAATGCCTTTCTGCTGGGTGAACTTGCCCCAGATGCCGGCAAAACAATCGGCTTGAAGCTCGATGCGCACTGACAACTTGTTCGCATCCGCCTCGCTCATATTCTGGCGGGCCTGATTGAACTTCGGCAGAATCCCAAGCAGGTCCTGCACGTGATGGCCGACTTCGTGCGCGATCACATAGGCCTGCGCGAAGTCGCCGGATGCGCCGAATTGATCCTTCATCTGCTGGAAGAAGGCCATGTCGAGATAGACCTTCTGATCACTCGGGCAATAGAAAGGCCCGGTCGCGGCCGAAGCCGTGCCGCAGGCTGAGGGGAAACGGCCCGAAAACAGCACCAGTTTCGGCTCGGTGTAGGTCTGCCCCATCGACTTGAAGATGCCGGTCCACGTGTCTTCCGTATCGGCGAGCACCGTTGCTACGAACTGCTTCATCTCGTCGTTGGCCGGCGGGGCGTTGCCGCCGCGGGAATCGCTCTGTTCGTAACCAGGCCCGCCATCCAGGGCGCCGCTCTGCTGCAGCAGCCCTATGACGTCGACGCCCATGGCCTTCAGCACCAGGAAAATCACCACCAGAATGATGATAGTGCTGATGCTCAAACCGCCGCCGCGCCGCATGCCGCCGCCGGGAAAGCCCATGCCGCCACCACCGAAGGGTCCACCTCCCGAACCGCCGCCGATTGGCGATGAGCCGCGCTCATCCTCGATATTGTCGGATTGCCGACGTCCTTTCCAATCCATATTGCACCTCCCGGCGATGCACCGATTCAATGTTCCCTAAACTCTTTATATATCCGCGAAGACGCGCAGTACCAGTTGCTCGTGAGGATAGAATCGGAACTTGCATCGGCATATCCGAAAGCAGCTCCGGCGTTCGCCTCCGGATTCCTGTCGATTCCGCGATTTATGGGGTTCCGTTTGCAAATACATTTGCCTATAAGCCGCTTCTAGCCTGAAAAGACTTGCCCATGCGCCCCGGCCGGTGATCTCCCACCCTGGCCGGTTTTTCGCGCAACAAAAAACGGATGTGAGCCATGCCGAAGCGCCAAGATATCAAATCGATCCTCATCATCGGCGCAGGACCGATCGTCATTGGCCAGGCTTGCGAGTTCGATTATTCCGGCACGCAGGCCTGCAAGGCGCTTAGAGAGGAAGGCTACCGCGTCATCCTCGTCAATTCCAATCCGGCGACGATCATGACCGATCCAGGCCTGGCGGACGCGACCTATGTCGAGCCGATCACGCCGGAAGTCGTCGCCAAGATCATCGCCAAGGAACGCCCGGATGCGCTACTGCCGACCATGGGCGGTCAGACGGCGCTCAACACGGCCCTGTCGCTGAAGCGCATGGGCGTGCTCGACCGCTACAATGTCGAGATGATCGGCGCCAAGCCGGCCGCGATCGACATGGCCGAAGACCGCGCCCTCTTCCGCGAAGCCATGGCCCGCATCGGCCTTGAAACCCCGCGCTCGATGCTGGCGAACGCCACCGACATCAAGGATGCCGATCGCAAGACGCATGAGGCCGAGCGCACCAAGCTTAAGGCGCAGCTCTCCGGCGATGAGCTCGACAAGGCGCTGGACGAGCTGGAAAACCAGTGGAATCTCGGCGAAAGCGACCGCAAGCAGCGCTATATGAACCACGCCATGGCGGTTGCCGCCCAGGCGCTCGATCATGTCGGCCTGCCAGCCATCATTCGTCCCTCCTTCACCCTCGGCGGCACCGGCGGCGGCATTGCCTATAACCGCTCGGAATTCTTCGAGATCGTCAGTGGCGGTCTCGATGCTTCGCCGACGACGGAAGTGCTGATCGAAGAATCGGTGCTCGGTTGGAAGGAATTCGAGATGGAAGTGGTCCGCGACAAGGCGGACAATTGCATCATCATCTGCTCGATCGAAAACATCGACCCGATGGGCGTTCATACCGGCGACTCGATCACTGTCGCCCCGGCGCTGACGCTGACCGACAAAGAATACCAGATCATGCGTAACGCTTCGATCGCGGTTCTGCGCGAGATCGGCGTCGAGACCGGCGGCTCGAACGTGCAGTTCGCGGTCAATCCGAAAGACGGCCGCCTCGTCGTCATCGAAATGAACCCACGCGTGTCGCGCTCCTCCGCCCTCGCATCGAAGGCTACAGGCTTCCCGATCGCGAAGGTCGCCGCCAAGCTCGCCGTCGGTTACACGCTGGACGAACTGGAAAACGACATCACCGGCGGCGCGACGCCGGCATCGTTCGAACCTTCGATCGATTATGTCGTCACGAAAATTCCGCGCTTCGCCTTCGAGAAATTCCCGGGCGCCTCGCCGGTGCTGACCACTGCTATGAAGTCGGTCGGCGAAGTCATGGCGATCGGCCGCACCTTCGCGGAATCGCTGCAAAAGGCGCTTCGTGGCCTGGAAACCGGTCTGACGGGTCTGGACGAAATCGAAATTCCGGGCACCGAAGAGGGCGAAGGCAGCCAGAATGCCATCCGCGCCGCCATCGGCACGCCCACGCCCGATCGCCTGCGCATGGTCGCCCAGGCACTGCGTCTCGGCATGAGCCCGGAAGAAGTACACGAAGGCTGCAAGATCGACCCGTGGTTCATCGCTCAGTTCAAGGCGATCGTCGACATGGAAGTCCGCATCCGCGAGCATGGCCTGCCGCAAGATGCATCCAACCTGCGTATGCTGAAGGCCATGGGCTTCTCGGACGCACGCCTTGCGACGCTGACCGGCAAACGCCCGAAGGAAGTTGCGGAACTGCGCAACCGGCTGAACGTCCGCCCGGTCTTCAAGCGCATCGACACCTGCGCCGCCGAGTTCGCCTCGCCGACCGCCTATATGTATTCGACCTATGAGACGCCCTTCGTCGGCGCCGCCCGCACGGAAGCGCAGGTTTCCGACCGCAAGAAGGTTGTCATTCTGGGCGGCGGTCCGAACCGCATCGGCCAGGGCATCGAATTCGACTATTGCTGCTGCCACGCCGCCTTCGCGTTGAAGGATGCCGGCTATGAAGCGATCATGATCAACTGCAATCCGGAAACCGTGTCGACCGACTACGATACGTCGGACCGGCTCTATTTCGAACCGCTGACCGCTGAAGACGTGATCGAGATTCTTAAGGCGGAGCAGGAGAACGGCGAGGTCGTCGGCGTCATCGTCCAGTTTGGCGGCCAGACACCGCTGAAGCTCGCGGAAGCGCTGGAAAAGAACGGCATCCCTATCCTCGGCACCGCGCCGGACGCGATTGACCTTGCCGAAGACCGCGATCGCTTCCAGAAGCTGCTGATGAAGCTCGACCTCAATCAGCCGAACAACGGCATCGCCTATTCGGTGGAACAGGCCCGCCTCGTCGCCGCTGAAATCGGCTTCCCGCTGGTGGTGCGCCCGTCCTACGTGCTCGGCGGCCGCGCCATGCAGATCATTCATTCGGAAGGCATGCTGCAGACCTATCTTCTCGACACCGTGCCGGAACTGGTGCCGGAGGATATCAAGGCCCGCTATCCGAACGACAAGACGGGCCAGATCAACACCCTGCTTGGCAAGAACCCGCTGCTGTTTGACAGCTATCTCACCAATGCCATCGAAGTCGACGTCGACTGCCTGTCCGACGGCAATGATGTCTACGTTGCCGGGATCATGGAGCATATCGAAGAAGCCGGCATCCACTCCGGTGACTCGGCCTGCTCGCTGCCGCCGCGCACGCTGTCGGCTGCCATGATCGATGAGCTGGAGCGCCAGGCGAAGGCCATGGCCAAGGCGCTGAACGTCGGCGGGTTGATGAACGTGCAGTTCGCCATCAAGGACGAAACGGTCTACGTGCTCGAAGTCAATCCGCGCGCCTCGCGCACCGTGCCCTTCGTCGCCAAGACTATTGGCGCGCCGATCGCCAAGATCGCCGCCCGCGTCATGGCCGGCGAGAAGCTGGACGCGACCTTCGCCGCCTATGGCGAAAAGCCCGATCCGCGCAAGCTGAAGCACATTGCCGTCAAGGAAGCCGTCTTCCCCTTTGCCCGTTTCTCCGGCGTCGACATCCTGCTCGGACCGGAAATGCGCTCGACCGGCGAAGTCATCGGTCTGGATACGGATTTCGCGCTGGCCTTCGCCAAGTCGCAGCTCGGCGCCGGCGTCGAACTGCCGCGTGATGGCACCGTCTTCGTCTCCGTCCGCGACGACGACAAGCCGCGCGTGCTGCCCGCCATCCGCATGTTGACCGAGCAGGGCTTCAAGGTCCTCGCAACCGGCGGCACCCAGCGCTTCCTCGCCGAAAACGGCATCGAGGCCTCGAAGATCAACAAGGTGCTGGAAGGCCGTCCCCACGTTGAGGACGCCATCCGCAACCGTCAGGTCCAGCTCGTCATCAACACGACCGACAGCAACAAGGCGATCTCCGACTCGAAATCGCTGCGCCGTGCGACGCTGATGCAGAAGGTACCCTATTACACCACGATGGCCGGCGCCGAAGCCGCCGCCATGGCGATCAAGGCACTGAAGGCCGGCAATCTCGAAGTCCGGCCCCTGCAGAACTACTTCTGAGACCTGTTTTCACGATGACGAGGCCGCATAAAGGCTTCGTCATCACTCGCGTTAACGCTCATTCCTTTCGTCAGAAAGGACGGGCGTGCTATCGCTGTAGCCGCAAGAAGAATTGCCGGCGCTGATCCAGGCAGCGAGTAACGGCCAAGACCAGACTCGCCATAAGTCACCGAATTTTCTGGAAATCGGCTGTCGCAATCTGCTATAGATGACAGGATAATGGCTCTGTATGGTTCCGAAGTACCGCTTCGGGACCGTTTTCTTTTGTGTCTGCGACAGAGCAACGCAGGGAGTGAAGGACAAGAAAAATGGTTGAAAAGGTACCGATGACACAGAACGGGTTCGTCAAGCTGCAGGAAGAACTGCGCTGGCGTCAGCAGGAAGAGCGCCCGCGAATCATCGAGGCAATTTCCGAAGCTCGCGCCCATGGCGATCTTTCCGAAAACGCCGAGTACCATGCCGCCAAGGAAGCCCAGAGCCACAACGAGGGCCGCATCACCGAGCTTGAAGACCTGACGGCGCGCGCCGAAGTCATCGACCTTACCAAGATGTCCGGCTCGAAGATCAAGTTCGGCGCCAAGGTGAAGCTCGTCGACGAAGATACCGAGGAAGAGAAGATCTATCAGATCGTCGGCGACCAGGAAGCCGATGTGAAGGCCGGTCGCATCTCTATCTCCTCGCCGATCGCCCGCGCACTGATCGGTAAGGAAGTCGGCGATTCCATCGAGGTCAACGCGCCCGGCGGCGCCAAGGCCTACGAAATCCTTTCCGTCTCCTGGGGCTGATCGCCCGTGCGCGATCGCGACGCATCGCACTCAAGCGATCTCAGCGAGATCGAGGTTATTGCCACGAATTTCAAACGCCGGCTCTCCGGCGTTACCTCGACGATCGTGCAATTGATCCCGAAACAGCTCGAGCTCGGCTGCCATATCGCCACGCTCGGGCCCGGCTTGCCGGAAGATCTGCCGAAGCTTGGCTGGGCGCGGCTGCCTGGTCTCTGGGTAAAGCCCCGCCGCCACCGCGTTCGCGTCTGGCATGCCCGCCGCAACAATGAGATGCTGGTCGGGCTGCTGCTGCGCTCGGTGCTGCGAATGCCGCTGAAACTAGTCTTCACCTCGGCCGCTCAGCGCCGCCACACGGCCTATACGCGTTGGCTGATCCGCCGCATGGACGCCGTGATCGCTACCAGCGCGCGCTCCGGCAGCTTTCTGCAGGTGCCGCACACCGTCATCCAGCACGGCATCGACCTCAACATGTTTCATCCGCCGGAAGCGCCGCATGATCGCATGGCCGCCACTGGCCTGCCCGGCACTTATCTGATCGGCTGCTTCGGCCGCGTCCGCCATCAGAAGGGGACGGATCTCTTCGTCAAGGCGATGATCGAGCTTCTGCCGAATTATCCGGATTGGACCGCCGTCGTCTGCGGTCGGGTCACCGCCGAACATCGCGGCTTCGCCGACGAACTGGTAAAAATGGTAGCCGCAGCGGGCCTCAACGACCGTATCCGCTTTCTCGGCGAAGTCGACGATATCAGGCCTTGGTATCGCCGTGCGACGCTCTATGTCGCCCCTTCCCGCAACGAAGGTTTCGGCCTGACTCCGCTCGAGGCCATGGCCTCGCGCACCGCCGTCGTCGCCTCCGACGCAGGCGCCTATGCCGAGTTGATCGTACCAGGCGAAACCGGCGCGGTCGTACCCGCAGGGAATGGCGAGGCGCTGACGAAAGCGATCGCTTTCTATCTCGCCAATCCCGAAGAAGCGCTTATCCAAGGGCAAAACGCGGTGCGGCACGTCCGCAGCGAGTTCGCCTTGGAAAAGGAAGCGACGGCGATCAGCGACATCTATCGGCAATTGCTCGGCGGCGCCCGCTGAACCGACGGCTTATTGGCCAAGATCGATGCGGTTGCGCGCGATGAAATCAATCATCGCCCGATCCTCGACCAGGTCTTCCTCGATGCTTTTGACAATCGAGAGAACCTTGTCCCGATACTTGGTCGGAGAAGCGTCGTAAGACCATCCGCGCGCCAGCTTGGTCATCAGCTCTTCGCGGGATTTGGTATAGTAGTGATTGAGCTGCAGGAACCGGTTCGAATAGAAATCCGGCGATTTTCGAGCGCGGCGCGTAAAGCGCTTTCCGGCATCGTTCGCCGTCAGATCGCCGAATGCCCGCGTCTGAAACTGATGCACGGTGACTTCCGTCACTTCGCAGGGATTAACGATGCACTTGAAATTGCTTACATTTTCCTTGCGCGTCATCGGGTCGGCACCGCGCATCGTGTAGTTCAGCGTCAAAGGACCATCGGGGCGCTTCTCGTGACCGCTCGTCGCGAACATGTGCCATGGCAGCGAGACATTTGGAAAGTCGCCGACCGCCGCTAGCGCCTGTTCGACCGTTTGCCCTTCCTTTGGCAAAAGGAATTCATCGACGTCGATGAAGGCCATCCAGCGATATGCGCCGCCGAAATTGAGGATGGCGTGGGCGAAAACAATGACCTGACCATTCAGCGTCGCCTCCGTGGAGGCGTCTATCATGCGGCCAGCCCAAGGAATGATTGTCAGCGTGTCGGCATCGAGAAGGTCTCGCAGGATGGCAGGAGTCCCGTCCGTCGAACCATTGTCATAGATATAGAAGTGGCGAATACCGACGGCGCGGTGGAAACGCACCCATTCCTCGATATAAGGCGCCTCATCCTTGACGCAGGCGGCGATTGCGATGCCGTGCCGGCCCTCCTGCGGCTTCGGCGGATCGATTGCAAGCCGCTTCGCATCCGATACCTTGGGCTTCAGCCAACCCATCCGTCCATTCCCCGCAACTCAGATCATCGATACGGCGGCAAACCGCGCATCATAACCAAATCCATGCTTCAACAGTGCCGAAACCGGCGAATAATTGAAAAACGTCACGCCGCGCTCCGAGGCGATTTCCTTAGCTAAAACAAAGTGTCCGATGATACGGTCTTCCGCCTCGGCGATGCCGGAAAAGGCGGTTTCATCGCTGGTTTCGTAAAAGCGGGGCTCGCCGGCATTGGAAATGTCGATGCCCAGGAAGCCGATCGTTCCGGGCGAGCAATAAAGCGCAAATTGCAGCGCTGACACGGCGACCGAGCCGCCCTGGAAAACACCGCGATCCGGCGCGAAGGAAAAGCCGGCGGAGCCTGTTGCGTTGAGCCTTACGAAGTCGAGCTTCCTGATGTCATCCATGGAGCGGCGGCGAGCGCCGTAAGGCTTGCGGATGTCGTCGATCAGAATGACCGTCTTGTCCGCCAGCCAGCGGCTGTCGAGCTCGGAAAGCGCGCGCAGCACGGCGACCGAAAACAGGCAAATCGTACCGGAGGTGATCCTGCGCCGCATCATTTCGGAATGCCGCCAGACGAAACGCTCGTCCTCCACGGCGATGGCAAGCGGCTTGGCAATCTGCTCGCCGATCAACCCGATAGCGCCGTTCAGCAGGATGGCGCTGCCCTTCTCCAGCCCGCTCAGATCGCAGTCACGGATCGATGGCCCGGAGCCGACGATATGGATGATTGGGCCGGCCTCTTCGCGCAAACGCTCGATGGAAGAAAGGGCCGCAACTTTGGTGCGGTGGTGATACACCTCGCCTAGGCCGTTCCCACGCACGATGTTGAGCCCTGGAAACCAATCCTGCGCATGGGCACGCGAACCGCCGAGCAGCAGGCGCGCACCCGTCTTGATCAGGGATCGGTGCCAGGGGCGGTCCGCCATATCCTAGAGCTCCACCAGGCCGAGTTTCTTCACCTGCCGGATGGTCAGCATGGTGCGCACCGTGTCGACATGCTCGTTCGCCGTCAGCACCTCGATGACGAAATCCTGGAACCGGGTCAGGTTTTCGGCGACGCAATGCAGCAGAAAATCGCTGTCGCCGGAAACCATCCATGCCTGCCGCACCAGCGGCCACTCCGCCGTCACGCCGGCAAAGGCTTTGAGATTGGCCTCGGACTGGTGCTTGAGACCGACCATGCAGAACGCAACGAGATCGAAGCCGAGTTTCGGGCTGTTCAGCATCGCGTGATAGCCCTCGATGACGCCAGCCTCCTCTAGCTTGCGCACCCGGCGCAGGCAGGGCGGCGCGGAGATGCCGACGCGATCGGCGAGTTCGACATTGGTCATGCGCCCGTCGCGCTGGAGTTCCCGCAAGATCTTGATATCGATGGCGTCGAGTTCAGCCCGCAGCACGTTTCTCGCCTTTCTTTAATTCCCAATCGGCAGCTTCTATATAAAGCGGGAAAATACGCAAGAAAGTTTCCCGCGCGTAACCGAATCTTACACAAAGCAGATTTGCTCTGTTAGTAATGCAAGGCTGCCCTTGAATAAATGCATGCGGCAATCATAAATGAGGCGGCGGATCGTGAAATCGCCTGCTTTTGCCCGTTTGAAGCCGCGGCTTCCGAAGCGCTTAGATTGAAAGGACTTATTATGGCTGCCCGCCACACCAAGGTGCTCATCATCGGTTCCGGCCCCGCCGGCTATACGGCCGCCGTCTACGCCGCGCGCGCCATGCTGAAGCCGGTTCTGATCGCCGGTCTCGAACAGGGCGGCCAGCTCATGATCACCACGGATGTCGAAAACTATCCGGGCTTTGCCGATCCGATCCAGGGCCCCTGGCTGATGGAGCAGATGCTGCTGCAGGCTCAGCATGTTGGCGCGGAGATCGTCAACGATCTCGTCACCGAGGTCGATACCGCCCAGCGCCCGTTTGTCGCGCGCACCGATAGCGGTCAGGTCTGGACCGCCGACACGCTGATCATAGCGACGGGCGCCAAGGCCAAATGGCTGGGCATCGAGAGCGAGCAGCATTTCCAGGGCTTCGGCGTTTCCGCCTGCGCCACCTGCGACGGCTTCTTCTATCGCAACAAGGATGTGATCGTGGTAGGCGGCGGCAACAGCGCCGTCGAGGAAGCGCTCTATCTCTCCAATATCGCCAAGTCGGTCACCGTCGTGCATCGCCGCGATTCGTTCCGCGCCGAAAAGATCCTGCAGGAGCGCCTGTTCGCCAAGGCGAACGTGAAGGTTCTCTGGAATACCGAGGTTGCCGAAATCACCGGCACGCCGGCCAAGCCGCCGATGCCGCCGTCTGTTTCCGGCGCGCGCTTGCGCGACACGCGCACGGGCGTTGTCACCGACGTAACGATCGACGGCGTTTTTGTCGCCATCGGCCATGCCCCGGCCACCGAACTCTTCAAGAGCAAACTGAAGCTCAAGGATAATGGCTATCTCTGGACCGCCCCCGATTCGACTGCGACCAGCGTCGAAGGCATCTATGCGGCGGGCGACGTGACCGACGATACGTTCCGACAGGCGATCACGGCAGCGGGGATGGGCTGCATGGCGGCGCTTGAGGCGGAACGCTACTTGACCGGGCATATGCCCGTCGCCGTGGCTGCGGAGTGATGCAGCCGATGAGGGGAAACGGCATGCCATTGGATTGGGACAAGCTGCGTATCTTTCACGCGGCTGCCGAAGCGGGCTCGTTCACGCACGCGGCGGATAAATTGCATCTGTCCCAATCCGCGATCAGCCGCCAGGTCAGCGCTCTGGAGCAGGACGTCGGCATCAAGCTTTTCCATCGCCATGCCCGCGGCCTCATCCTCACCGAACAGGGCGAATTGCTTTATCGCACCGCGCACGACGTTCTCCTGAAGCTCGAAACGGTCAAGATGCAACTGACCGAAACGACCGACAAGCCGAGCGGCAAGCTGCGCGTGACGACCACCGTCGGTCTCGGCCAGGGCTGGCTGACCGATAAAATCCAGGAATTCCTGCAGCTTTACCCCGATATGTCGATCCAGCTCATCCTCGACAATGAGGAGCTGGACGTGAACATGCGCCATGCCGATTGTGCCATCCGCCTGCGCCAGCCGCAGCAGTCGGATTTGATCCAGCGCAAGCTCTTCACCGTCCATATGCATGTCTACGCGGCGCCCTCTTACATCAACCGCTACGGCGAGCCGCAGTCGGTGGAGGCGCTGGACGAGCATCGCATCATCAGCTTCGGCGAACCGGCGCCGAACTATCTGCTCGACGTCAATTGGCTGGAAATTGCCGGCCGCTCGTCGGACAACAAGCGCATTCCGCATCTGCAGATCAACAGCCAGACATCGATCAAGCGCGCCTGCCTACTGGGCATCGGCATTGCCGTACTGCCGGATTATATCGTCGGCCGCGACCCAGGGCTCATTCAGCTCGCGATCAATGCCGACGTGCCGTCATTCGACACCTATTTCTGCTACCCAGACGAAATGAAAAACGCAGCCAAACTCAAGGTATTTCGGGATTTTATCGTCGCGAAGGCGCGAAACTGGAACTTTTAGTTGAGCTAAAGCTCTGCGAAACAAGCCTTTTTTGCCGTAATATATCTGTCACGCGTATGACGCATGGCTGATATGCACAAAACAGAGTTGAAGCCTGCCCGTTTAACTACCATATCGCACATAGCTGATGCACATGGTGGCTTTTCCTCCCAGTTCCACCGCATTGGCTGTTCCCCTCTGGAGGTTTTTAACCTTCATACCTATAGGGCCCTGGTTGTTACCGGTGGCCCTTTTTTTTGCCTTTTTGCACTAGAATTCGCAAATGCATAACTGCCATGCACAAAAAAGCATTGCGCACTGCACAAATTAGCATCATACCGCACGTAGCTGATGCACATGGTGGCTTTTCCTCCCAGTTCCAGCGCAGCAGCTGTTCCCCTCTGGAGGTTTTTGACCTTCACACCTAATAGGGCCCTGGTTTATTCCGGCGGCCCTCTTTTTTTGCCTAAATTCTGACCACACCGCCGAAGTGCCTTGCGCGAAATAATTTGCTGCAGCGCACCTTGATATATCGAAAATCGACGATACATGAATCGCTGATTTGCGATATACTTGTGGTGATCGCCATGGATAGAACTGAGATACTGAAGGCATTGGCTCATCCGGCCAGGCTTGAAATCCTCAATCAGCTCAAGGATCCGCATACACATTTCCCGACCCAGGAACATCCGCTGGAACTGGGCGTCTGCGCCAGTCAGTTCGAGCGTTGCGGCCTATCCCAATCCACCGTTTCCGCCCATCTCGGCACGTTGCACCGCGCCGGCCTGGTGACTACCAAGCGCATCGGCCAATGGATATTCTACAAGCGCAATGAGGAGACCATCGCAGAATTCCTAGCAACCTTGCAGAAGGAGCTTTGATATGCCGCTTGCTCTTTTCGTTCTGGCGCTGAGTTCCTTTGCCATCGGGACGACCGAATTCGTCATCATGGGCCTGCTACCCGAAATTGCCGCCGAGCTGCCCGTTAGCATTCCGCAAGCCGGCTGGCTGGTCACGGGCTACGCTCTGGCCGTGGCGATCGGTGCGCCGATCATGGCTCTCTCGACGGCGCATCTGCGTCGCCGCTCGGCGTTGATCATGTTGATGGGCTTCTTCATTCTGGGGAACCTGCTCTGCGCCATCGCGCCCGGCTATTGGGTCCTGATGATCGCCCGCATCGTCACAGCGCTTTGCCATGGCGCCTTCTTCGGCATCGGTTCGGTGGTCGCTGCAAGCCTCGTCAGCGAGGACCGCAAGGCTCGCGCCCTCGCATTGATGTTTACCGGTCTGACGCTTGCCAATGTACTCGGTGTGCCCCTCGGTACCGCGGTTGGCCACGCCTTCGGCTGGCGAGCGCCCTTTTGGATCGTCACTCTGCTTGGCGTCGCTTCGCTCATCGGCCTGGTCTCTGTCCTGCCCAAAGGCGAAGTCCTTCAGGGCAATCTTATCCGCGAACTCTCGACGCTCCGCGGTCTCAGCCTGTGGCTGGCGCTGCTGACTACCGTATTCTTCTCCGCAGCCATGTTCGCGCTATTCACCTATATTGCACCGCTGCTGCGCAACATCACTGGCGTTTCGCCGCGATGGGTGACCTTGACGCTGCTGTGGATGGGCATTGGCCTGACCGTCGGCAATCTCATCGGCGGCAAGCTCGCGGATTGGCGGCTCGGCGCCACGCTTGCCGGCACCTTCGCGGCAATCGCGCTGACTTCGGCCATCTTCAGCATCACCAGCCACTCCTTCATTCCAGCCGAGATCACCCTCTTCCTATGGGCTGCGGCAAACTTCGCCGCCGTACCGGCGCTGCAGATCAACGTCGTCGGTTTCGGCAAGGAAGCGCCCAACTTGGTGTCGACCATTAACATCGGCGCCTTCAATACCGGCAATGCGCTCGGGGCTTGGGTCGGTGGCGTCGTTATCGATGCCGGCTTCTCGCTGTCGCGGGTGCCCCTCGCCGGCGCTGGCATGGCCCTCCTCGGGCTTGCGACCGTCGGGCTGACCCTCGCGACCGTCAGAGCAAAGCGCGCCCCACTTCCCTCTTCTTAAGCCTCTCCTTCAACACTTCCCCCTCTGTGCAACACGAAAGGACCTTTCATGAGCAAACTCTTTGAACCGACCAAGCTTGGCGATATCTCCCTTGCCAACCGCATTGTCATGGCGCCGCTGACGCGCAATCGTTCTCCGAATGCGGTGCCGAACGACTTGAATGTGAAATACTATGCCCAGCGCGCCACCGCCGGCCTAATCATCACCGAAGCGACCGCCATCACCCATCAGGGCCAGGGCTATGCCGACGTGCCCGGTCTCTATACCCAGGAAGCTCTCGACGGCTGGAAGAAAGTGACCGACGCCGTGCATGCAAACGGCGGCAAGATCGTCGTGCAGATGTGGCATGTCGGCCGTATTTCCCACACGACGCTGCAGCCGAACGGCGGCAACCCTGTCTCCTCCACCTCCAGGCGCGCCAACGCCAAGACCTATCTGGTGAACAGCGACGGCAGCGGCGCTTTTGCCGATGTCTCGGAACCGCGCGCTCTTGAGGCCTCTGAAATTCCAGGAATCATCGAAGACTACCGCAAGGCCGCTCGCGCCGCGATCGAAGCCGGTTTTGACGGCGTCGAAATCCATGGCGCCAACGGCTATCTCATCGACCAGTTCCTGCGCGCCGATGTGAACGATCGCACCGACCAGTATGGCGGCTCGATCGAAAACCGCGCCCGCTTCCTCTTCGAAGTTGTGGACGCCGTCACCAAGGAAGTAGGCGCCGGCAGCACCGCGATCCGCATCTCGCCGGTAACGCCATCAGGCGATGCCAGCGATCCGCATCCGCAGGCGCTCTTCACCTACGTCGTCGAAGGCCTGGCGAAATATGGTCTCGCTTATATCCATGTCGTCGAAGGCCAGACCGGCGGGGCTCGTGACTTCCTGCCCTTCGACTATGACGCCCTGCGCGCCGCGTATCAGGCTGCGGGCGGCAAGGCGGCCTGGATGCTCAACAACGGCTATAATCGCGACATGGCCATCGAAGCGATCGAAAGCGGCATGGCTGATGTCGTTGCCTTTGGCAAGCCCTTCATCTCAAACCCGGACCTCGTTCGCCGGCTGAAGGAAAACGCCCCGCTCACCGCACTGAACCCGGCAACGCTCTATGGCGGCGGCGCAAACGGCTATGCCGACTACCCGACGCTGGACGAAGTGGCTTAACTTGCGTCGCTTCGGTCATGACAGAAAATCCCGCTGCAAGGCGGGATTTTCTTTTTGATGATAGCCGTTAGACTATCCCACATGTTTGATCCCTACCTGAAGCGCTGGTCGCTCACGCCGGACGGCGATGCGATCGTCACCCGTTCCAGCCACCTCCTGCCGGTCATCTGGCGCGGCCTGCCCGCAATGCTGAAGGTGGCGCTCGATATAGACGAGAAGCTCGGCAGTCAGGTCCTGCGATGGTGGGGCGGTGACGGCGCGGCAGAGGTTTATGAACACGATAGCGACGCCGCACTTCTCGAACGGGCGACCGGACAAGGCTCGCTGCTGACGATGGCGATGAAAGGCGGTGACGACGAGGCGAGCCGGATCATCTGCCGCACGGCCGCAAAGCTGCACGCGCCCCGGTCAACGCCGTTGCCGGATTTGGTTCCCCTCGACCGCTGGTTCCGCGAGTTGGAGCCAGCGGCGCGCTCCCATGGCGGCATTCTGACCACCTGCGCCGAGATTGCCCGTCACCTTCTCGCCGATCAACGCGACCTCACGGTGCTGCATGGTGATATCCACCACGAGAATATCATGGATTTCGGCCATCGCGGCTGGCTCGCTATCGACCCCAAGCGCGTTCATGGTGAACGCGGTTACGATTTCGCCAATACCTTCTGCAATCCGGAACTTCCCATCGTCACCGCCCCAGGTCGCCTGCAGCGGCAATTGCCGATCGTCTGCAGCGAAGCGAGACTGGAGCCGAAGCGGATGCTGCAATGGATCATCGCCTATGCCGGCCTCTCCGCCGCCTGGTTTCTCAGCGACGGCGATACCAGGAATGCGGAGTCGGATTTTGCCGTCGCCGGGATAGCGCTTGCCGAACTCCAGACCTGACAGTGCTCCTCATCGCGTCGGCAAACAGCCAATTGCCACAAGGCTCGTCTTCACCGCTTCGTCGATCGGTGTGTGCGGCTCTTCGCCGAGCACAGCCACCAGCCTGTCATTTTTCATCTGCAGCGGTACTTTCCAGAGATAGCACATTTCACGCAGCTCCTTCATCAATGGCACGAAGGGCGCTGCAAGCGGCAGTATCCACCAGGGAAAAGATTTCACCTTCACCTTATGTCCGACCGCCCGCTCGATCGCACCGATCATCTGCCGGCCGTCACCATCCCAATGGCCACGCATGTGATAGACGGCAAAAGTGGGAAGCGCGTCACCCTTCTCGATCAGCCGGATCATCGTTTCCGCCACATCGGGCAGATAGGCCCATTGATGGCCGATGCCAGCCCTGCCCGGATTGGTCACCGATGTCACCGGCTTGCCGGGTTTTACAACGCCCTGCGCAAACCAGCTATTGGTGACGCGCCCGCCGAAGAAATCCCCGGCGCGGAGAATAATGACCGGCGTGCCGGCCTCTGCCGCCGCCTTCAGACGCCGCTCCATTTCGACGCGGATTGCGCCCTTGCGCGTCTGCGGATGCTGCGGGCTGTCCTCGGTCACATCGGGAAGAACATCTGGCCCGAAATTGTAGACCGTACCCGGCAGCACGATCCTCGCGCCGACCGCTTTCGCCGCTGCGATCGTGCTGTCAAGCATCGGCAGCACCAGTTGCCCCCAATTGCGATAGCCGGGTGGATTAACGGCATGCACGATAACGTCGACGCCATCAGCTGCCTTCAACACGTCGCTCGCCTGCATCGCATCGCCTTGCACCCAGTCAAAGCCGGGCTCGCGGCGGGCGGCCTCGGCTGCGTTACGGTTCAGCGCCCGGATGCGCCAGCCACGGGCGGCAAGCCTGCGGGCGGCGGCGCCGCCGATGCCGCCCGTGGCACCTAGTATGAGAGCGGTCTTTCCGTTGTTCATCTGCTCAATCATCGTCATCTCCATCGGTTGATGGGATGACTATGCCGCGCAACCGAAATAAACGAAATTGCCAAAAAATCTGCACATGCTATACAAAAATCTATGGCAACTTCATCGGAACCAAGCTGGGATTTCTACCGCACCTTTCTCGCCGTGCTCCGTCACGGCTCGCTTTCGGCCGCCGCCCGAGAACTCGGCTTGACCCAGCCCACCATCGGCCGCCATATCGACGCGTTGGAAGAAACTGTCGGCACCGAGCTTTTCACACGCTCACAACAAGGCCTTCTTCCGACGGACGCGGCTCTTGCCCTCAAACCCTATGCGGAAACGCTGGCCAGCACGACCGCCGCCCTGCTACGCGTCGCCTCCGAGGCACGCGATCGCGTCAGCGGTACCGTCCGCGTGAGCGCTAGCGAGGTCATCGGTGTGGAAGTACTGCCGCCAATCCTGGCCGAACTGCAGGCTATCCATCCCGATCTTATCGTCGAACTCTCCGCTTCGGATGCGGTGGAGGACTTGTTGCAGCGAGAGGCGGATATTGCCGTGCGCATGGTCGCGCCCACACAGGATGCGCTGCTGGCGCGCCATGTGGGCATTATCTCCCTCGGCTTGTTTGCGCATCGCAACTATCTAGAGCGATATGGCGGGCCCAAAAACATTGCGGAGTTGCGCCACCACAAGCTGATCGGTTTCGACCGCCAGACCGCTTACATCCGCACGATGTTGAAGCGCTATCCCCTGCTCGACGGCATCTCCTTCGCCTTCAAGTCAGATCACAGCATCGCTCTGCACAACGCATTGCATGCCGGCGTCGGCATCAGCTTCTACCAAGTGCCGCTTGCGAAAAGGGATGGAAATCTTGTCCGGCTACTGCCCGAGATCGAGCTGTCGCTCGACACCTGGGTCGCCATGCACGAGAACCTGAAAACGTCGCCGCGTTGCCGCGTCACGTTCGATGCGCTGGTGGCCGGGTTGCTGGACTACATTCGCAGCTAGGCGCCGGGAGCCGTATCGACGGGCGGGAAACGCACCTTGCCATCGACGACCTCGGTTTCCGGCCGGTCGCCTCCATCGGTATATTCTTCGTGCCATTTGCCCCGCTCGTCCTGCCAACTGATCTCGGCCGAATCGCCGCCGACCTGCTGCTCCGCAGCCACGATCCTGGCCGCCTCAACCGCTTCAGAATGAGTTGGAAATGCCTCGGAATAGACTTCGCCGAAACGATATGCCCATCCTCCATCATGTGGCACAATTTCGTAAGTGACCTTGACCATTCACAGCCTCCTTCTCATCTGCCAAGACCTTAAGCTCCGAGTGCTACCCGGCAGGACCGCGGTCCATCTCAGACGATTTGCAAGGATGCCGCGATATTGGGTTGGGCAGACCGATCGGGATAGTATTCCATTAAACGGCGCGGACTGCAAATCTTGTCATCCACGCGCATGCTTGATGTGAGAAATCATTGATTTAGACTGCGAAAGTGAATCCGTGCGAAAGGTAAGGACTTGGCAATATCGAGCTGGCTGAAGCAGGAAAAGTTCCTGATCATCGCATTTGCAATCGCTGTGATCGCTTATCTCGGTGAGCACGCGGTGCTGGATATGGGGCAGGTCGCATCGCTGTTGGCCGCCGCCGCATTGATTGCAACCATCGTCCTTGTCTCGATGCGTGTCGCTCACCACGCCGAGATTTTGGCCACGAAAGTCGGCGATCCCTACGGCACGATGATCCTGACGCTGTCGGCCGTCGCCGTCGAAGTGATCATGCTGGCAATCCTGATGGGCGGCGAAAGCTCGCCGACGCTCGTGCGCGATACGATCTATTCCGCCGTCATGCTCGACATCAACGGCATTCTTGGCCTCGCCGCCCTGCTCGGCGGTCTGAAGCATGGCGAGCAGCCCTATAACGACGATTCCAGCAAAACATACGGCGTGATGATCCTGACCGCGATGGCCATTTCGATGATCGTGCCGGAATTCATCCCCGACGCGAAATGGCACTATTACTCCGCTTTCACCATTATCGCGATGATCGCGCTCTATGCGTTGTTCCTGCGCATGCAGGTGGGCAAGCACAGCTATTTCTTCAGCTACAGCTATCCACGCAACGAGAAGAAACAGGGCGCTCAAGAGGATCATCATGACGAAGGCTCCACCGCGACTTCCATCGTTACGATCCTGCTCGGTGTCGTGCTGATCGGCGTTCTTGCCGAGTTCATGTCCGCCTTCATGGATGTCGGCCTCAGAGGTAGCGGCGCGCCGCCGGCGATCGCCGCCATCGTGGTCGCCGCCATTTCCGCCGCACCCGAAATCCTGACGGCATTGCGCGCGGCATTGCGGAACCGCATGCAAGCGACCATCAACATTGCCATGGGCGCCTCGCTTTCGACGGTCATTCTGACGGTGCCGGTCATGGAGGCGATCGCGCTCTATACGGGCCAGCCCTTCGTCATGGCCATGTCGCCGGTCCAGACCGTGATGATCATGATCACCCTCATCGTCGCCGCCATCAATCTCAACGACGGCGAGACCAATGCCATCGAAGGCATGACGCACTTCATTCTCTTCGCCACCTTCATCATGCTGACGGGATTGGGGCTTTGAGAATAATTTCAGAAGGTTATGATTGATTACGGAATCAAAGCAACAGAGAACTGAATCTCTTGTTGAAGATGCAAACCATCAAAATTTAAGAGCTAAAGGATGGTCCGCCAGCATCCGATCGACCGTTGCAAACTGCATATCGTCGGCTTGGCATTGAGCAAGCAGAAGACGGTCGAAGGGATCTCGGGTTTCCGGTTCGGGATCAACGGCGAATACCGCGTGACGAGCATCGATCGGCAGAACCGAGATACGCAGCGCCGCCAGGGCGCCAGCAATATCCGCAAGTGGCATGCCGGGATCCAATTTACCCAGTCTGGTCTTAATCGCAATCTCCCAAAGGCTGGCTACACTGACAAAGCCGATGGTTACTTGCTCGTCGAGCAACTTTGCAATCGCCGGATAGCGCCTGATGACATCATCCCGGAGGACTGCCAATACAATATGGGTATCGAGCAAGAGCCTCATTTCTCAGGCAGAGGCTTCAGCAGAAAATCCTCTGGTAGAGGATCGTCAAAATCGTCAGCAATGAACGGGACCGGGTTGGTGATCCCCCTTGCACGAAGATAAGCCCGACCGGCTTCCCAATCTATGCCGCCACGCGGCCGGTGTGGAACCAGATCGAAAACGGGCTTGCCATTCCGAGTAACGACAACAACCTCCCCTTCCTCGACCTCGCGGCCGAGTTCGGTCAGGCGATTTTTTGCATCACGGATCGAAACGGTTTTCATAACACGAATGTAGCTACATGCAGCTACATGGTCAACGACAGGCAAAGAAAAAGCCCGTCGCTGCAGACGGGCCTCTCATTCGTCGTAGCCGCGCTTACTTGCAAGCTGCGCAGAAGCGCTGGATGCGGCGGCAAGCTTCTTCGAGAAGCTCTTCCGAGGTCGCGTAGGAAATGCGGAAGTTGGGGCCAAGGCCGAAAGCCGAACCGTGCACGACGGCGACGCCTTCCGATTCCAAGAGTTCCGACACGAAGTCTTCGTCCGTCTCCATGACTTTGCCGGTCGGGGCGGTCTTGCCGATCAGGCCGGCGCAGGAGGGGTAAACGTAGAAAGCGCCTTCCGGAACCGGGCAGGAAATGCCCTTTGCCTGGTTCAGCATCGACACGACGAGATCGCGGCGGCCTTCGAAGATCTTCTTGTTGCGCGGAATGAAATCCTGCGGTCCGTTCAGCGCTTCGACGGCAGCCCACTGGGCGATCGAGGTCGCACCCGAGGTCTGCTGGCCCTGGATCATGTCCATGGCCTTGATGAGCTGCAGCGGGCCAGCGGCGTAACCGATGCGCCAGCCGGTCATCGCATAGGCCTTCGAGACGCCGTTCATCGTCAGCGTGCGGTCATAGAGGCTGGGCTCGACTTCGACCGGGGTGGCGAATTTGAACTCGCCATAGGTCAGGTGCTCGTACATGTCGTCGGTCAGAACCCAGACATGCGGATGCTTGACCAGCACGTCCGTCAGTGCCTTCAGCTCGGCATGCGTATATGCAGCGCCCGACGGATTGGACGGCGAGTTGAACATGAACCATTTGGTCTTCGGCGTGATCGCCTTCTCAAGATCGGCAGGCTGCAGCTTGAAGCTATTTGCCTGTGTCGTCGCGACGAAAACCGGGGTGCCGCCGCACAGCGCCACCATTTCCGGGTAGGAAACCCAGTAAGGCGTCGGGATGATGACTTCATCGCCGGCATTCAGCGTCGCCATGAAGGCGTTGAACAGGATCTGCTTGCCCCCGGTGCCGACGATCGTCTGCTCCCAGGTATAGTCGAGATTGTTCTCGCGCTTGAACTTGGCGGCGATCGCCTTGCGCAGTTCCGGAATGCCGGAAACCGGCGTGTACTTCGTCTCGCCGCGGTTGATCGCGTCGATAGCGGCTTTCTTGATGTTGTCAGGCGTATCGAAATCCGGCTCGCCTGCGCCGAGGCCGATCACGTCACGGCCTTTTGCTTTCAGCTCGCGCGCTTTCTGGGAAACGGCGATGGTGGCAGAAGGCTTTACACGGGAAAGAGCGTCGGCAAGAAAGGCCATGATGATCGGTCCTAATCGGTTGGAAGTGGGCAGAAAGCCTGTGGACCAGATTTCTGCGCTAAGCTCTATGTCGAATGTAGACCGCCGTTTCAAGCACAAAGGCGTCACAGTGACGTTATTTCGGAAGCCGCAGACCGCGAGCCACACGCCATCGTTGGGCTGCCACACGTCAGCCATTTTCCGCAACGAAGCTCAGCTACACGCTCCGGCTGAACAGAGCGATGGAAAAGCGGTCAGATGCGAACGCTCTGTCCGGCGGCTGAATCATTTTGTGAAGCGGCTGATTCAAACTCTCAAGTCGACGGAATTTCTTCACGAAAATCATACAGATCGTTATACATCTTGATTGCCACAAATTAGCCTTAACAAATGCTTTACGGCGCCGCAATTCGGTCCTGAAGCAGCCCGCTTCCCACACTCTTATCGTGTAATCGCAGCCAGTCACGCAGGGGGGTAACCATGTTTCTGGATGACGAATGCACAACCGAGCGCCTGCGGGCGCGCAATCTTCTTTCTTCTTTCTCAATCGCGATGACCGTCTTGGCCGCACTGGCGGCGATGATGCTCAGTCTCGTCACCGCCGCACACGCTGAAATCGCGGATCAGCAGGGCCAATCCGGCCAGCAGCTTGCCGGCCTTATTCGCCCGAACGACGTCAACAGCGGCTCGCTGCTCTTCCCGTCCAAAGAACCCGGCTATTATGTCGAGGCGCCGCGCCTGAAGACGGATGTCGAGGTCGACGTCACCGGCCCCGTTTCCCGCGTGAAGGTCACGCAGCGGTTCCAGAACCCGAGCAAGGGCTGGGTCGAAGGCACCTACGTCTTCCCGCTTCCGGACAATGCAGCCGTCGACACGCTACGTATGCAGATCGGCGACCGCTTCATCGAAGGTCAGATCAAGCCGCGCGAAGAAGCCCGGCAGATCTATGAGGATGCCAAGGCGCAGGGCAAGAAGACGGCGCTGCTCGAACAGCAACGGCCGAACATCTTCACCAACCAGGTTGCCAATATCGGCCCCGGCGAAACCATTGTCGTGCAGATCGAATACCAGCAGACAGTCCACCAGTCGGCCGGCCAATTTTCGCTGCGCTTCCCGATGGTCGTTGCTCCCCGCTATAACCCGCAGCCGATCGTCCAAAGCGTCGAGTTCCACAACGGCACTGGTTTTGCCGTGCAGGACCCGGTGCCGAACCGGGAAAAGATCGAAGCCCCAGTTCTCGATCCGCGCGAAAATGCCAAGATCAATCCGGTATCGTTGACGGTCAATCTGAAGGCCGGCTTCTCTCTCGGCGAGGTAAAATCCGCCTCTCACGAGATCAATGTGATCGAGAATGGCGAACAGAGCCGCACCATTTCGCTGAAAGGCGACTCCGTGCCCGCCGATCGCGATTTCGAGCTGACCTGGAAGGCGGCTCCCGGCAAGGTGCCGAGCGCCGGCCTCTTCCGAGAGGTGAAGGACGGTAAAACCTATCTGCTGGCCTTTGTCACGCCGCCTTCGGCGCCGGATGCAACGACCGAGCAGCCGAAACGCGAGGTGGTTTTCGTCATCGATAATTCCGGCTCCATGTCCGGCCAATCGATCGAACAGGCCCGTGCCAGCCTGGCGCTTGCGATCTCCAAGCTGCAGCCGGACGACCGCTTCAACATCATCCGCTTCGACGACACGATGACTGACTATTTCCACGGGCTCGTCGCCGCCACGCCCGATAACCGGGAAAAGGCGATCGCCTATGTCAACGGCCTGAATGCTGCCGGCGGCACGGAAATGTTGCCAGCACTATCGGATGCGCTCCGCAATCAGGGACCGATCGCCAATGGCGCGCTCCGCCAGGTCGTCTTCCTGACCGACGGCGCAATCGGCAACGAGCAGCAACTCTTCCAGGAGATCAGCCAGAACCGCGCCGATGCCCGCGTCTTCACCGTCGGCATCGGCTCCGCTCCGAACACCTACTTCATGACCAAGGCCGCCGAAGTTGGCCGTGGCACTTACACCGCCATCGGTTCGCAGGATCAGGTGGCCGAGCGCATGGGCGAGTTGTTCGCCAAGCTCGAAAATCCCGCCATGACCGACATTGCGGCTAGCTTCGACAATGCCAAGGCCGGCGATATCACACCCAATCCGATGCCCGACCTCTACACCGGCGAACCCGTCGTCCTGACAGCCGAGCTTTCCGACGCGCAGCCGAATGGCAAGCTGCAGATATCGGGCAAGACCGGCGCCCAGCCCTGGCGTGTCGATATGGACATTGCCGGCGCTGCCGAAGGCAAAGGCATTTCGCAGCTTTGGGCGCGCCGCAAGATCGATGATATCGAGGCCCGCGCCTACGAGATCCAGGATCAGGGTGCGCTGGACAAGCAGGTCGAAGCGGTGGCGCTCGCCCATCATCTCGTCTCGCGCGTCACCAGCCTCGTTGCCGTCGATGTGACGCCTTCACGCCCCGTCGACCAGCCACTTGGTTCCGCCAAGCTGCCGCTGAATTTGCCGGCCGGGTGGGATTTCGGCAAGGTCTTCGGCGAAGGCGAAGCGCCCATCACGGCGCCTGGCGGCGAACACAAGGCCTCGGTTGAACCTATGGGCCCGGCAAATGAACAGGCCGAAGCGGATCAGGCTGACATGAACAGCGCCACGCTCCCTAAAAGCGGATTAGCAAAGCGACAGGCAGCGCTGGCAAGCCAGATTGCCGCCGCGCCGACACCCGCGACCGCCGGCATGATCGCCCGCCAGGCCACCGCGAGCGTCAACCTGCCGCAAACGGCAACACAGGCCGAGCGCAACATCATGATCGGCCTGGCCCTGCTCCTTGCCGCGACGATCATGACAGCACTCATGATGCTACGCCGCCGCATGTTTGCACGGTGACTGCGATGAGGGACGACGGCCATTTCCGCGTGTCCAAAGCCCCTCACTTCCGCCTTCTCTCCATACTCGGGGAGAAGGTGGCGGACCGGCCGGATAAGGCGGCTCTCCGCGTCACGCGCCTCGAAAAACTCGCCCTCGCCTGCATCACCGTTCTTACGACGGCTGGCCTGACCTTCCTCGGCAATGGCCTCTACATGAAAGCCAAGGCCGAGCTCGCGCAGATCTTGCTGAAACGGGCCTTCGCCGCCGAACTCCGCGGCGAGGATGCAAAGCCCTGGCCCTGGGCGGATTTCACCACTGAAGCCGAGGTCCGGGCACCGCGGATCGGTGCGGAAGCGATCGTACTTGCCGGCGCCAGCGGTCAGGCGCTGGCTTTCGGGCCAGGCTGGCTGACGGGTACGCCGCAGCCGGGCGAGGAAGGCACCGCCGTCATCGCCGCCCATCGCGACACGCATTTCCGCTGGCTGAAAGACGTCAAACCGGGCGATCTGATCGAAGTCACGCGCCGTGACGGTAAGCTACTTACCTTCCGGGCCGGTCAGGGCCGTGTTGCACCGTGGGACCGGAACGGCATCGATTCCGCAGCGCCCGGTCGTCACCTGGCGCTCGCCACTTGCTGGCCGTTCGATGCCGTCACGCGCGGGCCGCTGCGCTATATCTTGGACGCCGAGTTGGTCGAGACCGCCGAACAGACAGCTTCGTTGGACACAAAGACGTTACCCTCGCCGTAGCGTGTCTTGACCGGCAATCCGCTCATCCCACGTTGCACAAGAGTTCAGGAATAGGAGGAGACGGATTGAAGCGCTTCCAAAAAACGGGATATTGCGCCGTCTTGGCAGCCTCCGCGCTGCTGACGGCAAATGCTGTCCTTGCCGATCCGGTCAAAACAATCGAAACGCAGAAGGTCAAGGTTAAGATCGAGACGATCGCAAGCGGGCTTGACCATCCGTGGGCCGTCGAAGTGCTGCCGGACGGCGCCTATCTCGTAACGGAGCGGCCGGGCCGGATGCGCGTCATCCGCGACGGCAAAGCATCCGCTTCGATTGCCGGCGTGCCCGACGTCTATGCTCGTGGCCAAGGCGGCCTGCTCGATGTGGCGCTCGATCCGAAATTCGCCGGCAATCGTACCATCTATTTCACCGCGTCCGTTGCTGCGGCAGGCGGCAGCGGCACGGCAGTCTTCCGCGCGGTCCTGTCGCCGGACGAACGGCGGCTGACCGAGGTGAAGCGCATTTTTTTGATGAACAAGATGTCGCGCGGCAGCATTCAATATGGCTCGCGTATTGCGATCGCCAAGGACGGCAGCCTGTTCGTCAGCCTCGGCGATCGCGGTGACCAGGACCGCGCTCAGGATTTCCAAGACGATGCCGGTTCGATCATTCACATAAGGGCCGACGGCAGCATTCCCGCCGACAATCCCTTCAAGGACGGCGCAAAAGCCTTACCGGAAATCTGGTCGAAGGGACACCGCAATCCCCAAGGCATTACCTTCGATACTGCCGATGGTAAGCTTTATACGGCCGAACACGGCGCTAGAGGCGGCGATGAGATCAACACACCGGAGGCGGGCAAGAATTACGGCTGGCCGGTCATCTCCTACGGACGCAACTATTCCGGCACCAAGATCGGCGTCGGCACAGCGAAAGAAGGCATGAAGCAACCGCTCTTTTATTGGGACCCGTCGATTGCGCCCGGCGCCATCGCCGTCTACCGCGGCAAAATGTTCCCGGAATGGAAGGGAGATTTCCTGGTCGCCGCCCTGAAGTTCAAGCTGCTGTCGCGTCTCGATCGTAACAGCAGCGGCAAGATCACCGAACGCGAACGCATGTTCGACGGCGATTTCGGCCGCCTGCGCGATGTCGTGGTGGCGCCGGATGGAGCCTTGTTGCTGACAACGGACGAGGATGACGGCGCATTACTGCGTGTTTCAAGGGCAGCGGAATAGGCTCACACCCTTAGGCCTTTTCGCCTTGCCCCAAGGTAAAGCAACTGCTAACGGTCGCGCTTCCCCACTTCCTCCCCCACCCGTAGGATTCAGATGACTCGCATACAGGCGAATTTGGTATTGTTGCTGGCTGCGGCCATCTGGGGCGGAGGCTTCGTCGCACAATCCACCGCGATGAAGGCGATCGGACCGTTCTGGTTCATCGGCCTGCGGTTCGCCGTCGCCACCATCGTCGTCCTGCCCTTCGTCTGGATGGAAAACCGCAAGGCCGAGAAGCCCTTGACGCGCCGGAATTGGCTATCCTTTTTCCTCATCGGCGTCGCACTCTTCGGCGGAGCCGCAACGCAGCAGATCGGGCTTTTGACAACGACGGTCACCAATTCCAGCTTCATCACTGGCCTTTACGTCGTCTTCGTGCCGCTGATCGCCGTCGTCTTCCTGCGCCGGCCGCCGCATTGGATCGTCTGGCCCGCCGCGCTGATAGCGCTCGGCGGGATCTATCTGTTGTCCGGCGGCTCCTTTTCGCGGCTGACGGTTGGCGATTTCCTGACCGTCGTTTGCGCCCTCTTCTGGGCAGCGCAGATCACCCTCGCCGGCTCTTCGGTCAGCGAGACCCGCCGGCCGCTCGGAATCTCCGCCGTGCAGTTTGCCGTTACCGCCGTGGCTGCTCTTGCCGTCGCAGTGATTGCCGAGCCGATCAGCATCGCCGACATCCAGGGCGCGCTCGGCGAAATCCTCTATGTCGGCATTTTTTCGTCCGGCCTAGCATTCGTGCTGCAGGTCATCGGCCAGCGCTACACGACCGCGCCCCAGGCTGCGATCTTCCTGTCTTCAGAGGCTCTGTTCGGTGCCTCGCTCGGCAGCTTGCTGCTCGGGGAAACCATGGGGCCGTTCGGCTATGCCGGTTGCGGTTTGATGTTTACCGCCATGCTTGCCGTGGAATTGGTGCCGGAACTCGTCCGGCGGCGCAGCGTAGAAGCGTAAAAATTATTGAAAATTCGCGTGATGGCTGTTGTGCGGCGTCGTTAATGAATTTTTTTCGAATGATCCGAAAGATGGATTTTGGCTATATCCTTTGGGAAAATTTCGCCAAAAATATATCGCAAACGATACAAAACCCTTAGAAACTTATTCTCGGTGAGGGAAAATTTGCGATTCGCGCTAACACACTTGCATTACGGCAGTGTGCTCATCAGAACACGTTAAAAAACTTTTGCTTGCCAATTCCCGATAAACACAGCACTCTCAGCGCTGTTCGGGCATTTTTAGAGCATGGGAAGTCCTTAATAGAGTTGCGCGCCGGAAACGCTAAATTATTCCGGTCAGCTTGGTTGAGAAACGATGCGCGAATTCGCTTCGAAGCCACGCCGAGGTATAGGGGACCTTTTCCTTCAAATTGCGAGAACTGCCTGCAAGCGCCCGCAAGGGCAATACAGCAATGCTGCCCGTGTGGATGGTGGGCAGAGAGAAAAGGACCTGAGGCATGGCCGAGACTGGCACTGTAAAGTTTTTCAATACCGATAAGGGCTTCGGTTTCATCAAACCGGACAAGGGTGGCGCGGACATCTTTGTGCACATTTCCGCAGTACAGGCTTCTGGTCTGGCAGGGTTGTCAGAAAACCAGAAGGTAAGCTTCGACACGGAACCGGATCGCCGCGGCAAGGGACCGAAGGCTGTCAATCTTCAGATTGCCGGCTGAGAGCGCCTTACGGCTGTCATTCGAGTTGAAGCCCGGCAGTGATGCCGGGTTTTATCATTCAGTCTGTATTCAGCTTGCCGTGTCTAGTGTGTCTTCTATGCAAGATTGGGAATTACGGTTTTCCCGGTTCCCCTCAGAGGACAGACTCATGAACATGCTCGGCAAATCGCTCGTTATGTCCGCCATGGCTGCAGCCCTGACGCTGACATCCATTTCCACCGCTTCTGCCGATGATCACTGGCATCATCACAACGGCTGGGCGATTGGTGCCGCAGGCCTCGCCACCGGCCTGATCGTCGGCTCGGCAATTGCCAGCCAGCCGCGTTATGTCGAACCGGATCCGGTCTATGTCGACCCCGACTATGCCCCGCCGCCTGCCTACTACTATCGCGCTCCGCCGCGCCGCGTCTATGTCGAGCGTGATGTCGGCTATTACGCACCGCAGCCCGTTGGCTTGCGCCCCTGGTCATCCCAATGGATGCGCTATTGCTACGATCGCTACAGCAGCTTCGACGGCCGCAGCGGCACCTATCTCGGCTATGATGGCATGCGCCACTTCTGCACGGCCGACTGATACCTTTTGCAAGCTGATGTCTCGAAAGGAAGCGCCGCCATTGAGCGGCGCTTTTGTTTTGGCTTCAGCGGGGTTCAGGGCTTCAAGGAATCGCTGAGCCGCTCTACCCTATTGTTTTTACCCAATTCCGGGCGGATCTAAAGTCCGCGCAGGAATGGATTGGTGCGGCGCTCTTCGCCGATCTGGCCGCCTGGACCATGGCCGCAGATGAAGCCGACGTCATCGCCGAGCGGAAACACCTTGTCGCGGATCGACTCCAAAAGCTGCTGGTGATTGCCGCCCGGCAGATCGGTGCGGCCGATCGAACCGTGAAACAGCACGTCGCCGACATGGGCGAATTTCTGCGTTCTGTTAAAATAAATAACATGGCCCGGTGCATGGCCGGGACAATGGAAGACTTCAAACTCATGCTCGCCGAAGGACACTTTGTCGCCGTCCTTCAGAAAGCGATCCGGCACGACGTTGCGAACGCCTTCGATGTTGAACATCTTGCTCTTCGCCTCGATATCCTGCAGCAGCGGGCGGTCGTCTTCATGCGGGCCGATGACCTCCAAACCCAGGGTTTCCCGAAGCTCATCGGCGCCGCCCGCATGGTCAATATGACCGTGCGTCAGCCAGATCGCCTTCAACACGATGCCATTTTCGCGCACCGTCTGCAGGATGACGTCGACGTCGCCGCCGGGATCCACCACGACCCCTTCCTTCGTTTCCGGATCGAACAAGATGGTGCAATTCTGTTCGAAAGGTGTCACCGGAATGATGCCGGCCTGGAGCATGCCCATGAGAAGCGCCTCGTCTGTTGAATGCATATCCGCCGATATAATCCCAAACACCCGGCAAAACAGCCCCTCTCCCCTGGAAAACGTCGAGACTGCCTGGCCGCGCGGCGGAACACTCCGCTCTTGCGGACGTTTGCAAAGGTGGACTGCCTAAGCAAAGGAGAAAGCCAATGTTCGCAAAGAGAAACTTGCTGCTGACGGGCCTTGTGCTCCTGGGCAGCGCAGGGTTCGCCCAAGCGCAGATGTCCGCAACAACAGCGACCGACCTCAACGTCCGCACCGGCCCTGGTCCGCAATATCCAAGTCTCGGCCTGGCAACCCGCGGCTCTGAAGCGACCCTCGACGGCTGCATCCAAGGCAGTAGCTGGTGCCGCATCGATGTCAACGGCATGCGCGGCTGGGTAGACGCCGAGGCCCTGAGCGTCGAGCAGAACGGCAATCCAATCGTCGTCGAGGAGCACTATAGCCAGCTCGGCGTACCGGTCATCACCTATAGCGAAACCGATCAGACAGCGACGGGCAGCGTCTCGCCCTCACCGGACGACGAATTGATTGGTCCTGTCAGTGAGGTCGATGCCGTCGCCCCGCCGGCCGAAGTCCGCACTTACATCACTCAGAACCGGGTCAAAGCCGTGCGGCTGCGCGGCAACGTCGTTGTCGGCGCCACTCTGCCGCAAAGCGTCGTCATCCACCGTATCCCCGATTATCAATACAGCTACGTGGAAGTGAACCGCCAGCCGGTACTGGTCGATCCGACGACACGCCGCATCGTCTACGTTTACCAATGATCCGCAGCGGCTGAACCGCAACTCGTCAACACACGGCGGCCGAAAGGCCGCCGCTCTCTTTGCGCGGATTTTCCGACAGATTGTTGCGGAAACCTCTTCCGTGAGTTGCCTCCCTGTTTCCGCCGAAAATGTCGGCAGCAATAAAGCCGGGCAGACTTAGACACCCGGCTTTAGGAAGCTGTTTCAAGCCTTATGCGGCCGCTGCTGCCGTAGGATAGACTTCCTTCATATAGTCGTTCATCAGCGTTTCGCTGATCGATGCCGGCGTGAAACGATAAGGTCCGATTTCCGAGACTGGCGTCACTTCCGCCGCCGATCCCGTCAGGAAGCACTCGCTGAAATCGGACAATTCCTCCGGCATGATCGCCCGCTCGACGACCTGCAATCCCCGCCGCTTGGCAAGTTCAATCACCGTCTGCCGGGTGATGCCGTTCAGGAAGCAATCCGGCGTCGGCGTATGAATGACGCCGTCCTTGACGAAGAAGATATTGGCGCCCGTCGCTTCCGCCACCTGGCCACGGTAATCGAGCATCATCGCGTCGGCATAGCCTTTGGCCTCGGCGGCGTGTTTGGAAATGGTACAGATCATGTAAAGGCCGGCAGCCTTGGAGGCGCAAGGCGCAGTCTTCGGATCGGGGCGGCGATATTCGGCAATGTCGAGGCGGATGCCCTTCAGCTTTTCGGCCGGATTGAAATAACTGCCCCACTGCCAGATCGCGATCGCCACATTAATGCGGTTGTTCTGGGCGGACACGCCCATCATCTCACTGCCGCGCCAGGCGATCGGGCGCACATAAGCCTCGGAAAAACCCTGACGCTTCAACAGTTCGATTGTTGCCGCGTCCAGCTCGGCAACGCTGTAGGGAATTTTGAAGCCAAGAATGTCGGCAGACTTGTGAAGGCGCTGGTTGTGCTCGGTCAGCTTGAAGACCCGGCCGCCATAGGCCCGCTCGCCCTCGAAGACTGCGCTCGCATAATGCAGACCATGGGTCAGCACATGAATCTTAGCGTCCTTCCAGGGCACGAACGCGCCGTTGAACCAGATCTCCCCATCCAGTTGATCAAAAGGAACCGATGCCATCTTACTTCTCCTCCGGCGCCCGGACGCCATGACTGTTGATTGTTGTGCCCATTCCGCATTATCCACGATGCAAGTGGGGAAAATATGAGACGTGTTGGAGTTTTGCGCAGCCGGGCTTAGTTTCCAAATATGGCCATATCCGTCCGGGCGGCGCAAGATCGGCGAAAACCTAGCAGCGGCGTAAAAATACGTCAATAAAGCTGACATATTTTTGCGTAAGTTTCCCGATTGCCCCAAAATAGGAAAGGAAATGCCAAGGTGCCACGACAGACGAGCCAAAAAGCAGCAAAACCGGAGCTGCTGGCGACGCCGATGGAGAATGCGGGGATCATCGATTTCGAGATCATCGAGCTGCTTTTCTTTGCCTATCGAGACTTCGTGTCCGATCCCGACCAGATTCTGGACAAGAGCGGATTCGGCCGCGCCCATCACCGTGTCGTTCATTTCGTTAACCGCGAACCTGGCATGACGGTTGCGGACCTGTTGGAAACATTGAAGATCACCAAACAGAGTTTGGCGCGGGTTCTCAAACAATTGATCGATTCAGGGTATATTCACCAGGTGGCCGGGCCTGAGGATCGTCGGCAGCGCAAGCTGTACCCCACACAAGCCGGCCGCGATTTGGCATTGGCACTGGCCGAGCCGCAATCGCGCCGTATTGAGCGGGCATTCGAAGGTGCGTCCGATGCGACGCGCGAAAGCGTCAAAAGGTTCCTGAGGGGAATGCAGGACTGAGCCATGGTCTCGAACCGAAGGGCCGCGAAGCGGGTTTGGATAGACCATCTCAATCAACGGATAGAACAAGATCGAGACGGATTGAATGACGACAAAGACAGCAATTTCGGACGATGCAGCACACCTCCTGGTCGTGGATGACGACACCCGTATCCGTGCCCTTCTCAACCGTTATCTGATGGAAAAGGGATTTCGGGTAACAGCCGCCGCCGATGGCGCCGAGGCTCGCCGCAAGCTCGAAGGGCTCGATTTCGACCTCATCATCATGGACGTGATGATGCCTGGCGAATCTGGAATCACGCTGACGGCAAGTCTCCGCGCCATCAAGAACATTCCGATCATCATGCTGACCGCCCTTGCCGAGTCGGAAGCCCGTATCGCCGGATTGGAAGCCGGCGCCGACGACTATCTGCCGAAGCCTTTCGATCCGCGCGAACTCGTGCTACGCATCAACAATATCCTGCGTCGCAACGCACCGGCCGACGCACCGAAGATCGAACAGGTGATGTTCGGCCCCTATACCTTCTCGCTGACCCGCAAGGAGCTGAAGAAGGCCTCCGAGCTTATCCGCCTGACCGACCGCGAGCAGGAAATCATGCTGCTCTTTGCCAAGCGCGCCGGCGATACGATTCCCCGCCACGAGCTGATCGGCAGCGACGCCGAAGTCGGCGAGCGCACCATCGATGTGCAGATCAATCGCTTGCGCCGCAAGATCGAGGACGATCCGGCCAACCCCATCTGGCTGCAGACGGTGCGCGGCATCGGCTACCGGCTGAGCATAGATTAATGTCAATTCCCTGGGATCAGCGGCGATGGTGACATTCGACTCGATCAGGCGCGATCAGGAGCACACGCCCTCCAATGGCATGCGCTGGTTTTCGCGCTGGTGGCGGAGACGGCTGCCGACCGGCCTCTATGCGCGCACGCTGCTGATCTTCATCCTGCCTATGATCATCCTGCAGGCGGTCGTCACCATCGTCTTCATGGAGCGCCACTGGCAGATGGTGACCCAACGCCTGTCGATGGCCACCACCCGCGACATCGCCGCCATCATCGACATCATTCAAACCTATCCGCAGGATGCCGACTATTCCGCGGTCGCACAGATGGCCCGGCAAAAGCTCGACCTTGCCATTTCGATCGAGCCGGGTGGCGAGCTGCCGCCGCCGCGCGAAAAGCCGTTCTTCTCGATTCTCGATGGCATCTTGAGCGACGAAATCCGCGATCAGATCAATCTCCCCTTCTGGATCGATACGGTCGGCAATTCGAGCCTGGTCGAAATCCGCATCAAGCTGCCGGACAAAGTGCTGCGCGTCTTTGCCAAGCGCAGTCAGACCTACGCCTCGAATACGCATATCTTCATTCTTTGGATGGTCGGCACATCGCTGGTGCTGATCGGCATTGCCGTGCTGTTCCTGCGTGGCCAGATCCGGCCGATCCTCGCACTGACACAGGCAGCGGAAAGTTTCGGCAAGGGGCAGCGGCTGGAGAATTATTCGCCGCGGGGCGCCGACGAGGTGCGCCGCGCCGGCCTCGCTTTCATCTTGATGCGCGAGCGCATCGAACGGCAGATCGAGCAGCGCACGGCAATGCTCTCCGGCGTCAGCCATGACCTGCGCACCGTGCTTACACGCTTCAAACTGCAGCTCGCCCTTGTCGGCGACAATCCCGATCTCGTCGGCCTCAATGAGGATGTCGAGGACATGCAGAGCATGCTGGAGGGCTATATGGCCTTCGCCCGCGGTGAGGCGGAAGAGGATGTCGGCAAGCTTCGGCTCAGCGATATCCTCGACAAGGTCGAGCAGGACTTCTCGCTGCACGGTAAATCCATGACCTTTTCCATCGACGGCGACAATGAAATCTCCGTCCGTCCGAATGCCTTTACACGGCTGGTGACGAACCTTGCTTCCAATGCGCGCCGCTATGCCAATACGCTGCGCATCGAAGCCAAGCACAGCACCAAGTGGCTGACGATCAATTTCGATGACGACGGTCCCGGCATTCCCGCCAATTCGCGCGAGGATGTGTTTAAGCCGTTCTTCCGGCTGGACGAGGCGCGCAATCTCGACAATTCCGGCACAGGCCTCGGCCTTGCCATTGCCCGCGATATCGCTCGCAGCCACGGCGGCAACGTCACGCTTGGCGACAGCCCGCTCGGCGGCCTGCGCGCAACCATCCGCATTCCGGCTTAGAGCGGTTTAGCGTTTCACGGAACCGCTTTCCCGCTCTATCCTTGGTGTTTACGCATTCCAGACGGAAAACCGCTTCGCACTTTTCCTGGAATTGTTTTGAGAGAGGACATTGCATGCCGATCGACATCAACGACATGCATTGGCTCAATCTGCCGCCGGCCTGGGAAATGAACAATGGTCGGCTGCTCGTCCGCTCCGGTGACAGGACCGATTTTTGGCAGGGAACCTATTACGGCTTCTACCGCGACGACGGCCATTTCCTCGGTCGGCATTGGCATGGCGACTTCACCGCCGAGATCACCTTCATCGGTCACTATAGCGAACTCTACGATCAGGCCGGCCTAATGGTCCGTCATGATGCCGAGCATTGGATGAAATGCGGGATCGAATATACGGACGGCGCCAAACATTTCAGCGTCGTGGTCACCAACGACAATTCCGATTGGTCCGCCTTCCGGCTCGACCATGAGTTCGAGGCATTGTCGGCGCGGGTGACTCGCAACGGCGACGCGCTTTTCATCCAGTACCGCACTGACCAGATGAATGAGTGGCGCATGGCCCGCCTCGCCTGGTTCGACCCGGCCCTCGAAGAAGTCTCCATCGGCCCCGCCTTCTGCTCACCGCAGCGCGACGGTTTCGAAGCGGAATTTCTGGATTTCAGTGTGACAGATCCCGTATCGCGGGAGATTCACTAACGGCGATATGCCGTTGAACTACATCATTTTCCTGCCGTTCGGCACCGGCTGCGTCACTGCCGCAAGCACGATCGCGCCCGCTTCGTCCTCGAAGCCGAGGGTCAGCACTTCGGAGCGGACGGGGCCGATCTGGCGCGGCGGAAAGTTGACGACGCCGAGAACCTGGCGGCCGATGAGGGATTCCGATGTGTAGTGCACGGTGATCTGCGCCGAGGAGCGCTTGATGCCGATCTCCGGTCCGAAATCGATCTTCAATTTGAAGGCAGGCTTGCGCGCTTCCGGAAAAGGCTCCGCCTCGATGATCGTCCCGACGCGGATGTCCACCCGCTCGAAATCGCCGTAGGTGATCTCTTCCGCCATACGCAAACCCTCTTGATGCTGGGAATTAGAGCGGTTCAGCTTTTCACGGAATCTTAGAACCGCTCTATCTCTTTGTTTTTTCGCAATTCCAGACGGAAACCGCGGCGCACCTTTCCTGGAATTGCTCTAGCCGGCCAGTTCCTGCGCGCGCTTGCGTGCTGCCTCCAGCGCCTCGTCGAACAGGGGCTGCATGCCATCTTCGGCCATCAGAACGGCAAGGGCTGCCGCAGTGGTTCCGCCGGGAGACGTCACATTCTGACGCAGACGCGAAGCGTCATCGGGGGACTGGTGCAACAATTCACCAGCCCCCGCGACAGTTTCCCGTGCGAGGCGCATGGCGAGGTCCGCCTGCAGGCCGAGCTTCCGGCCCGCCTCCGCCATGCACTCGACGAGATAAAAGACATAGGCCGGCCCGCTGCCGGAAACGGCCGTTACAGCATCGATATCGGCCTCCGCTGGCACCCATTCGACCGGACCGGATACCTTCAGAAGATTTTGCACCAACTGCCGCTGGCGCTCGCCGACTTTAGCATTGGCAAAAGCACCGGTGACGCCGCGGCCGACCATGGCCGGCGTATTCGGCATGGCGCGTACCATCGCCGCTTCACCCAGGCTTTGTTCAAGGAAAGCAAGCGTCTTGCCGGCAGCAATCGACACCACCACCGTATTCGGCCCAATCGACGTTTTGAACGGCGGCAATACGGCTTCCATCACCTGCGGCTTGACGGCGATGAAGAGAACGCCGGCGACCACCCCTGCGGGAACGCCGGTGACGTGCTTCGCGCCGGCATCGGCGATCAACTTCAGCATCGCATCCGACGGCTTGGGATCGACGACGGTCACCGAGGAGCCCGGCACGCCGCTTTTCAGCCAACCCGTCAACAGAGCGCCGCCCATATTGCCGGCCCCGACCAGAATGATGGGATCGGAAGATGCAAAAGCGCTCGAGGATGCCTCAGTTGCCATATCAGGCTTCGCCCACGGTTTCGAAAAGCACGGCTTCCATGGCGCGATTGGCGTCAAGGCCGGACCATACTACAAATTGGAAAGCCTGATAGTAAGCCTCGCAGGTGTCAAGAGCGTTGGACAGCAGCACTTCCACCTGCCGGTTGGTGGGCTCGGCGCCGCCGGAAAGCAGCAGCGACTGCCGGAAGATCACGATATCTTCCTGCCGCCACAGATCGAAATGTCCCATCAGCACCTGACCATTGATGCAGGACAGCAGCTTGATGACCTCGTTGACACGCGGGTCGGGAACTTTGATGTCGAAGGCGCAGGCAATGTGCAGCGCCTCGAACTCCTCCATCCATGAGAAGGAGACATGATAATCGGTCCATCGACCTTCGACGGTCATGGCGATTTCATCCTCGCCCGACCGCTCGAACGACCAGTCATTATTGGCGGCCACGAATTCGATCATATCGACCGGATTCGACTGTCGTTCGACTTCCATTTCCATAAGGCTCATGCAGCACCTTCTTGACCGGAACGAATGCAGCTTCCCCGTGCTCGAACACTGAAAAAACGCAAACAGTTTTACTCCGGAAACATCCTCGGGATGATGTTGAACGGCTGCCAGACTAACGCATCCACCCTGCCCGGAGCTTACCAAGTCCGTTTCGAATCATCATTTAAAATCAGTGTATAACGGCCTGCCCGGCATGCCAGCCCCTCATCGGAGATTTTGGCGAAGGGTGCTGTGGACAGCTCTTCCGATGTCTATTCAGAAGGGAGTCATAACTGACTCTGACGATTGGCTTTTTTGCCTGTGTCCACAGGTGGAAAAACTGCCGAAAATTTTAGAGGAAAAATGCGCGGCAGACGCGTGCCGCGCCGATTTTACGCAAAATGAATCGCGACTACTTGCCTTCGGCGGAAAGACGCGCTTCCAACGCTTCGATTCTGGCAAGCAGCGTTTCGTTTTCGTCGCGTGCCTTGATGGCCATTTCGCGAACGGCTTCGAACTCCTCGCGCTTGACGATATCCAGACTGTTCAGCCAACGCTCGGCCTGGGCGTTGAACGCCGTTTCGATCTCGCGGCGCACGCCCTGGGCAGCACCGGCGGCATCGGTCATCAGCTTGGCGAATTCATCCAAGATACGGTTCGGTCCAGTGCTCATAATGATCTCCTTGCGGCCGTCGGCCCCTAAAATGGACGGCATCATATGAAGGGCCAGATAGATCTGAGGTAAGATTTCCGAAGGTCCGATGCAAGCAAATTGAGATAGAGCGGGACAAACCTGCCTGCTGCGAAAGACACACGAATAATCGACTTGACCGTTTCAATAGCGAACGCCATGTTCCGCGCACATTGGATTTAGCATGCTCTTATCCAAGGTTTTGGGAATCATGCTGTAACGGACGCGAAAATCTTGCTGACATCAGCCAATCTTGCCGCCATCCTGCCATTTCCGGATATCGATCCGATCGCCTTTTCGCTCGGCCCGCTGTCGATCCACTGGTACGGTCTAGCCTATGTCGCGGGTATCCTGCTCGGCTGGTTCTATGCGAGGCGGCTCGTCGATAACGGCAAGCTCTGGCTGAACGACACGGCGCCGGTAACGCGGGCGCATCTGGACGACTTCATCCTGTGGGTCGCCTTCGGCATCGTGCTTGGCGGGCGCATCGGCTATATCCTGTTCTACGATCTCGATCCCGTGCTCGCCAATCCGATTCGCGCCATCGAGGTCTGGAATGGCGGCATGTCTTTCCACGGTGGATTGATTGGCACGACCATCGCCATGATTTTGTTTGCCAATCGCAACAGGATTCCAGTCTGGAGCCTGTTCGATATCGTCGCGGCCGTTGCCCCTATCGGCCTTTTCTTCGGCCGTATCGCCAATTTCATCAATGGCGAACTCTGGGGCCGGACCACCGACGTGCCCTGGGCGATGGTTTTCTGCAGCCCGCATGTCCTGGCCGCCCACCAGGGCGTCTGCCCGGCCGGCCTTGATCCACGTCATCCCAGCCAGCTTTACGAGGCCGGCATCGAGGGCATTGTGCTCTTCACCGTCCTCTTCATCCTCACGCGCTGGGCGTTGGCGCTGAAGAAGCCGGGCACCGTCAGCGGCGTCTTTGTCATCGGTTACGCCTTCTCGCGCATTTTTGTCGAATTCTTCCGCCAGCCTGATGAGCAGCTCGGCTATCTGCTAGGCACGAACTGGCTGACTATGGGCATGGTGCTCTCCCTGCCCATGGTTGCGGTCGGCCTGTGGGCGGTGATCCGCGCCCGCCACGTTGCAGCCAGACAGACGGCTTGAACTCTGGGTTTAATGTCGCATGATCCGCCCGAAAGCCGCTTCTTGTTTTTCGGAACCATGCTTTAGCGAGACCAAACGATGACGACCGCGCTCGGGGAAAAAATCAAAACCATCATCCGCGCCAACGGACCGGTCAGCATCACCGACTATTTCTCGCTCTGCCTCGCCGACCCGCAGCACGGTTATTACAAGACGCGCGAGCCCTTCGGCCGCATGGGCGATTTCGTCACGGCGCCCGAGGTCAGCCAGCTTTTCGGCGAAATGATCGGCGTCTTCGTGGTGCATGCCTGGCAACGCCACGGCACACCGGGCAATGTTCGCCTCGTCGAAATCGGCCCCGGACGCGGCACGATGATGGCGGATATGCTGCGCGTCATCGCCAAGCTCGCGCCGCCGCTCTATGAAGCAATGAGCGTGCATCTGGTCGAAACCAGCGAGCGGCTGCAGGGTTTTCAGCGCCAGACGCTTGAGGCGCATGGTGACAAGGTTTGCTGGCATTCCGACTTCGATGATGTGCCGGCAGGTTTCACTCTTCTCGCCGCCAACGAGCTCTTCGACGCCATTCCCATTCGCCAGTTCGTCCGCACCGCCAATGGTTTTCGTGAGCGTACGGTCGGCCTCGACGTCCATGACGAGCTGAGTTTCACGGCCGGCGTCGCCAGCCTCGACCCCGCGCTTCTTCCCGCCGGGCCGCTTCCGCCGATCGGCACCATCTTCGAGATCGCCCCCGCCCGCCAGGCGGTAATGACGACGATCTGCGACCGGATCGCCGCCCACGGCGGCACCGCGCTCGTCATCGATTACGGCCATATGGCGACGAGCTTTGGCGATACGCTGCAGGCCGTGCGCATGCATGAATACGATCCGCCGCTCGATCATCCCGGCGAAGCGGACCTTACCAGCCACGTCGATTTCCAGCATCTGGCCGAAACGGCTGTCGCATCCGGCCTGCATATCAACGGATGCTGCCATCAAGGCGATTTCCTCATCGGCCTCGGCCTGCTGGAGCGAGCTGCGGCGCTTGGCCGCGACCAGGACGCCGCAACACAGGAGAACATCCGCACCGCCGCCGAACGGCTCGCCGGCGCCGGCGAAGGCAAGATGGGCGAGCTTTTCAAGGTGCTGGCCGTCTCCAGTCCAGCGATCGATCTTTTGCCCTTTCGTCCAGTCCGCTGATCAACACTAGTGACTTCCGCGGATTGACAGAACGCGCATCGCTGGGCCAACATCCCGCTCAAACCGAACCGCTTCGCCATGGAAGCGTTATTTCCAGCACGAAAGAACATATCAAGGGACGCAGGATTGCCGACTCCGATCGAAAGCACGCTGCTGAGCGCCGCCAAGAGCGCCGGCATCCGTCACGGCTATTTCACCCGTAACGGCGGCGTTTCAGAAGGCCTTTATCGCGGATTGAATGTTGGCCTCGGCTCCAACGACAATCGCGAGCACGTCCAGGAAAATCGCCGCCGCGTCGCCGCCTGGTTCGGACTGCCGCTGGAGCGGCTCGCAACCGTGCATCAGATCCATTCGCCCGACGTGATAGCCGTCGACGCGGCCTATGATGGCGCTCGCCCACAAGCCGACGCGATGGTAACGGCGACACCGGGGATAGTGCTCGGCGTGCTCGCCGCCGATTGTGGGCCAATCCTCTTCGCCGATCCCGAAAACCGGGTGATTGGCGCTGCCCATGCCGGCTGGAAAGGCGCGCTGACCGGCGTTTTGGAAAATACCATCGAAGCCATGGTCGCGCTCGGCGCCAAGCGGGAGGCGATTGCCGCCTGCCTCGGCCCCTCGATCAGCCAGGCGAGCTACGAAGTCGGCCCGGAATTCGTCGATCGCTTCGTCAGCTATGACCCGAGCTATGCCAAGTACTTCATTGCGTCCGAGCGGACCGGTCATGCGATGTTCGACCTGCCGGGCCTGACGATCGATCGGCTGCGCAAGGCCGGCGTGACCGCCGAGAACCTCAATCTCTGCACCTATCCCGATCCCGACCGCTTCTTCTCCTATCGCCGCACCACGCATGCGAAGGAGCCGGATTACGGCCGACAGATTTCCGCCATTGCCATCGAGGAGACGTTCTAAAATGGCCCTGCATTTCGAGCGCAGCGAATTCGACGCCCGCCTAGCCCGCCTCCTTGCGAAAATGCAGGAGGAAAAACTCGACGCCATGCTGCTGTTTGCGCAGGAGAGCATGTTCTGGCTGACCGGTTACGATACCTTCGGCTACTGTTTCTTCCAGACTCTGGTGGTCAAGGCCGACGGTACGATGGTGCTGCTCACCCGCTCGGCCGATCTTCGCCAGGCGCAGCTCACATCGATTATTTCCGACATCCGCATCTGGGTCGACCGAGTGAACGCCGATCCGACGCTCGATCTCAAGGAATTGCTGGTGGAGCTCGACCTCCTCGGCCGCCGCATCGGCGTCGAATACGATACCCATGGCATGACTGGCCGCGTGGCGCGCTTGCTAGACAACCAGATAGCCACCTTCGGCCAGATCGTCGACGCCTCCTATCTGGTCAGCCGTCTGCGCCTCGTCAAAAGCCCGGCGGAAATCGCCTATGTCGAGCGCGCCGCGGCGCTCGCCGACGATGCACTGGACGCAGCACTTGCTTTGATCAAGCCGGGCGCGGACGAGGCCGACATTCTTGGCGCCATGCAGGGCGCTATCTTTTCGGGTGGCGGCGATTATCCTGCCAACGAATTCATCATCGGCTCCGGCGCCGAGGCCCTGCTCTGCCGCTACAAGGCAGGCCGCCGCAAGCTGGATGCCAACGACCAGTTGACCCTCGAATGGGCCGGCGCCTATGCCCATTATCACGCCGCCATGATGCGCACGGTCGTCATCGGCGATCCCACGCACCGCCACCGCGAACTGTATAACGCTTGCCTCGAGACCATCCAGGCAATCGAAACCGTGCTGAAGCCCGGTCACACCTTCGGCGATGTCTTCGATATGCATGCCAAGATCATGGACGAGCGCGGCCTAGCGCGCCATAGGCTGAACGCCTGCGGCTATTCGCTCGGCGCCCGCTTCTCGCCCTCCTGGATGGAGCACCAGATGTTCCACATCGGCAATCCGCAGGAGATCGAAGAGGGCATGTCGCTCTTCGTGCATATGATCATCATGGACTCCGACACCGGCACCGCGATGACGCTTGGCCAGACCTATCTGACGACCTCACAGGCTCCGAAATCTTTGTCGCGGCATCAGCTCGAATTTCTTAACCGTTAGCCGCGTAAAATAGCGATCCTGAACGGGGAGACCGTCTAAGGAAGGGATCGCGCAAAATGGGACTGGTCAGAACAACGTTTGTTTCCGTTGGCTTCTGCTTCGCGCTCGCCGCCTGCAACACGACGGATGCCCTGACCCCGCCCGAGACCATCGGCGATGCCGGCTCCAGCCCCGTCACTCAACGCGACGTCGAGCGCATGGCCGCCGCGCCGCAACGCCAGCAGAGTTACGAAGCTGCCCAGAATAGCTATGGCTACCAGCGTCAAGCCTATCAGCAACAGGGATATCAGCCGCAAAGCTATGGCGGCGGTGGCTCGCTCGACGATCAGGCGGCCGCGCTGAGAAGCAGCGGCCGCAATCCTTATGCCTCCCGCCCGCTCGACGGCTCCCAGACGGCCTCCATCCAGTCACAGGATCCGCAAGCTTCGGACGCCGACGAGCAGCGCGAGGCCGACCGGCGCCTCTCCGACGATCCGCAGCCCCAGCCGCAGCAACAACAAGCGGCCGAAGACCAGCAGGACGACCAACAGCAGGCCTCCCTTCCTCCTACCGCCGCAACGGATAGAAACAGCGTCCGCTTCCTGCCGATCATCGGCGCGCCGGTTCAGGCCGTTACACCGCTGTCGCGCCAGCTCGGAGCAGAGGCTCGCGCGCTCGGCCTGACGATTAAAAGTTCCAGCGATTCCAGCGCCAGCTATATTCTGAAGGGTTATCTCTCCGCCTTCGAGGACGGGCCGCAGATTTCCGTCACCTATGTCTGGGATGTTCTCGACAATAGCGGTGCCCGCCTGCACCGAATCCAGGGATCGGAAAGCGCGCCGCTGAAGCGGGGCGATCCCTGGGCCGCCATCCCGCCCTCCGTCATGCAGAAAATCGCCACTGAAACCATGTCGGAATTCAATTCCTGGCGCGACTCTCGCCGTGGATAGCCACAAGCTTTTCAGAAATATGAAAGCTATCGCACTCTAGCCCCTTGCATTCGAGAGCAAGGCGGTTAAAAGCGCGGCTATCAGGTTGGTAACAGGCGGGCCACAATGAAGGTTTTCGCAGGGAATTCGAACCGGCATCTCGCCGAAGCGATCTGCAATTATCTCAACGTTCCCTTGGGCAAGGCCAGTGTCCGGCGTTTTGCGGACCAGGAAATCTTCGTTGAAATTCAGGAAAACGTCCGTGGCGAGGATGTATTCGTCGTCCAGCCGACGTCGTTTCCGACCAACGACCATCTTATGGAATTGCTGATCATGATCGATGCGATGCGCCGCTCGTCGGCGCGGCGCATTACGGCGGTTCTTCCCTATTTCGGCTATGCCCGCCAGGATCGCCGCGCCTCCGGGCGCACGCCGATCTCAGCCAAGCTGGTGGCCAATCTGATCACCGAGGCTGGTGCCGACCGTGTTCTCACGCTCGACCTGCATGCAGGTCAGATCCAGGGCTTCTTCGATATCCCGACCGACAATCTCTATGCATTGCCGATCCTGACGCGCGATATCAAGGCGAACTACGATATCGGCAACGTCATGGTCGTCTCGCCGGACGTCGGCGGTGTCGTGCGCGCCCGTGCACTCGCCAAACGCCTCGACTGTCTGCTGGCGATCGTGGACAAGCGCCGTGATCGCCCGGGTGAATCCGAAGTGATGAACATCATCGGTGAAGTGGCCGGCAAGGATTGCCTCCTGATCGACGATATCGTCGATTCCGGCGGCACACTCTGCAATGCGGCCGACGCGCTGCTCGCGCGAGGCGCGGCAAGCGTCACCGCCTATATTACCCATGGCGTGCTCTCGGGCGGCGCCGTCACGCGCGTCGCCAACTCCCAGCTAAAGGAACTGGTGATCACCGATTCCATTCAGCCAACGACGGCAGTGCAATCGGCACACAACATCCGCGTCATCAGCACCGCCAGTCTCATCGGCGAAGCCATCAACCGCACCAGCCAAGAAGAATCGGTTTCGAGCCTCTTCGACTGAAGTCCTAATCGACTCCTCTCATGCGGGTTTCGCATCGACCGGATGGCTTTGCCTCCAGGCAAGCAGCCCTATGCCATTAAGTCCGGCGACGAAGACCGCCGCACCCGCGCCGATGATCGATGGGCCGATGCCGAACCAGGCAAATAGGCTGGGCGACATGAGATAAGCCAGGAAAAGGCCGAGGAAGATCGCACACATCAGCAAACGGTACATCTGCGCCAGCCGATGGGGTTCGCTGCGCGTCTGCATCAGGTGCAGCATGGCAAGGTTCTCGAACGGGCCGTTGATGGCGGCGAGAGATGCGACGAGCATCAGCCATATCCGGTCATGCATCAGCGGCAGCAGAAACACGCCGGCGCCGAAAATCAGCTTCGCCGCGATGATCCAGAGGACCGGCCGGCGCGGCTTTATGTTGCTGAGGATGAGGTTGGTCGTCACGTTGCCGACGCCATAGGCCATCATCATCAGGCTATAATCCGTCAAGGGATCGGCGCTGGTCTCGCGCAGGTGCAGGATCATTCCGAGCAGAATGCCCATCGCCCAGGCGATATTTCCCATCAGGTTCGTAAACAGACCGTAGAGTATGGCGGCATGGCCGCGCGCCATCCGCCAGCCGCCCAGCACGCCGTCGATGACAGCCGCCGTTCCCGAGAATTCGCGGCGCCGCGGCGCGGACGGCAATTTGGCGACGGCCATCCACACGGCAAGAGCAGAGAGCAGGAAAGTCGCCGCCGTGACCGTGAAGAACTGCGATTTCGGCAGAAAGCCGTTAACCAGCGCAATCATGCTCGGCCCCAGGATACGGGCCATGCGCCTCGTCGCATCGAACAATCCATTGGTCGCGTGACGAATATCGGGATCGATCGCGATGGTGGGTAGCGTTGCCTGCAACGACGGATCAAAGGCGGCTGTCAGCAAGGCGATGCATCCGGCGAGCACCATCAACAACGGCAGGCTCATGAAATGCATGAGACCGGCGACGGACAGCACCAGCAGGAGAAGCGCGCGCAGCACGTCGGCCGAAATCATCGTGGTGCTGTGCCGCCAGCGATCCGTCAGAATGCCGCCGAACAGGCTGCCGAAAAGAAGCGCGCCCGACTGGAGGGCGGAAACGTAACCCGCGTCACGGCCAATGAAATCCGCCGCAATCCAAACGACGGCGACCATGTAGAATTCGGATCCGGTCGCCGCCAAAACCTGACCGGCCCACAAAAGCGAAATCGAGCGTTGGGCCAGCGGCTTTAAGACAAACATGTTGGCATTCTGACTTTTGGGCGGCTTATTTGATGGCTTGTCCGTTGATCGTCACGGAATTGTCCTCGGCAATACTGACGTCCCAACGCGAGCGTCCGTCGGTATCGGTCTTTGCAAATCCCTTGGCCATCATCAGCCCGAAGGATAGTTGGTTGAGATCCGGCTCCGTCTTCGCCGCGCCCTGAACGGCAGTGATGGTCTTGTCGAGATCGCGCGCAAACACCGTCATCGTCATGGAGACACGATCCTTCTCGTTCAACCACCCACGCATGCTGCCGGAAGCCTCGATGTCGTAAAGGCCAGAGACGGCACTGATTTTTGGAAAATTGATCGTCATCGTTCCGTCGGGGAACATGGCCTGCTGCAACTTGTCATCCATGGATGCCGTTCCCGCGGGATTATTGAAATCCGACTGCTGCAGAACATCCAACAGAGCGGAAAAGTTCAGGTTTGGCAATTGCATCTGCAGTTCGGCGGCGTCGGGAATGAAGGCGACATAATCCTGAGGCACCAGGCCGGAAGCCAAAGTCAGCTTTTCAGCGCGCATGCCAAAATCGGCATTCATAGCATTGGCCGGCCCGGCAATCTTGAACGAGTAGCCCATCTGCTGCAGCCCGCCGTTGCCGAGCGGAGTCGTCACGGCAATATCCTTGGCGGAAACCGACTCTTCGAGCGAACCGAGGAGCGGCATCGCATTTCGTAGCAATGCCTTCAGCGCCGCGCTTTCGCTATCGGACAGGGTTTTCGTTTCCTTATGGTCTGAGATGAAGCGCAAAATCTCATTCAGCGCCTTCAGCGGCAGCTTGGTCGCATTGGCCCTGAAATCGATCGCCCCGATTTTGAGTTCGCCAAGCGTTTCGGAATCGGAAGAAATCTTATCGTTGAAGGATTGCAGCCCTCCGATCATCTGGAGGTCGAGCTTATCCGGCTCGCCGCTGCTGGATGAGGAGAGCGCGTAGTTGATACCATCGATTGTGATATCGTTTTTCTGCACCCCATTGTCGGTGGTCCTGGTGGCGAGCGTGATGCCGCTGCCCTTCACATCCATTGAGCGAACATAGTGGATAGCAGGATCGAAGACGCCCGTGAAACTGGATGACGCCACCGCATAACGGAACTCGGCATCCGGGCTGCTGCCAGGCTTCGAACGCGCCGTCACGTCGACCGCATTGTTCCCCTCGATGTTCCAAAGGCCGCTGTCCTGCGGCGTGGCGAGCGCCATCAGCGGCTTGAGCCCGGTAACGTCGAAACCGCTGACATTCAATTTGTCGAAGAGCTTCTGCAGGTCATAGGTGATTTCATAGTGACCGCTCGCCGGCTTCACAGCAACAAAGCCGCTTTTGACGAGATCATCGGGCAGGAAATGCGTCAGGTTGCTGAGCAGGTCCTTGGCCCCCTGCTCATTGACGTCTGCCGCCTGCGAGGCGCCGGCCAGGCCGGCGGCAAGAGCCGCGGCAACGGCAACTGTTTTAACGCGCATAAATCACCCCCGTGATGCTAGGAAAAACAATTTGAAAGCGGGAGAACCCTAAACGTGATTCTCAATTGAATGATGACGATGCATGCCCGCCGGCCTGCGCGCTGGGCGCGACTCAAAGCCCCTTCATCACCTGCCCGTTCACTGTGACGGTCCGGTTTTCATCCATCGTGACATCCCAGCGCAGGCGGCCATCCGGATCGGTCTTGGCAAAGCCCTTGGCGGCCATCAGACTGAAGGAGACGCTGTTCAGTCGCTGGTCGGTCTTCGCAGCATCCTGAACGGCGGCAACCGTCCTGTCGAAATTGCGGGCAAGGATCGTCGCCTGCAGCGAATAGCTCGGATGGTGCTTCGTGGAGCCCTTCAAAGCACCGGAGACCTCGACGTCATAGACACCGGAAGCTGCGCTGATCCTTGGGAACTCGAGGGTTCCGTAGCCACTCGGGAACATGGTGCGCTTCAATGCTTCGCCGGAGACCGGCGTTGCGCGCGTCGACACCGCTTCCAGAACCGTGTCGATGATGCCTTCGAAGTTCACGTCGGGAATTCCGAGCTGCACATCGACCGTCTCCGGCAGGAAAGCGGCATAGGCTGGCGGAATAAGGCCGGCGTCCGGCGTGAAATGCTCCGCCCGCAGGCCGAAATTGATGTTGGACGCCTTCGTAAGACCATCCATCTTGAAATTGTAGTCCAAGGTCTTGAGGCCGACCTTCCCTTTATCGGTCGATACCAGCGCGTTGTTCAGCGTCACCGACTCGTTCAGCGAACCGAAGCCCGGCAAGGCGCGGCGCACCAGCTCCTCGAACTTTTCGCTGCCGCTCTCCGACAACTGTTTCGCCTTCACGTGCTGAACGAAGAAGCGGATAAGTTCACGCAATTCCTTCGCCGGTAAGCTCGTCGCGGTCACACTGACATCGATGCTGTCAGCGCTGAGATTGACGGATGGAGCTGCGGGTGTCGTAATTTGTTCGCTGAGATGCTGCAGCGTGCCCTGCGATTGCAGGTCCACTTTGCCGGCTTCGCTGCTGTCGGTCACCGTATGGGTCAAGGATGCGCTGTCGATGGTGGCATCCACCTTGCGTCCGGTATTTCTGCCGTTGCCGATACTGGAGAACTTGGCGCCGCTGCTCTTCACCTCCATCGAGCGCATCATCTCGATCGTCGGATCGAAAATGCCTTCAAGGGAGCTGGACGCGACCGAATAGGTGATGTCGGACGCGGGCGAGTGAACCGAAGCATTCAGGCTATTGTCGCCCTTCAGATGCCACCTGCCCTGATCAAGCGGCTGCGCGAACAGCAACAACGGCTTCAAGCCGGTAACCGAAAAAGCGCTCGAGTTGATCTTGTCGAAGAATTTCGCCAGATCATAAGTAATCTCATACTGATCGCCGGCCGGTTTGACGGCGACAAAACCGCTGCGGGCGAGATCGCGCGAGAGCGAATGCGTCAGGATACCGCGCAGCTCCCTCGCGCCCTGTTCATTGACGTCGGCCGCCTGCGAAACGCCAACTAGACCGATGGAAAAAATGGCGGCGGCGGCGATAGTCTTGGGGCGCATACCCGACCTCTCCCTTTGACGCTGATGGATTGGAATCGACTGTTGAAGAGGCCGAGCGTATATGTCAAGCCATTGATAGAAATAGCATCGTCGGCTCTTTATCATGAGTTGCAATGTCATCACAGATGCGCTTTCTCCGGAGATGCTTGCACCATCGGCCTCTTTGTATTATACGCCACGCGTCCGCGTAGACACCCTTGGAGGCAACGCGGATGAGGCAGGGCTCGCCCTCCTCCAGTTCAACCGGTTCCGATGAACGGCTGAACTCTCCAAATAACCTCGAAAGGAATAGCCATGAGCCACGAAAGCTACGAGCTCAAGGCCGAGGCGCGCGAACGGGTTGGTAAGGGGTCCGCCCGTGAACTTCGCCGCAACGGTTTCATTCCCGCTGTCATCTATGGTGACAAGCAGGCCCCCATTTCGATCGCTCTCAACACCAATGAGGTGACGAAACGCATCCACGCCGGTGGTTTCCTCACCACGATCGCGACGATCGACGTCGACGGCAAGAAGATCAAGGTTCTGCCGAAGGACTATCAGCTCGATCCGGTCCGCGACTTCACGGTCCACGTCGATTTCCTGCGCGTCTCCGGCAATACCCAGGTGACCGTTGAAATCCCGGTTCACTTCGTCAACCACGAAAAGTCCCCGGGTCTCAAGGCTGGCGGCGTGCTGAACATCGTTCGCCACGAAGTCGAAGTCCACTGCCCGGCCGATGCGATCCCGGAATTCTTCACTGTCGATCTGTCCGGCCACAAGGGCGGCGCCAGCATCCACATCTCGGATATCACGCTGCCGAAGAATGTCGCCCCGGTGATCACCGATCGCGACTTCACGATCGCAACGATCGTGGCTCCGGCTGCCGGTCTTGCAGAAGAAGAGGAAGGCGGCGAAGAAGAAGCCAGCGCTTAATCGGCATCTTCATCGCGACGCATTCAGACCCGCCTCCCCTCTGGGGACGGCGGGTTTTTCATGTATAGTTGCTAATAAAAGCAACAAAAAATCGAATTCTTTTTGAAATTAATACTCGATTTAAATCCATTAACTCCTCTGTTTTCAGCAACATTTAACAAATTCGTGAAAGTTTACGCGAAAGAGTTGTAGAGAACGGCCCAACCCGAAAATCAGCCGGTCTACGACTGGGGAGCAAGCGGAACTATGAGCCATTCCGTCGAAAACAGGTTTTTCGCGATCGTCTGCGGCGCGCTGCTGGTTTTCGTTGCGCCGCTCTTCGTGTTGTTCCTTTTCCTTTCGTCCGAACGCGCCGAAAAAGAAATCAAAGACCATATCTCCGTCCTGCTCGTCGCCAACGCCCAGGCACTCGCCAAACCCTTATGGGACCTCGACGAAGACAGCGTCACCCAGATTAGCGCGACCACGGTCGCCGAGGGCGCGATCGTCAAGGTCAACGTCCGCGACGTCTCAGGCCAGCTCGATGTCACGCAATCGACCATCCCAAGATCCTATAAGGGTCTTTTGGAGTCCATTGCCCGTCCGATCATCTATAACGGCGTGGACGGCGCGAAAAATCTCGGCACCATCACTGTCTACTATCCGGCGCTCGGCCTCTTCGCCGGGTTGAAGAATGAGGAGATCGTCTTCATCTCGATCTTCATCTTCGCCGTGCTGACCGTCTTCGGCGCCGCCCTCATCGGCAACCGCATCTTCATCATCCAGCCGCTGATGCGGCTGACCCACGCCGTCGAAGCAACCCGGCGGCTCGGCTCGCGCCATCATGTGGACTGGCAGTCGAACGATGAGATGGGACGCCTCGCCCGCAGCTTCAACGACATGCAGAGCAAGCTGGAGCGCGAGGAAACCGAACTGAAGCTTGCCCACCGCCGCGCCACCGACACCTACAATTTGACGCCGGCCATGCTTTTTTCGCTCGACAAGGACGATTGCATCGCCGCCGTCAGCGATTATTGGCTGGCCGCCACCGGCTATGCCCGCTCCGAGGTGCTGGGACGTAAATTCGCAAGCCTGGTCCTGCCGGAATCGCGCGAGAAATACACCGAACGCAAGCGCAGCCGCCCGGACAGCGCCGCCCGTCTCGATGTCACGGTCAAATTCCTGTGCCGGGATGACCGGATCATGGACGTGCTGATCCTCGAAACGACGGCAATCCAGGACGGCCTTTCGCTCTCGGTCATGACCGACGTCACCGACCTGAAGCAGTCCGAGGATCGCAACCTCCGCCAGGCGATCACCGACCACCTGACCGGTCTTTTGAACCGCCAGGGTTTCGAAACGGCGCTCGACGCAAAGATCAACGAGGCGGATCTGCGCAAGCGCGAGCTCGCCTGCCTTTTCGTCGATCTCGACCGCTTCAAATGGATCAACGACAATATGGGCCATGCTGCCGGCGACGCGGCGCTGCGCGAACTGGTTTCGCGCATGCAGGCACGATTGGTGCCGGGCGACATCGCCGCTCGCCTCGGCGGCGACGAATTCGCCATCCTGCTGCTTGCCGAAGATGCCGAGAAAAGGGCATTCGACATGGCGGCCCGCATCGCCGAAGTCTTCGAGATGCCTTTTGGCGGCGATGCCCGCCTTAGCGCCAGCATCGGCATCGCCATCTATCCGCGCCATGCCGCCAACGCCGCCGAACTGCTGCTGAAATCCGACATAGCGATGTATGCGAAAAAGCGCGATGGCAAGAACGGCGCGCAAATGTTCGACAACAGCATGCTGGACGATTCCCGACGCCGCGCCGAGCTGGAAAACCATATCGAAAGCGGCCTGGCTGATGACTGGTTCGAGGCCTATTTGCAGCCGATCGTCAATATCGATGATCGCTCCATCGCTGGCTTTGAGGCACTGATGCGTCTGCATCACCCGCAGAAGGGCATCCTGCCGCCGGCACGGATCATCGACGTTGCCGAGGAGACCGGCTCGATCGTGCGTATCGGCAATCGCATCATGGAAAAGGCGATCTCCCATTTCGCCCGTCTCTCACGCCTTGAGGGCATGGAGAACACCTACCTCGCCATCAATTTCTCGCCGCTGCAATTCGAGTCCGGGCTGCCGATGCGCATCGCGGCCCTGCTCTCCCGTTACGATATCCGCCCGGAACGCGTCGTCGTCGAAATTACCGAAGCTGTGCTGATGGACGACAATCCGGAGACGCGCACGGTGATTAACGAGATCTGCCGCTTTGGCTGCCGTATCGCGCTCGACGACTTCGGCACCGGCTACTCGTCTCTGAGCTATATCAACCGCTTCCCGGTCGACATCATCAAGATCGACCAATCCTTCGTCCGCGCCATCAACGACATTGCCTCCGATGTCAGCGCCAAGAGCCGCATGCTGGTCGAAAGCATCACGACGTTGTCGCACAAGATGAACTGCACCGTTATTGCGGAAGGCATCGAGACCGAGGAAGAGTGCGCAACACTACGGGCCATGGGGCTCGACTACGGCCAGGGCTATCTTTTCCACCGGCCGCAGCATCCGAACGATCTCATGCAGGCGCTTGCGGGACCGCGCGCTGATTACCTCACCCCTGTGGCGCAAGCATCATAGCGAGACGAGGAACGACATGCGAAAACTGCTGCTCCTGGTATTTTTCAGCCTCTCCTCTCTCAGCAGCCTTCACGCGGCCGAAGCCGAAACTGTCAATTTTACCACGGAAGAATATCCGCCTTTCAACTATCGCGACGGCAAGACTCCCGTCGGGGCGACCGTCGAGCAGGTGGAAAAGATAATGACGGATATCGGCGTCGACTATTCGATCGAGGTGCTGCCCTGGGCGCGAGCCTACAATGAGGCATTGACGGCACCGATGACCTGCGTCTTTGTCGCCGCTCACAACAATGAGCGCGACAAGCTGTTCAAATGGGTCGAGCCGCTGCTGGTCGACCGCAACGTCCTGATCAAGCATTCCGGATCCAGCGTCACCGCCACGACGCTTGACGAAGCCCGGAAGTATCTCGTCGGCACATGGCGGGGCGATTATACCGAGACGACGCTACGGCAAGCCAATTTTGCACGGATCGATATCGGCGCCGACTTCAAGGCGACACTCAAAAAGCTGATGAGCGATCGTATCGACCTGATGCCGATATCCGAATTCTATTTTGACAAGCTGAAACAGGACGGAGACGCCGTTGAAAAGGTCACCGTTCTCTCCGAACAGCCGATGAGCGTCGCCTGCCACAAGGATTTCCCGGACGATCTTCTGAAGAAGATGCAGGCTGCGCTCGACAAACTGATCGCCGACGGCACGCAGAAGCAGATATTCCTGAAGTACGGCCTGCACCTCGGCAACTGACGCGGTTGCTGCCTTGACTTTGCCGCCAATTCGCTGTCGTGAAGGGCATCGGCATTTTCCAAGGGGTGAAGCGCAATGCTTCTTATCGCGGGTCTCGGCAATCCCGGCGCCAAATATCAGGGCAATCGTCACAATATCGGTTTCATGGCCGTGGACGCGATCCACCGCCGCCACAGCTTTTCGCCCTGGTCGAAAAAATTCAGGGCGGAGATTGCCGAAGGCGAACTTGGCGGCCAGAAAGTTCTGCTGATCAAGCCGCAGACCTTCATGAACCTTTCCGGCGAATCCGTCGGCGAAGCCATGCGTTTCTACAAGCTGGAGCCTTCCGACCTCGTGGTGATCTACGACGAGCTCGATCTGCCGGCCGGCAAGGCACGGCTGAAGACCGGCGGCGGCCATGGCGGCCATAATGGCATCAAATCGATCGACGCCCATTGCGGGCGCGAATACCGGCGGCTGCGTCTCGGCATCGGTCATCCCGGCGTCAAGGAGCTGGTGCACAATCATGTCCTCGGCGATTTCGCCAAGGCGGACCGAAGCTGGCTGGAGCCGCTGATCGATGCGCTCGCCGACAATGCCGACATGCTGGTCCGCGGCGAGGATTCGCAGCTCATGAACAAGATCGCCCTTGCCCTCGGCGGCAAGGCGGAAGAAGAGACGCCAAAGCCGGAAAAGAGGGCCGTGGCCAAATCGCACATCCATCAGGCCCGCAGCCACAACCAGCCGCGGATGCCTGAGAGCGGCCCGATGGCCGAGATGCTGAAGAGAATGTTCGGCAAGAAGGACGATTGAAATGGCGGAAGCAGCCGGAGACAGGGCTACGGAGATTGTGATCCGCCCAGCCGCCGCCGGCGACCTGCCGACGCTGCTCGCTCTCTACCGCCATCTCAATCACGGCGATCCCGACATGGAACCGCAGCTTGCGGAAGACCGCTTCGCAGCGATCTCAGCCCATCCGGGCATGACGATCTTCATCGCCTTCCAAGACGACCTCGCTGTTTCGTCGGTCACACTGGTCATCATCCCCAACCTGACGCGTTGCGGCGCCTCCTATGCGCTGATCGAAAACGTCGTCACGCACACCGATTACCGCGAGCGCGGCCTTGCACGAGCGCTGATCGCAACGGCCGTCGCGACTGCCTGGGAGAAGAATTGCTATAAGGTGATGCTGCAGACCGGCTCCAAGAATCCGGCGACGCTGCGCTTCTACGCCAAATGCGGCTTTTCACAGGACAAGACTGGCTTTCAGATCCGCCGTTCTACCGGCGGCTGATAATCCCTATTCTTCCGGTTCCGTGGTGAACATCAGCGGAAAACCAGCGCTTTTCGCCAGATCGATCGCTTCCTGTGCCTTGGTTTCGGCAATATCCCTGGCGCAGACCATGACGACGCAGGTGCCGAGCTTGTGCGCAGTCATCATGACGCGATAGCCCGTCTCCTCGCTCATCCGGAAGACGGCCTTCAGCACCATGATGACGAATTCCCGCGGTGTGTAATCGTCATTGACGAGAATGATCTTGTAAAGCTTCGGCCGATCGAGCTTCGGCTTCACCTTGGTCTTCGGTTTTAGGACGACATCATTGTCACTCATCGGGCTCACCGTTGATGACAGGGGAAAAGGATTTGTGGCTGATAGCAAATTTATACTGCACCGCAACCAGTCATTCAAGGAAAACAACGTTTTCGGTAGGACCGGCAGATCAATCGATCGTGAGGAACAGCTCCTATCGCTGGTCGTCCAACTTCCCTTCTCTACAGAAAAACGGCGCATCCGCTGTGCAAGGCTTGACCCGCAACGGCCCTTCGCCCATACGCACAGCAAAGTTTTTCAAGATATGGACAAGGTGCCATGGGTTTCAAATGCGGTATCGTCGGATTGCCGAATGTCGGCAAGTCCACTCTGTTCAATGCGCTGACCAAGACGGCGGCGGCGCAGGCGGCGAATTATCCCTTCTGCACGATCGAGCCGAACACGGGTGAAGTCGCGGTTCCCGATCCGCGCATGCGCAAGCTTGCCGACATTGCCAAATCGAAGGAGTTGATCCCGACGCGCATCTCCTTCGTCGACATCGCCGGTCTCGTACGCGGCGCGTCGAAGGGCGAAGGCTTGGGCAACCAGTTCCTCGCCAATATCCGCGAAGTCGACGCCATCGTTCATGTGCTGCGCTGCTTCGAAGATAGCGACATCACCCATGTCGAAGGCCGCATCAATCCGGTCGCCGATGCCGAGACGATCGAGACCGAGCTGATGCTTGCAGACCTCGAGAGCCTGGAGCGCCGCACCGAACAAACGCGCAAGCGCGCCACCGGCAAGGACAAGGAATCCATGGCGATGCTGCCGATCATGGAAGCCTCGCTCCAACTGCTGAACGAAGGCAAGCCGGTCCGCACCCTCCTGTCGAAGCTCGACGCCGAAGAAACCCGCATCCTCAAGGGTCTGAATCTTCTGACCTCGCATCCCGTCCTCTATGTCTGCAATGTCGCAGAGACCGATGCCGCGACCGGCAACGAGCACACGGCTGCCGTCGCCGCCATGGCCAAGGAGCAGAATTCAGAAGTGGTGATCATTTCCGCTGCGATCGAAGCGGAAGTGGCGCAATTGCCGGAAGACGAATCCACGGAGTTCCTCTCCGCTCTCGGCCTCGATGAAGCCGGTCTCGACCGGCTGATCCGCGCCGGCTACAAGCTGCTGCACCTCATCACCTACTTCACTGTAGGTCCGAAGGAAACGCGCGCCTGGACGATCGAAACGGGCACCAAGGCTCCGCAGGCCGCCGGCGTCATCCATTCGGATTTCGAACGCGGCTTCATCCGCGCCAATACCATCGCCTATGACGACTACATCGCCTACAACGGCGAAACAGGCGCCAAGGAAGCCGGCAAGGCACGCGATGAAGGTAAGGAATATGTCGTCCAAGATGGCGACGTGATCCATTTCCGCTTCAATACGTAAAGCAATTCCAGGAAAAGTGCGAAGCGGTTTTGCGTCCGGAATGCGTAAAAACAATGGAATAGAGCGGGGAGCGATTCCGTGAAACGCTGAACCGCTCTAAGACATGATTGCCGGCCTCACCGGAGCGCCGGCAGCCTTCCCTGGACGAATGTCGGCAATAGCCGGACGACGGCGCGGCGCAGATACGGCCAGCCGACGCCGATCACCAGGACGATCAGGCCGACGATCATCAGCACGATGAAGCTGACCTTGTCGAGCCCGGCATTGTTCTGCCGCAGAATAACACCGATCGCGACACCGAGTGACATCAACCCTGCCGTCACGAAAGCACGTCGGTCGATGATCAGGCCGACTAGCATCATGATCACCACAATGGCGACGATCGTCAGCGCCTGCGCATAGCCGCCATGCTCGATGCCGGTCAAGAAAAAGGCATCGCTATTGCGAGCCTCAAGCTGAAACACCAGCAGGATTGCCGTGTAAAGCAGCGCCGGCGCCGTCACCAGATGCAGCCAGAAAGCCACATCCGAACGACGTGTGCTGCGATTGCGATCGCTGAGATCAAACCGCATCGCCACAGCAAACGCCCCGAGCGCCGCAGCAAACATGATGCCGAGCGACGGCAGCGGATAATTCAGCACGACATTCGATGCGCCAGTAGCAACGCCGATCAGGTAGAAAACGGCGGCGAGCGATAACGTGAACAGCGAGAAGAGCAGCATCGCCAGCGACAGCGGCACGCGATAGCGCCAATAATACAGCGCAAGCAGGGGCGGGAACGGCAAGGCGATCGTGATCCAGGAGGTCATGAGGCCCGAACCGCCGGCATTTTGCGTGCCGAAAGACATGACGGCGACCCAGAAGGTCCAATGGACCAACGCGATCGTCAGCACGACGGCAGGAAGTGCCAGACGTTGGCGACGGACCAGGATTTCCGCGAGGATGATGATGGCCGGCAGTGGTCCGTAATAGCCGGTGAGCCCCCATAAGCCGACCAGCAGGACGATGATGCCGATGGTGATCAGCACGTCATGAAAGCCGCGGATGAAACGCGGCGCTTCGCTATCCTCCAGCGGATTCGTCTCGTCATCTTCGCGAGGCTGCGAAAGATCGTTCCTGGGGGCGGCCGCGTTGACACCGATATTTCGCTCGGCCAGATAAGGCAAAAGCCGGATCGCCTGATCCGAGGAGATGATGCCCTCGCCGGCCGCACCTTCGAGCGCAGTTTTAAGATCGCTCATGTCTATCCCTGCATGGTGATGATGGTGCCAAGCCTCATCACATCGCCGGCGCACAATCAAGGGCTGCGACGCGCCAGCACCATCAGCCGCGCCTGTTTTCCGATCGCAGCCATGAAAATGCTTGCGCCATTGCTGCCTGACATGCGATTGCGCACGGGAATGAAGAAGTCGGTGACGGATATGGCTAAACTGACATATGAGGATTTTCAGGCCGGACAAGTGTTTCCGCTCGGCCCGAGACATGTGACGGCGGAAGAGATCGTCGAATTTGCGCGCGAGTTCGATCCGCAACCGATGCACCTCGACGAAGCTGCCGGCCGCGCCAGCATTCTGGGCGGGCTCGCCGCCTCTGGTTGGCACACCTCGGCGATGTTCATGCGCATGATGACCGACAGCTATCTGCTCAACACTGAGGCCGAGGGCGCGCCGGGCATCGATTTCATGGACTGGAAAAAGCCGGTACTGGCGGGAGATACGCTTTCAGGCCGGTCGATCGTGCTCGAATCCCGGGCCATGCGTTCCCGCCCTGGCATCGGCATCGTCAGATTCCGCCACGAAGTGGAAAACCAGCGCGGCGAACTGGTCTGCCTTGGCGAAAACGCGACGATGATCCGCATGCGCCTGCCTGTGGAGGCTTCCGCATGAAGATGACGGAGCTCTATCCGATCGGTGCGCGGGCCGAGATCGGCAGCCATACCTTCACGGCCGAAAATATCGTCCGCTTCGCCTCGCGCTTCGATCCGCAGATTTTCCATATGGATGCGGAAGCGGCCAAACACACATTGTTCGGCGGGCTCTGCGCATCCGGTTGGCACACCTGCGCGGTCTGGATGCGCACCTTCGTCGACTATTGGAAGAACGAAACCGCCCGCCTTCACGCCGAAGGCAGAAAACCGCCAAATCTCGGCCCTTCCCCCGGGTTCCAGAAGCTGCAATGGCTTCGCCCGGTCTTTGCCGGCGACACCGTCAGCTACGGAGTGACCCTGCTTGCCAGCCGCCCGCTGGCATCACGCCCAGGCTGGACGCTCAACACCATCCTCTGCGACGGAAATAACCAGCACGGCACGGCAGTGTTGCGGTTTGAAAGCACCGTGCTGGAGTTTGAGTAAAGCCCTCGCCCCCGTTTGGAGGCGAAGGTATGTTCTTCAGTGCCCAGCGAATTCCACCAGGGTGTGAACCGGCACATCAAGCGCTTCCAGCTTCTTGCGGCCACCGAGATCCGGCAGGTCGATGACGAAGCAGGCGGCGACAACCTGCGCACCGATCTGGCGCAGCAATTGAGTGGCACCCACGGCGGTGCCGCCGGTGGCGATGAGGTCGTCGACCAGGATCACCTTCTCGCCGGGGTTCACCGCATCGCGATGCATCTCCATCTCATCGACACCATATTCGAGACTGTAGGCGATACGCACGATGTCGTGCGGCAACTTGCCCTTCTTGCGGATCGGCACGAAGCCCGCCGACAACTGATGCGCCACAGCGCCGCCCAGAATGAAACCGCGCGCCTCCATGCCGGCGACCTTGTCGATCTTGGTGCCGGCATAGGGCTGCACAAGCGCGTCGACGGCGCGGCGGAATGCCTTGGCATTGCCGAGCATCGTGGTGATGTCGCGGAAGATAATGCCCGGTTTTGGATAATCCGGAATGGAGCGGATGCTGGCGGCAAGCTCCGAAGCGATAGGGTCCATGAAATATATACTCTCAGGCTATGATTGGGCGCGGCGCACCCTATCAAGACGCCGTGCCCGACACCAACAAAAAAGGCGGCCTGTGATGACCGCCTTTCTTTAGTTACATGTCAGAGCCGCCGCTCAGTGGGCGCCGGCGCCGGCCTTGGCGTAGACAGACCGCTTGGTGAGATAGATCAGCAGCGAGAAGATCAGCAGGAATACGATGACCATGAAGCCGAGTTGCTTGCGGTCTTCGAGATGCGGCTCCGAGGCCCACATCAGGAAGGAAGCAACGTCGCGCGCGTATTGATCGACCGTCTGCGGCGAGCCGTCGTCATAGGTGACCTGGCCGTCGGAGAGCGGCTTCGGCATGGCGAAAGTCGCAGCCGCATCGAAATACGGATTGTAGTGCGAATTCTGCGGAACCTGGAAGCCAGCCGGAGGCTCTTCATAGCCAGTCAGCAGCGAGTAGATGTAATCCGGCCCGCCTTCCTGATATTGCGTGAAGATGTCGAAGATGAACTGCGGGAAACCGCGTTCGACCTCGCGTGCCTTGGCGAGCAGCGACATGTCCGGAGGCACCGCGCCATTGTTCGATGCAGCCGCCGCTTCGTCGTTCGGGAACGGCGGCGGGAAGTGGTCGGACGGAAGCGCCTTGCGCGTAAACATCTCGCCCTGGGCGTTCGGACCGTCCTGCACTTCATAATTCGCTGCGAAGGTTTTGACCTGTGCTTCCGAATAGCCGAGTTCTTCCAGCGTGCGGAAAGGAACCAGCTTCATCGAATGACAGGCGGAGCAGACTTCCGTATAGACCTTCAGGCCGCGCTGAAGCTGCGCCTTGTCGTAGTAGCCGAAGGGGCCGGAGAAGGTCCAGTGCTGCTCCCTCGGCTCCTTGAGCGGATAATGCGGCGTCGCCGCTTCAGCGGCAGGTTTGGTCTCCGCGGCAACGGCGGCAACCGGGGCGACGCCACCGATGAGGGCGATCGACAGAAGGCCGGCAACAAGCTTTTTCATTGTTCTCTTCCTCTATCGTCGCCGGTTATGCTTCAACCGGAGCGGCTGTCTTGCCGTTCTGCTTTTCAAGAACCGCTTCCGTGATCGAATTCGGAATGCGTCTTGGTGTTTCCACCAGGCCGAGAACCGGCATGGCGACGAGGAAAAACAGGAAGTAGAACAGCGTCGCAAACTGCGAGACCACGACGAAGTTGCCTTCCGCCGGCTGTGAGCCGAGCCAGCCGAGCAGGATGGCATCGGCGATGAACAGCCAGAAGAACAGCTTGTACCACGGACGATAAACCGCCGAACGGATCTTGGAGGTATCGAGCCAGGGCAGGAAGAACAGCACGATGATCGCGCCGAACATCGTCAGGACGCCGCCGAGCTTGGAGTCGATCGGGCCGATGTTGAAGGTGATCGAGCGCAGCATCGCGTAGAAAGGCAGGAAGTACCATTCCGGAACGATGTGAGCCGGCGTCTTCAGCGGATTGGCCGGAATGTAGTTGTCGGCATGGCCGAGGAAATTCGGCAGATAGAAGACGAAATAGGCGAACACCAGCAGGAAGACCGAAACGCCGAGGGCATCCTTCAGCGTCGCATAGGGCGTGAAGGCCACAGTGTCGGTCTTCGACTTGACTTCGACGCCGGTCGGGTTCGTCTGGCCGGTCACATGCAGCGCCCAGATATGCAGGACAACGACGCCCGCGATCATAAAGGGCAGCAGGTAGTGCAGCGAGAAGAAGCGGTTGAGCGTCGGATCGTCGACGGCAAAGCCGCCGAGCAGGAAGGTTTGAATCCAATCGCCGACCCAGGGGAAGGCCGAGAAGAAGCCGGTGATGACGGTCGCGCCCCAGAAGGACATCTGACCCCAGGGCAGAACGTAACCCATGAAAGCCGTCGCCATCATCAGGAGATAGATGATCACGCCGAGAATCCAGAGGATTTCGCGCGGCGCCTTGTAGGAGCCATAATAAAGACCGCGGGCAATGTGGAGATAGACCGCCACGAAGAAGAAGGACGCGCCGTTGGCGTGCATGTAGCGCAGCAGCCAGCCGTGGTTGACGTCGCGGACGATCTTTTCGACCGAGTTGAAGGCGATCGTCGTGTCGGCTGCATAGTGCATGGCGAGAACGACGCCCGTCAGGATCTGCAGAACGAGCATGACGGTCAGCATAGCGCCGAACGTATAGGCATAGTTCAGATTGCGCGGGACCGGATAGACGACGAAACTGTCATAGACCATACGCGGCAGCGGCAGCCGCGCGTCGACCCATTTTTCGAGCCCCGTGGATGGCTCGTAAGACGAATGACCACTCATGATTCAGTTCCCCCTCAACCGACCTTGATCTTTTTTTCTGCGGTGAACGCATATTCCGGAATGGCGAGGTTCTGCGGTGCCGGCCCATGGCGGATGCGACCGGCGGTATCATAAACCGAACCGTGGCAGGGACAGAACCAACCGCCATATTCCCCCGCCTGACCGAGCGGTATGCAGCCGAGATGCGTGCAGACGCCGATCATGACAAGCCAGTTTTCCTTCCCATCGCCGGCCGAACGCGCCACATCGGTGGCTTGCGCATCTGCCGGGAGATTGGCATTGCGGGCGACCGGGTCCTTCAGATCGGAGATCTGCGCACCCTTGGCATCGTCGATTTCCTTCTGCGTCCGATTGCGGATGAAAACCGGTTTGCCACGCCATTTCACCGTCATCGACATGCCGGGTTCCAGGCTCGATACATCGACTTCGATGGAAGCAAGAGCGAGTGCCGAGGCATCCGGCCGCATCTGGTCGATAAACGGCCAGGCGACCGCGACGGCGCCTACTGCGCCAGCCATGCCCGTCGTCAGATAAAGGAAATCTCGGCGAGTTGGCTCGCCCGTGGTTTCACCTGTCGTAGTATGCTCGCTCAAAGCCGGACCATCCTCTTCCGCAAAACCCGCAGCTAGGCGCTGCGGTACCCCCTCACTAACGGCGAATCAACGCGATCATAATTCCGCCATAGATTCCTCCGTAACCCGCCGCGTTCTAAGCTTGATCGCAAATTATGTCCAGCCTTGGCAAGAGGTGGGGGCACAATGTCGCGGGAAAACTGCACTATTTGGCCGCAAGCGCCGGGCTCACAATCGACGCCGCCAGTCAAGCAGACGTAAGCACATGAAATATCGCGGGATTCGCGTGATCGATTTTTGCATTGCAAAGCAAAATAGACAGTGATTTCAATGCGGCATCGCAGCATTATCGACTGTATGCCGAACCCGCTGATTGATACTAAGCGTGCCTTCCTACTCCTTAAATCCGAGTAGATTTCAGGAGCGACTTATGCGCCTTTATGGCGCCGCCGCTCTCAGAGCCATGGAAATATGGCTGAGGACACGATTATGAGACACACGACCTACTGCGTTCTATGCGTCCTTGCCACCTTGGCGCTGGCCATCCTTGCGGCCCGTTATGTCACCGATCTCTGGCTGCTCGCCTTCTTCGAAAGCTTGCAGACCCACATCAGCCTTTTCGGGGTCGCGCTTGCCCTGCTCGCCCTCCTCTTCCAGCGGCATTGGTATGCGGTTTTCCTGCTCGCGGTCGGTGTCGGGCTTGCCGTGCATTCGGTGGTGATGCTGCGCGAATATGCCGCCTCCCCGCCGCTGAACCCGCCGGCAGTCGCCAATGCGAGCAAGAGCTTCACCCTGCTCTCCTTCAACATCGAAGACAGTAATTTCGAAAACGGCGCACGGATCGCTGATCTCATCGTCAACTCCAAGGCCGATGTCGTGGAGATTTTCGAGGCAGGCCCGATCCAATCGGAGCTACAGCGAATAAGCGCGGTCTACCCCAACCGCATCGGCTGTGGGATCATGACCACAGATTGCGATTCCCTTCTGCTGTCGAAGCGGCCGTTTCAGACGCAAGTCATGCGCAGCCTCGGCAGCCTCTGGGACAATCGTTTCATTCTCGCGACCATAGACATGGACGGTCAGCCGGTTAACTTTGCCTCGGCTCACCTCAGCAAACCCTATTTCGACGAATTTCATACGATAGAGTTGGACATACTCGGCCCGATCCTGAAGGATGTTCAGGGACCGCTGATCCTTGCCGGCGATTTCAATGCCTCGGTCATTGCGCCCGATATGCGGGACTTCCTCGGCGACACCGGTCTGCACCATGCCTTTCCGGAGCCCGCCACCTGGCCGATCATGGCCGGTGCCTATGGCATTGCCATCGACCATGTCTTCGCGCGCGCCCCGCTGCGGCTGAAATCGGTCCGGCAGATACCTGAGGCCATGGGATCGAACCATTTCGGCTTGATGACGGAATTCTGCGTTTCGAAATAACTGTTTGATTTTTTGCTAAGTTTCGGCACTTTTTCTGCCGGAGCTATTCGGTTTCGGCCGCTATGAAACCGCCGGACTGGCGTGCCCAGAGCTCGGAATAGAGGCCGCCAAGGGCAATCAGCTCGTTATGGGTGCCCTCCTCGATTATCCTGCCCTTGTCGACGACGATCAGCCGGTCGAGCTTGGCGATGGTGGACAGGCGATGGGCGATCGCGAGTACCGTTTTGCCTTCCATCAAGGTTTCCAGATTGGACTGCAGCGCCGCTTCGACTTCGGAATCCAGCGCCGAGGTCGCCTCGTCCAGCACAAGGATCGGCGCGTCCTTCAGCATCACGCGGGCAATCGCGATACGCTGGCGCTGGCCGCCTGATAATTTGACGCCGCGCTCGCCGACATGGGCGTCATAGCCCTTGCGCCCCTTCTGGTCCTCCAGCGTTGCGATGAACTTTTCCGCCTCCGCGCGCCGCGTCGCCTGCACCATCTGCTCTTCGCTCGCCTCCGGACGGCCAAAGAGGATATTGTCGCGGATGGAACGATTGAGCAGCGCGGTGTCCTGCGTCACCATGCCAATCTCGCCGCGCAGCGATTCCTGCCGGACCGCGGCAATATCCTGTCCGTCGATCAAAATTCGTCCGCCTTCGAGATCGTAGAAGCGCAGCAGCAGATTGACGAGCGTCGTCTTGCCGGCACCGGAACGACCGACGATGCCGACCTTTTCGCCGGCGCGGATCGTCAATGAAAAATCGTCTATGACGCCGCTGCCGCGACCATAATGGAAGGTCACGTGCTCGAAGCGGATTTCCGGACGGACGATCTGCAGCTCTCTGGCGCCGGGATGATCGACCAGGCCGATCGGCTCGGAGATCATCTCAGCGGAATTCTGGATCGTGCCGAGATTGCGCATGATCGCATTGAACTGCGCCATCATCCGCCCGAAGAGCATGTTGAGCCGCAGCACCATGCTGAGCGTAAAGGCGACGCCGCCGGTGGAAATCTCGCCGGAGAGCCAAAGATGAAGGGCAAGCGCCGCAATCGTGGCAATCATCACGCCGGACAGGAGCGCCAGCGATGAGCGCACGCCGGTCAGAAGCCGCGTGAACGGCATGACGGCCGCCTGGAAGCGATCGAAACCATTGCGGATATAATCATCATTCTGCTCTTCGCGGCCGAAGAGCTTCAGCGTCTGAATATTGGCATAGGCGTCGACCATGCGGCCATTCAGCATCGACGACGCCTCGGCGGCATTGCGCGCATTGCGCCGTATGCGCGGCACGAAATAGCGGGCGAGCAGCGAAAAAATACCGATCCAGACCGCGATCACCAGCGCAAGGCGCCAATCGAGCCCTCCGACCAGCGCTATGGTCGAGGCGGCATAGATGATGATGAACCAGACCACCTGCAGCAGCGACACGACGAGATCGCCCGTCGACTGACCCGCCGACCAGACCTTGGTGACAATGCGGCCGGAAAAATCATTCTGGAAGAAGCTCACCGACTGGCGCGCCACATGCATATAGGCCTGCCAGCGAACGAGGTTGAGAAAGCCAGGGACAACCACCTGCTCCTCGACCAGCGCGCCAAGGCTGACCACGATGAAGCGCACGACCAGCACGACGAAAACCATGCCAAGCAGCGCGCCGCCATGGCCGGAAAGCAACCCTGCCCAGCCCGCCCCCGGCTGCACCTTGTCCAGGATGTCGACGAGATGCCCGACAAACCAAAATAGCGCCGCCTCCAGCACCGCCACCGCGCCGCCGAGCGCCGCCATCGCCAGAAATGGCCCCTTCGCCTGGCCGACGTAATACCAGATGAAAGCCCAAAGCGACCGCGGCGGACGCAGATCGCCAGTGCGGTAATAAGGATCAATCCAGGTTTCGAACAGGCGATAGATGGAGCGGATCAGCATCCCAGCGATATAGGAGGTTTCGCCAGAGGTGCAAAGGAAAGCGAGAGGTTGTGGAGTCTTATATTTTTGTCATGTTTGACGTTGAAGAAGGCGCTCTGCACCTCACATTGCCCCATCATCCGAATCCAGAAGAGTGTGCAAGTCACGCCGCCCATGCAAGACGCGTATGACAACGACAGTTTTCATCTCGAAGAAGATAGTAAACGCGTATCGTATCGAAGCCTGATACTGTGCGTGATCTCAGACCATCGAGAGCTGGGTTGTCGAAATGGCGTGGCGATCCGGTGAACGGCGATTGTGCGATAGCTGACAGGGATTGACGGACCGCTATCAAAAAGCGATCTCCGACATCATCGTCACTGGCATCAGCATAATATCGTACTTGCTCAAGAATATCGGAGCGGGCCGCCTGCTTGACGGTCAATTTCACTGAGATTTTTTCCCAGCCTTCGCTTTGGCAAGAAGCTCAACAGCTTCAGCCTTGAGTTCATTCCAGAACTCCTCGGTTACTTCGTGACCTTCACCGGAGGCCAATCCTTCAAGCAGCAGCGACTGCAGGCGCGCTTCATTTTCCTTGGCTTGCGCCTCGCGAAGCAGGCTGCGAACATACTCGCTGACATTTCCAAAACCTTTGTTGGCAATTTGACCTTCCATGAAGGCCTTGAGGTTTTCCGGCAAAGATATCGTTACGGTGGCCATCAGATGGGCGATCCTATCTTCATTCGAAATGAGATTAGCACAACCTCTTAATTGTTCTCAATAGATAAGAAGATAGCGCTCACGGCGAGGTAGGTTGTTCGAAACAAAAAGGGCGAGCCCGAAGCCCGCCCCTCTCCTCATTCCGCCGCCGCCTCGGCCTCTTCGTGATCGGCCAGGAACCCGCCGGACTGACGGTTCCAGAGATCGGCGTAGATGCCGCCGTTGTGGACCAGATCGAGATGGGCGCCTGTCTCGATGATCCGGCCCTTGTCGAGGACGATGAGACGGTCCATCTCGGTCAAAGTCGACAGCCGGTGGGCGATGGCGATCACCGTCTTGCCCTGCATCAGCGCGAAGAGGTTTTCCTGGATCGCCGCTTCCACTTCGGAATCGAGTGCCGAGGTCGCCTCGTCCAGCACAAGGATCGGCGCGTCCTTCAGGAAGACGCGGGCAATCGCGATGCGCTGCCGCTGGCCGCCAGAGAGCTTGACGCCCCGCTCACCGACCTGAGCATCCAGCCCTTTGCGGCCTTGCATGTCGGAGAGCCCTTCGATGAACTCCCAGGCATTGGCGCGCTTGGCCGCCTGAATCACCTCCGCATCCGTCGCCTCCGGACGTCCATAGGCGATGTTGTCGCGGATCGAGCGGTGCAGCAGCGACGTATCCTGCGTCACCACACCGATCAGCGAACGCAGGCTGTCCTGCGTCACCTTGGCGACATCCTGGCCATCGATGGTAATGCGCCCGTTTTCGAGATCGTAGAACCGAAGCAGCAAGTTCATCAGCGTCGTCTTACCGGCGCCCGAGCGGCCGACAAGACCAACCTTCTCGCCGGCATGGATGTCGAAGGTCAGGTTGTCGATCACACCCTTGTCCTTGCCGTAATGGAAACGGACCTGATCGAAGTGGATCGCCCCCTGCTTGGCTTTGATCGCGGGCGCTGCCGGCATGTCGACGATGTCATGCGGCTTCGTCAGCATCTCGATGCCGTCATAGATCGTGCCGATGTTCTCGAACAGCGCCGAGACTTCCCACATGATCCATTGCGACATGCCGTTGACGCGCATGGCAAGCCCGATGGCAATGGCAATGGCGCCGATCGAAATCGAGCCGCTCAGCCAGAACCAGATCGACAACGCCGAGATGACGAACAGCGCCACGCAGTTATTGACGTAAACGGCGATGTAGAACAGCGTCACCTTGCGCATCTGCCCGTAGACGGTCTGCAGGAAGTCGCTCATGCTGGCCTTGGCGTAGCCCTCTTCGCGGCCTGCATGCGAAAACAGCTTCACCGTCGCGATGTTCGTATAGCTGTCGACCACCCGCCCCGTCATCGTCGAGCGTGCGTCGGCCTGAGCGGCGGCGATCTTTCGCAGTCGCGGCACGAAATAGCTGACGATGCCGATATAGATCACGAGCCACGCCAGGATCGGCAGCATCAGCCGCCAGTCTGCAGCAGCGATGACAAGGATCATCGACAGGAAATAGGTGACGACATAGACGAAGACGTCGAGGATCTTCATCACCGCTTCGCGCACGGCAAGCGAGGTCTGCATCACCTTGGTTGCGACGCGGCCGGCGAACTCGTTGGCAAAGAAGGTCATGCTGTGGCGCAGCAGGAAACGATGCATCTGCCAGCGGGCAATCATCGGATAGTTGCCAAGCAGCACCTGGTGCATGATGATGGAATCGAGCACGGCCGCGAGCGGCAAGCCGACCAGCACCATGGCACCCATCCAGAAGAGCTTCTTCCACTCCGTTTGCAGGAATGTCGCCTTGTCGGCATGCGACAGCCAATCGACGATATCGCCCAGGAACTGGAACAAAGCCACTTCGCCGACGGCGATCAGCATGGTGAGGACCGCCATGGCGATCAGCCAGGGCGCAGCCGGCTTGGTATAGTGCCAGCAGAAGGCAAAGAGGCCCTTCGGCGGAACGTCCGGCACCTCGCTCGGAAAAGGGTTTAGTCGCTGTTCGAACCAGCCAAACATGAAATGCTCCAAAGACTCGACCCTTCGGCCACTATTTCCGCGTCTAAAGGTGACCGCGGACTGATATGGTGGCCGGGTGATGAAAGAACGAGGCCCAATCGGCCGCGCAATGAATCAAAAGGGGGAAACTTGCAAAACGCGCTTTAAAGCGCCTGGATCACAGCCATCGGATCACGGCCGGGAGGCGCATCATCACAAACGAATTAGTCATCTGAGCCTCCTCTGTCGCAAGTTGTAGAGCGGTTGTGTTGTACCGTGCATTGGTCGCGTTGAAAAGCAAAATGTGCCTAAAAACGCGTCGAAATCGTCAATTCTGCTGATGAAGCATCACAGAAACAAAGGCATTCGACAAAAAGCGAAGACAAGCCCGGCCAATTTCGCTAGTTGCAGATTATGACTTCGCTGCGCATCGCCCTCTATCAGCCTGACATTCCCGGCAACACCGGCACGATCCTCCGTCTCGCCGCGTGCCTCGGGCTTGGCGTCGATATCATTGAACCCGCGGGTTTCGACATATCGGATCGCAACCTCAAGCGCGCCGGCATGGATTACCTCGCTGCCGTCACTCTGACGCGACATGTCAATTGGGAGCAATTCGAAATCTCGCGAGCGGAAAGCGGGCGGCGGCTGGTGCTTGCCTCCACCAAGGCGGCTCAGCGCTACACGGATTTCACCTTTCGGAAGGATGACATCCTGCTCTTTGGCCGCGAGAGCGCTGGGGTGCCCGATCATGTGCATGAAAAGGCCGATGGCCGCATTCTGATCCCGATGGTTGGCGGACAACGCTCCATCAATGTCGCCATGTCCGTGGCGATGATTTCGGGCGAAGCGCTGCGGCAAACGAACTGGTCGTAAATGTCGCGGCAAATCTGAACGCCTCCGGAGCCAATTGCCGTTGGCACGTCGGATAAAGTGTGAGAAGCTTGCCCCTGGAATGCTTTACCTAACGGCAGCCCTGGCGAGGTGACTCATGTTCCAGACGGCATTCACCCTCACCCTCACTCAATTCGCGCGCACCCTCAGCCTACCCGAGCGGCTGCAGCGCTCACCTTTACGCAACCTCACTCTGGAGGCACTTCGTCAGCGCAACACTGCGCTCGATGCCCTGTTTTACGACATCAAGGTCATCACGCCGGAAGAGGCTTTCTACCTCAGCGGCTCGCTTGCGGCCGAAGGCTCGATCATGATCGTGCCGCCGAGCGGTGGTGGCGCGATCATTCTCTGTGAAACACTGGAGGAGTGCGCGCTTCGCGGCGGGGGCGATGCCCGGGCATTGGCCGTCGCAGGCATCGGCGGCTCGGCTCTTGGTGCGGCCGCCTTCGCCCGCAATGTTGCCGATGCGATCGACACGCCGGTCGCGGTCGTCGTCTCCGGATATGGTCTGGCTGACATCGTCACGGAAGCCGTTGGCGGTCATTTCTTCTTTGGCCATTTGAGGGGTTTGCGGCCCGTCTTCCAAATGCTGGACGATTTAGCCGGGCGGCCGAAGTTCGGAGCCGCCGACAAGAGCGACAGCGAGACGGCGTCGCGAACCAGCCTCGATACGAGGACTGTGCGCGCCCTTCTTGCCGAACCTCGCTTCTCCTTCCGCCTGCTGGCCGGGCACTCGAAAGGCAATTTGGTCATTTCGGCCGCCCTTCACGAGCTCTGCAAGCAGGATCAGGTCGGGGCCGAGACATTGGCGAAGAGATTGAAGATCGTCACCATCGGCGCCCGCATCGCCATGCCGCCTGTCTTTTCCGATATCGTCGATGTCATCGGCGAATGGGACTGGTTCGGCGAGATGAACTCCAGGCCGTTCATTTCAGCCGATCAGCGCATTCCGCATGCTTGGCACCACACCAACACGGATTTGGCCGGCCATCTGCCTGTCACGGCCGTGCTCAAAGAGATTTTAGCCAAGGCCACGATTTCGGAGGAGACTGAAGCGGCGCCGGCCTTGCATGTCGTGGCCGAGCCGCAGGCATCGAATGCGCAGACAAATGCCGCCGCCTTGCCGTCTTCGAAGCGCCCGACGCGACGGCCCGCAACGGTCGATAAGGTGAAAGAGGCCTTCTCCGAAAAGACGTTGCGCGACCTCCCGCCGGTGCAGACCGACCGGTCTAGTGAAATGCAGCCGCCGAAGCCGCATTAAAATCAGCGGCTCCGTAATTATTGTCCAGATATGTCGCTCCTGGTGTTGAAGCCCGGGCGAAGAGAGACATATAATCTTTAGCCGGCAAGCAAATTGCTGCTCACTTACCGGACAGGTAAAAGCGCTGAAATCCATGCCTTTTCAGTGGCTTACATTCGATTCCGATAATCGCTGAAAATATGACGGCATGAGAAAGACATAAAAAGACGAAATGGAATCCACCATCGTGATGATCAATTTGTTCGGGGCCGTTGCTTTGCTGCTGTTCGGCCTCGCACAGGTGAAGGATGGTGTGTCGCGCGCCTTCGGCGCCAAACTCAGAACGGGCCTTGCCAGCGGCACGCGTGGCGGGCTGCGTTCCTTCACCTCGGGTTTCGTGGCAACGGTCGCACTGCAGAGTTCGACCGCAACGGCGCTGATGATCGCTTCTTTCGTGGAGCGCGATCTCGTCTTGCCGAGCATGGCGCAAATCGTGCTGCTCGGCGCCAATGTCGGAACGGCGGTGACGGCCTGGATCGTCGCGACCGGCATTGAATGGCTGTCGCCGTTGATCATTCTCATCGGCATAATCCTCTATCGCCGCTCGTCCACCACCAAGCAGGGCGCGGGTGCAGCGCTGATCGGCATCGGCCTGATGCTGCTGTCACTGCAATTGCTGAGCCTTGCCACCGCGCCGATGCGGCAGTCGCCGGCGCTTGCCGCCTTCATCGGCCTGCTTGACGGCGCTCTGCCAGTGGCTTTGATCTTTTCGGCTGTACTCGCCTTCGTCTCGTCGTCCAGTCTTGCCATGGTCGTGCTGATCCTGTCGCTCGCTTCCACCGGCATTCTCTCCCCGGCCCTGACGGTCGCGCTCGTTCTCGGCGCCAATCTCGGCGGCGCGATCCCGCCGGTCATGGCAACCCTCTCCGGCCCCGCCTCTGCGCGGCGGGTGACACTTGGCAATCTGATCGTGCGCACGATCGGCTGTCTCGTCGTCCTACCCTTTGCAGCCTATATCGGCGCCTGGATGCAATCCCTGCATTTTTCACCGGCCAAGCTGCCGGTCGACATCCACCTGCTCTTCAATGTTATCCTCGCCATCTGCGCCTGGCCCTTCTCGTCCCTTTTGTCGAAAACGATGCAGCGGATCGTGGCCGACGATCCGCAGACCGACGACGGGCCGAAATATCTCGATCACAACGCCCTCAACACGCCGGTCGTCGCACTTGCCAGCGCAACGCGCGAGGTTCTGGGCGTCGGTGATCTCATAGAGCGCATGCTGATCCGCACCGAAAACGCGTTCAACAACAATGATCTGGCGCCGCTCGAAGAAATCGCCGTTCTGGAAAAGCGCGTCGATCGGATCCAGCAAGAGGTAAAAATATATCTCTCCAAGCTCGGGCGCGAAGGCTTGGACGTCGAAAACGGCCGCCGTTCGATCGTCATCATCGACTATGCCATCAATCTCGAGCATATCGGCGACATCATCGAAAAAGGCCTGGCCGAACAGGTGGCAAAGAAGATCGGCAAAGGTCTGGCTTTCTCGGACGATGGCTATCAGGAGCTGGAGAGCCTGTTCAAGCTGACGATCGACAATCTGCGCATCGCCCAGACCATCTTCGTCACCCGCGATTTCAACCTCGCCCGCCAGCTCATGGAGGTGAAAGTCAACGTTCGCCGCCTGGAAAAACAATCCTCGGAGCGCCACCTCGAACGCCTGCGCGACGGCCGCGTCGACAGCCTGCAGACCAGCTCGCTCCACCTCGACATGTTGCGCGACCTGAAGCGCATCAACGCTCACATCGTCTCAGTGGCGCATCCGATCCTGGATGAGAGCGGGCTGCTGATCGAGAGCCGGCTGCGAAACACGCAATAGCCGGCTTAATCCCCCTCGTCTCTTATGCTTTGATTTTATTTAGCAATATGGGGATTTGCTCGCCATAACATTATCGCCACTTTAGAAGCCTATGTTGTGGGGCATTCTTAGATGACAGATGGAGGAAACGTCATGCGTCTGGACGCCTATCTGATCTTCGACGGCGATTGCAGGCAGGCCCTTGAATTCTACCAGCAATGCCTCGGCGGTGAACTCACTATCATGGACTACAGCCACCCGAATGTGGCGAGCCAAACGCCGGAGCACTGGCGCGAGAAAGTCATGCATGCGCGGCTGACGATCGGTGACGCTGTCTTGATGGCGTCCGACGGAAGGCCAGGTGAAACGGCAAGAAATACGGTTTCTCTATCTCCGTTCAAATCGACAAAGCGGAAGAAGCGGAAAAACTGTTTGCGGCCTTGCAGGAGGGCGGCGCGGTTACCATGCCGATCGATGAAACCTTCTGGGCGGAGCGTTTCGGCATGCTGGTCGACAAGTTCGGTGTGCCGTGGATGATCAATTGCCAGCGATCAACCGCCTGAAGACATCTAGCCACTTCAATCGGCGGATGGCAGGCGTCGCATGGTGAATTCGATGCGGTCGCCTTCCACCTGCCGCCAGCTTTCGACTTCCGTCCAATAGGCAGCTTTCGGAAATTCATCGAACCATTCGCGCGCCTTGGCGCGCGCTTCGGGGCGACTGAGACAAAACGTCTCGCGGACAAAATCACCTTTTCCGCCGGCAGGCTTTTCTTGCCGGTAACGTGATATCCTGCGTCTCAACCCGTCAAGGGGCGGCGGTCCGGGTATTTTCATCATGAAACCTCGCCTTTGAGAGCGAAGATAATACCGCATTTGCCATTTTGCGAGTCGATTCTCCGGCAGGCCCAGCGCGCTGGTGACGATGCGATGATGCTGATATTCAAACCGGGAATCGTCATTACGCGAATCGCGGGCCTCTGGCGGTCCGCACCGCCGGAGAGCATGCATGGAACGACCGGAACTTCCCAAAGGACTACCCGAGGACATCGAAGACAAGAAAGAAGCGGCAAGGGGCTGGTTCGAAAGCTTGCGGGACGCGATCTGCGCCCAGTTCGAACAGTTGGAGAACGAGCTTGCCGGCCCCCTCTCCGACCAGGAGCCGGGACGTTTCGTCGCCAAGGATTGGCTGAGGGAGAACGGTGAAGGCGGCGGCGGGCGCATGTCGATCATGGAAGGCCGCGTCTTTGAAAAGGTCGGCGTTCATACGTCCACCGTTCATGGCGAATTTTCGCCGGATTTCCGCAGCCAGATCCCGGGCGCCGAGGAAGATCCGCGTTTCTGGGCTTCCGGCCTGTCGCTGATCGCTCACCCCGTTAATCCGAATGTACCGACAGTGCATATGAATACGCGCATGGTGGTGACGACCAGCCATTGGTTCGGCGGCGGCGCCGACCTGACGCCGGTGCTCAACCGCCGGCGCACGCAGGAAGATCCAGACAGCGTCCTCTTCCACCGCGCCATGCAGATCGTTTGCGACCGTCATGCGGTTGCTGACTATCAGCGCTATAAAACATGGTGCGACGATTACTTTTATTTAAATCATCGCAACGAACCGCGCGGCATCGGCGGCATTTTCTTCGACTGGCTTCATTCTGGGGAGGAGGCAGGCGGTTGGGACGCCGATTTCGCGTTTACGCGCGATGTCGGACGTGCATTTTCCATGGTCTACCCGCGGATCGTGCGCTCGAACTTCAACGAAGTATGGTCCGAGGAGGATCGTGACGAACAATTAATTCGTCGCGGGCGCTATGTGGAGTTCAATTTGCTTTACGATAGGGGTACAATATTTGGGTTGAAGACAGGCGGCAACGTAGAGTCGATATTATCGTCCTTGCCACCCGTCGTGCGTTGGCCATAGAATGCCAATTGCTAATAAACAGAAACCCTAAAATAAGTTCGGAGGAGTACCGAGGTTACGTAATGCTCGTTTCAATCGGAGGAGGTTGTAATGGCAGTACAGAATCAAGTGGCAGAAGCTGCGAATGAACGAAAACTTTCGCGCACAGTCGATACGCCGGAATTCGTAGTCCGGCTGGCTGAAGACATGAGGATTAGAAGCGGGTCGGATCTGCCACTCTCCTGCTTCATCGAGCAGGTCAGAATGCAATTGGCCGGCAAGTCGCCAAGCGACGTTGCCCGCTTCGTATCCGACCGCCCGGCAAAACAAGCGCCCGTTCCGAAGTATCAGTCTTCGGATTGCTTCAAATCCTGGGCCATGCCGGATTGATATCCGGAAAGCATCGTCCGGCAGGGTGGGAGCCTTGCCGGACGTCCGAAACCTTTCCCCACCTTTTGCGTTTTGACCTTCAGGCCGTCCGGCGTGAAGTCTTTCATGGCGTCAAAATATCAGGAGGCAGATATGCGACTATTCGAATGTGGTACGCTGGTGCCGGGCTGCGATTGGCACACCCGGGCCAATGACGATGCCGAAGTGGTTCGCCGCGCTGTCGAGCACATGCGCAACACCCATGGCGAGACGATCATCCGCGAAAATATGGTCGACAATATCAAGGCCCGCATTCGCGACGAGGCAAGCGTCGTCTGATCACCCGATCATAGCCATCAGGACTCGATCAATTCCTTGAGCCGGGCGAGAAGCGCCGCCCGGTCCATGGCGAAGTTGCCGTCGAGCCATTGTTGCTCGAGTTTACCCAGGATATTACCAACCTGAGGCCCCGCGCTGAGCCCCGCCGCAAGCGCATCCGCACCATTGACCGGAAAGACCGGCTTCTTCCAGCGTCCCGTCCGCTCCAGTAACTTGCCGAGCCGTGCAGCGCGCGCCATTTCCTTGAAATCGCCTTCTGCCTTGCCCCGCGCAACGGCAAGCGCCAGCTTCAGCCGGGTGGCAAGGCCCGATGCATCATGCCGGTAAAGCAAGCGATCGAAGGCCGCTTCGGACACATCGTCCTTGACGCCCGGCGCATTCGCCCAGTCCTGCAAACAGGCGGCTTCGGCCTTCGAGAGCCTGAGCCTTTCGCCAAGCTTTGCCAATCTGGCGGCATCCGGCGGTACGATCGCTGCCAATCGCAGCAGCGGATCGGGCGCCCAGCCGAGGGCCTGTTCCGTCGCCACAAGCGCGGGAATGGCATCGATGCCCCATTTCTCCGTCTCCGGCAGGACCTCGGTCAAAATACCGACCTGCCGCATCCAGAGCAGAGCCCGGCCCGGATCTTTAGCGGCAAGCAGCTTTTTCATTTCCGACCAGACACGCTCTGCCGAAAGCGTCGCGATCTTCGACCGGGCGGCCGCGCAGGCGCGCAATCCGTCGGCATCCGGCCTTCCGCTGCCGTAATAGGCGAAAAAGCGGAAGAAGCGCAGGATCCGCAGATAATCCTCGGCAATCCGCGTCGCCGCATTGCCGATGAAGCGGATATTGCGGCGCTCCAGATCCGCGAGCCCGCCGACCATATCGAGGACCGTGCCATCGGCAGAGGCATAGAGCGCGTTGATCGTAAGATCCCGCCGCTCGGCATCCGCCTGCCAATCATCGCTGAAAGCCACCCGGGCGCGCCGGCCGTCTGTTTCAACATCGCGCCGCAAGGTCGTGATTTCGAAAGGCTTTCCATCAACCACCAGCGTCACCGTCCCGTGGGCGATGCCCGTCGGCACTGCCTTGATGCCGGCGACACCAGCCCTCTCGACGACGGCCTCGGGCAGCAACGTGGTGGCGATATCGACATCGGCGACCGGCAGCCCGAGCAGACTGTTGCGCACAGCTCCGCCGACAATCCGTCCCTCGCCGCCATCGGCGTTGAGCAACGCCAGCACCCGCTGCAGCGCTGCGTCCTGGAACCAGGCCTCACCGGCAATGGAGGTCATGAATAGAGCCTTTCGTAAAGCGTGCGGACGATGCCGGCTGTAATGCCCCAGATCATACGCGGGCCATAGGGCATTCGGTAGAAATGCCGCTCCATCCCCTGCCAGACCATGCTGTCGGTCACATGATGGCTGGGATCCATAAGAAAGGAGAGCGGCACTTCGAAAGCGTCCTCCACCTCGGTGGGATTGAGAGCCAGTTCGAAGCCGGGCTTGACCACGGCGAGGATCGGCGTGATGCGGAAACCGGTCGCAGCCAGATAATACGGCAAGCGGGCAACGGGCTCGATGAAAACATCCGCCAACCCGATTTCTTCACCGGCCTCGCGCACCGCTGCCATTTCCGGCGAAACGTCCTCCGGATCGATCGCGCCGCCCGGAAAGGCGATCTGGCCGGAATGCTTGCGCAAGGTCGAGGTGCGCAGCGTGAAGATGACATTGGCGTCGTCGCCGTCGTCCACTACGGGCACAAGCACCGCGGCGTCGCGCAGCTTAAGGCCTTCGACCTGCAAAATGGTGTCCGGATTGAGCGCATGGTCGCCGTGGTCGCGCCAGGCAAGGTCGATCGGGCTGCCGCTCTGATTGAGCGCACGACGCCGGAATTCGGCGGCCGAGTAAAGCGGAAACTCGCTCATCGCGTCAGAGCATCCAATTCGGCGACCGGCATGACTGGAAAGATCGTGCCGCCGGAGCACACGCAGAACATCTCGCGCCCGGCAATCACCACCGTCTCGCCGAGTTCGACGAGATCATACATCACGGCGCGCGTCACCAGCGCCTCCAGCCGGCCGCGGACATGCAGATAGGGTTTCAACTCGTCGTTCTCGCCGCGGATCACGAAACGGATCGGATGTTCCCTGCCCGCCTCGACGACATCGCCGACATTGGTGCGGAACATCAGTACCCGCTTGCCTTCGCGCTCGGTGACGCTCATTTCGACGGCGATGAAGGGCGCGTCGATGACACGGATGCCGATCTTTTCCACAGGCGTGACGAGATAGGTCTTCTCATCCGTATCCTTGCGCAGCACCGTTGAAAACAGCCGGACCAGCGGCGCACGGCCGATCGGCGTTCCCATATAGAACCAGGTGCCATCAGCGCGGATTTCCATATCGATATCGCCGCAAAACGGGGGATTCCAGCGATCGACGGGCGGCAGGCTCTTCTTGCGTCCACCGGCATCGCCAGCCGCGCGCGAAATCAGCGCAGCCAGACTTGCCGCATCGCTCGCCTCTCTGATTTCCTCGGTTGCCATTCTTCCGTCCCGGTTTGTGCTTAGTTACGAATACGGCCCTCTCTCACGAGATAGTCATTCGAAACGTGCTTGTCAGCTATCTTCATGGCGATAGGTTCTATTGATTATGGGGCAAATGTGTAAGGTCTGCGAATCGCGTACCGTTTTTCTGCCGTTGGAGACGCAAATGGGCATGATCAAATCGACCGAAACGAGCCTCGACGACCAGGCGATCATCGCATCCGCCGAACAGGCGTTGAAAGATATCGCCTCCATCCGCGCCGAAGTCTCAAAGGTCATCTTCGGCCAGGAAAGCGTCGTGGAGAATACGCTTCTTGCCGTGCTGGCCGGCGGCCACGCGTTGCTCGTTGGCGTGCCCGGCCTCGCCAAGACCAAGCTGGTGACCACGCTCGGCGCCGTTCTCGGCCTTGCCGCCAACCGCGTCCAATTTACGCCGGACCTGATGCCCTCTGATATTCTCGGCTCGGAAGTCATGGACCAGGACGAAACCGGCCGCCGCTCCTTCCGCTTCGTTAAGGGGCCGGTCTTCGCGCAATTGCTGATGGCCGACGAGATCAACCGCGCTTCGCCGCGCACGCAGTCGGCGCTGCTGCAGTCCATGCAGGAGTATCATGTCACCATCGCCGGCCAGCGCTACGATCTGCCCGCGCCGTTCCATGTTCTCGCGACCCAGAACCCGCTGGAACAGGAAGGCACTTATCCGCTGCCGGAGGCGCAGCTCGACCGTTTCCTGCTGCAGGTCGATGTCGATTATCCGGAACTTGCCGATGAGCGCAAGATCCTGCTTGAAACCACGGGCCTCGGAGAAGCAACGCCGCATGCCGTGATCGATGCGGCGCGATTGATGGAAATTCAGAAGCTGATCCGCCAGATGCCAGTCAGCGACGGCGTCGTCGACGCCATCTTGTCGCTGGTGCGTTCCGCGCGCCCCGGCCAAGGCAATGATGCGACCGACAAGCACGTCGCCTGGGGCCCCGGTCCGCGCGCCGGCCAGGCGATGATGCTCTGCGCCCGCGCCAGGGCGCTTTATGAAGGCCGCCTTGCGCCGTCGCTCGACGACGTGCATGCCCTGGCCGAGCCGGTGCTGGAACATCGCATGGCGCTGACCTTTGCGGCCCGTGCGGAAGGCATGTCGGTGCGGGACGTGATTGCAGGGCTGATCAAGCGGTCGAGATCGTAACCCAGGGTGTCGAGGAGAGTATAACGCGTGGCATCCATCGGACAGATCGTCAGCCCGACCCCAGGCAATGATGCCCTCTCCCGAGCCCGCAGCCGTGCTGCCCTCGTGCCGGATTGCCTTGTCGAAGCCAAGCGCATCGCCAATACTGTGATTGCCGGCTGGCACGGCCGGCGCAAGCGCGGCATCGGCGAAAACTTCTGGCAGTTCCGCCCCTATGCCGAGGGTGAGAGCCTGTCTCGCATCGACTGGCGCCGCTCGGCCCGCGACGATCATACCTATATCCGCGATCATGAATGGGAAGCGGCTCACACCATATGGCTCTGGGCCGACATGTCGCCCTCGATGATGTACAAATCGACCTACGGCCATGTCTCGAAGGAAGGCCGTGCGCTGGTGCTGATGCTGGCGCTCGCCGAAATCCTTGCCCGTTCCGGCGAACGGATCGGCTGCCCCGGCGTCATGGAACCGGTCTCCGCCCGCAACGCCGCCGAGCGGCTGGCAGCCGCCCTGATGCACACGCCGCTCGAAGGCGGCCTACCGCAGACCAACATGATCCGTGGCTGGAGCGATATCGTATTGATCGGCGATTTTCTGGACGACGCCGAAAGCATAATGGGCCGGATTGGACCACTGGCCCGCCGCGGATTGCGCGGTCACGTTGTCGAGGTCGCAGACCCCGCCGAAGAGATCTTCCCCTATGCCGGCCGCACCGAATTCACCGATCCGGAAAACGGCTCAAAGCTGTTGGCTGGCCGCGCGGAAAACCTGCGTGAAGATTACCAGCGCGCCTATCTTGCCCGCCGTGAAAGCCTCGGCCAATCGCTGCGGCATCTCGGCTGGACCTTTGTGAGCCACCGCACCGACCGGCTGACGTCGGAAGCGCTGGTCGCCGTGCATATGTATCTCTCCGGCATGCCCGCCAAAGCAACGCTCGGGGGGCAGCCATGAGCGCGCTCTCCTTCGCTTTCGCCTCTCCGGCCATCCTCGGCGCATTGATTCTGCTTCCGGCGATCTGGTGGCTGCTGCGCCTGACGCCGCCGCATCCGAGAGCGGAAGTGTTTCCGCCGCTTCGCATCCTGGCAATGATCCTGAAGCGAGAGGAAACGCCGGCGCGCAGCCCCTGGTGGTTGACGCTGCTGCGTATGGTGCTTGCCACTCTGGTCATCCTCGCCATCGCCAATCCTATGTTCAATCCGCGCACCAATACGCTGTCGAGCAGCGGACCGTTGGTGCTCGTCATCGACAATAGCTGGGCGAGCGCCGCCGATTGGGATCGTCGTGTGCAAACGGCCGATGCGTTGATCGACGACGCCGATGCTAAAGGCATCCCTGTCTCCATCGCCTTCACCGCGGATCGGAGCAACGACAGCACGCCCGGCGCCGCTGCCGCCGCGCGCGACAAGCTCCACGCGTCGACTGCAAGGCCGCTGGTGCCGGATCGCCAGCGCGCCTCCCAAGCCATCAAAGCCGCTTTGAATGGCACCAAGCCGGGCACGATCGCCTTCCTCTCCGACGGCGCCGAAAGCAGGGACAAGGACGATATTGTCAACCAGCTTGCCGCCCTTGGCCCCAGCGAATTGCGGCTGATCGAAAGCGATGGCAGCGAGGTGCTGGCAATCACCGGCGCCACCAACGCCGCCGACAACATGACCGTCACCGCGACGCGGCTGAACGGCAGCGATCCGCTCCGACTGGGGCTCAGCGCACTGGACAATCAGGGACGGCCGATCGCGGCTGGCTCGTTGAATTTCGCTGGCGGCCAGACGATCGCGACCGGCACCATCACCGCCCCCTTCGAAATGCGCAATGATTTCGCCCGTATCAGCATCGACCGCCATGCGAGCGCCGGCGCCGTGCATCTGCTCGACGACGGTTTCAAGCGTCGTCGCGTGGCGCTGCTATCCGGACAGGCGGCCGACGAATTCCAGCCGATCCTGTCGCCGCTTTATTACATTCAGCGCGCCCTGCAGCCCTATGCCGATCTGATCCAGCCGAATAGTGCCGATCTGGCGAAGTCGATCCCCGAGCTGCTCGCTGGCAACCCTTCCGTCATCATCATGGCCGATGTCGGCCGCCTGCCGCAGGAAAGCTACGCACCGCTGCAGCGATGGATCCAGAACGGCGGCACACTGGTGCGTTTCGCCGGACCGCGCCTCGCAGCAGCTCCGGCCGACGATCCGCTGGTGCCGGTGACGTTGCGCCAGGGCGAGCGCACCTTCGGCGGCGCACTTTCCTGGGCCGAGCCACAGCCGCTTGCCGACTTCCCCTCCTTCGGTCCCTTTGCCGGCATGCCGAGGCCGACCAACGTCCTCATCAAGCGGCAGGTGCTGGCCGAGCCGACGCCCGATCTTGCCGAACGCACCTGGGCAAGTCTTGCGGACGGAACACCGCTCGTGACCGAAAAGCAGATGCAGGCCGGTCGCATCGTCCTCTTCCATGTCAGTGCCGAACCCGAATGGTCCGACCTGCCGATCTCGGGCGACTTTGTGGAGATGCTGCGCCGTATCGTACAGCTTTCGCGCTCCGGCGGCGTCACCTCGACCGAAAGCGCCCCGAAGACCAGCGAGGCGCTGCCGCCATTCCGGCTGCTGACCGCCAAGGGTGTGCTGACCAGCGAGACCGGCAATGCCCGCCCCCTCGACCCGAACAGCAAAGGTGCAATCGCGGCCAATTTCGACAACCCGCCCGGCCTCTACGGCTCGGAAGAAGGCTTTACTGCGCTCAACGTGCTACCCGACGGCGCGGAACTCAGGCCGCTGGATATCTCCGGCTCCAGCGTATCCATCGGGCATGAGGGTCTGATCGGCGGTGAGGCCTGGTCGGCCAAGCCGATCCTCTTTACCATCGCCTTCCTCGTGCTTTTGGCAGACAGCCTCATCGTGCTCTTCATGAATGGCGCCTTCCCGCGTCTTCGCAGATCGACGAAGACGATCGCTGGCGGAGCTGCGGTGCTGCTGCTCGCCATATCGGTTGCCGCCTTCCTGCATCCGACGAACACCTGGGCCGACGATTCCAAACCCGGCAACGACACCGTCTATTCGCGGCTCGACAAAACGCATCTTGCCTATGTCGTCACCGGTGAATCCGACGTCGATCATACTTCCGAGCGTGGACTTGTTGGCCTCTCCGATTTTCTGACCTACCGCACGACTTTGGAGCCGGGACCGCCTGTGGGCGTGGACCCCGCCAAGGACGAGCTCGCCTTCTATCCGATCATTTATTGGCCGATTTCCGCTGCCGCGCCGATGCCGTCCAACGATGCCATCAACCGCATCGACGCCTATATGCGCAATGGCGGTACCGTGCTTTTCGACACGCGCGACGCGATCGACACGATGGGCGACAATACCACGCCCAGCCCGAACGGCCAGCGGCTGCAAACGATCCTCGCCAATCTCGAGATTCCGGCACTGGAGCCGGTGCCCGCCGGTCACGTGCTCACCAAATCCTTCTACCTGCTATCGAGCTTTCCCGGCCGCTACGCCGACAGCCCGCTCTGGATCGAGGCGCGACAGGATACGCGCGCAGATGGCCATGCCGTCTCCTCCTCGGATGGGGTGACGCCGATCATGATCACCGGTAACGACTTTGCCGGCGCCTGGGCAACGGACGACAATGGCTCTCCGCTGCTGCCGACCGTGCCGCCGGACGAGACACAGCGCGAATACGCCTACCGCACCGGCGTCAACATCATGATGTACATGCTGACCGGCAACTATAAGTCCGATCAGGTGCACATCCCGGACATTCTGGAACGGTTGGGGCAGTAAGATGAATATTGGTTTCGCCCCCTTCCTGCCCTGGCCCGTTCTGGCCGCGCTTGCGGTGCTGACGCTTGGTATTGTCACGCTCGGGATCTACCGGCGCATGCGCGGCAGTTGGATCCGCACACTGGCGGCATTCGCCCTGCTGGCGGCCCTTGCCAATCCCGTGCTAATGCAGGAGGACCGCGACCAGCTCTCTACGATCGTCCCCGTCATCGTGGACCGCAGTCCGAGCCAGGAGACGCCGGAGCGCGTCAAGATGACCGACGATGCTTTGGCGGCACTCAAGGACCGGTTGGCGCAATTCCCGCGGATCGAACCGCGGATCGTCGAAGTACGCGAACCCGCCGAATCCGAGTCGCCGTCGACACGGCTCTTCGCTGCGCTGTCCTCGGCGACCGCCGACGTGCCGCCCGCTCGTGTCGGCGGCGCGATCTTCCTGACCGACGGTCAGATCCACGATATTCCCAGCGTCAATCAGGCACTCGGCTTCGATGCGCCCATCCACGGGCTGATCACCGGCAAGCCGGACGAATTCGATCGTCGCATAGAGGTGGTGCGCGCGCCTCGCTTCGGCATCGTCAATGACGAGCAACAGCTCGTGCTGCGCGTCGTCGATGACGGCAAAAGCCCTGGCGGCACTGCGGCCGTTACCGTCAGGATGAATGGCGACGAGATCGCCACGCTGCAGGCGACGCCGGGCCAGGATACCCCCTTCAGCTTCAAGGTGCCGCGCGCCGGCAACAACGTGCTTGAATTCGCCGTCGCCGAAGTCCCCGGCGAAGTGACGCCCATCAACAACCGCACCGTCCAACTGATCGAAGGCATCCGCCAGAACATGCGTGTGCTGCTCGTCTCCGGCGAACCGCATGCCGGCGAGCGCGCCTGGCGCAATCTCCTGAAATCAGACGCTGCCGTCGACCTCGTGCATTTCACCATCTTGCGTCCGCCGGACAAGCAGGATGGCACGCCGATCAATGAGTTATCGCTGATTGCTTTCCCAACGCGTGAACTCTTCGTCGACAAGATCAGTTCTTTCGACCTGATCATTTTCGACCGTTATCAGGACCGCCCGAACGTCCTGCCGACGATCTATTATGATTACATGGCCCAATATGTCGAAAACGGCGGCGCTTTGCTGGTGGCTGCCGGCCCCGAACATGCGGCCGGCAATTCGATTGCACTGACGCCGCTGTCCTCCGTGCTTCCGGCCGAGCCGACCGGCCAGATGATTGAGAAGCCCTTCTATCCGCGCCTGTCGGAACAGGGCCGCAAGCATCCGGTCACGCGCGGTCTCGACGGATCGGACACCGAACCGCCGCATTGGGGACGCTGGTTCCGCAGCGTCGATGTCGAGAAACCGCAAGGCCAGACCGTGATGGTCGGCGCCGATAACCATCCCCTGCTGGTTCTGAACCGCGTCGGCCAGGGCCGCGTCGCCATGCTGCTCTCCGATGAAGGCTGGCTCTGGGCGCGCGGCTACGAAGGCGGCGGGCCGCATGTGTCGCTCTATCGCCGCATCGCGCATTGGCTCCTGAAAGAACCGGCTCTGGAGGAAGAGGCACTGACAGCACGCGCCGCCGGGCGTTCGCTGGAAGTCACTCGCCAGACCATCGGCGACGATCCCGGCCCTGCGACCGTCAAAGCACCTTCCGGCAGCACTGAGACGATACAGTTGAAGCAGACGCAGCCCGGCCTCTATCAGGCCCAGAAGCACATGAGCGAAATCGGCCTCTACCAGATCACCAGCGGCAATCTCTCGACTCTGGTGCATGTCGGCGCCGTCGACGCGCCGGAATTCAAGGCTATGATCTCGACCACGGAAACGCTGAAGCCTCTGGCGGAAAAGACCAAGGGACTTGTCACCCGGGTTGCCAGCTCCGGCGGCGGCGTCACCGTCCCGCCGATCTTGCCGGTGCGCGGCGCGGTTCGCATCGCCGACAACCAGCGCCTGACCATCCGCATGACTGACGAAACCGTCTTGAAGGGCGTCAACACCCTGCCCCTTTTTGCGGGCTTCGCCGGCCTTGCAGCCCTCCTCTTCGCCTTCTCCGCCATGTGGTGGCGTGAAGGACGGTGAATATGATGCCGCAACTTGAAGTGACCGATGCCCCGTCAGAAAGCGAACTCGCGGCGATCGGCGAAGGATTGACGGCCTTTAACGCCGCCGATGTCGGCCCGTCCAGGCGCCGCTCACTCGCCGTTCTGATCCGCGACGAAAGCGGCAAGACCATAGGCGGTATCTCGGGCTACACGGCCTGGGGCTGGCTATTCACGGCATGGCTGTTCGTACCGGAAACGCTGCGCGGTCAAGGCATGGCGGGAAAGCTTTTGGAAGCGGCGGAGAAGGAAGCGGTCGCGCGCGGTTGCCAAGGCGCCTGGATCGATACCTTCAATCCCCAGGCGCTCCGCGCCTATCAACGGCAGGGCTATGTCATCTTCGGCGAGCTGCCGGATTTTCCCATCGGCCGCAGCCGCTACTTTCTGCAGAAAAAACTATCGCCCCGCTGATGGAAACGGGGCGATAGCCTGCTGCTAAGCCCTACACCGCGATCTTGCCGCCACCGCTCTTCGTGATGACCACCACTGCCGGCCGGACCGGCATATCCGGCTCGAAGTCCGGCCAGCGGGTCGACAGGTCCTCATAATAGGACGGACGGCCGTGACCGGACCAGTCATCGCCGCCGTCGCCGGGATGCTGTACGGCGACGAAGGCCGTCTGGTCATCGGGAAGGAACAGCGGGCCGCAAAGCTCGGCGCCGACCGGCACGCGATAGAACAATTTCGATGTCGCCCGCGCCGCGCCTTCCGTATCGACGGCCCAGAGGCCATCGGTGCGGCCGGTCGCCTTGTTATTGTTGCCATCGGTTGCCACCCAGAGGCGGCCGGCAGCATCGATGGAACAGTTGTCCGGCATGCCGAACCAACCGTTCTTCGTGGTGTCCGTCGAAAAGGACGCGCCGACATCGGCGACGGAAGGATCGCCGCATTTCAGCAGCACTTCCCACTTGCCCGCCGTCGCTGAAAACACGCCGTCGTCCTCGCTGATCTCGATGATATGACCGAAGGCATTATCGGCGCGCGGATTGGCGCTGTCGATCTGCTCCGGCTTGCGCTTGGTGTTGTTGGTCAGCATGACATAGACCTTGCCGTTCACTGCATTGGGCTCGATGTCTTCCGGCCGATCCATCTTGGTTGCGCCGAGCAGGTCTGCGGCGCGACGTGTTTCGATCAGGACATCGGCCTGGCTGGCAAACCCGTTTTCCGCCGTCAGCGGACCTTGGCCGAAGGTCAGCGGCAGCCATTTCAGCGTACCATCCTCCGAAAACTTGGCGACATAAAGCGTGCCATTGTCGAGCAGATCGAGATTGGCGGCGCGGTCGGCCGCATTATAGGTACCCGCGGTCACGAACTTGTAGACATAGTCGAAGCGTTCGTCGTCGCCGAGATAGAGAACAACACGGCCATCCTTGGAGACGATATTGGCTGCACCCTCATGCTTGACGCGGCCGAGCGCGGTGCGTTTCTTCGGCACCGACTGCGGATTGAGGGCATCGACTTCCACGATCCAGCCATAACGGTTCGGCTCGTTCGGCTCCTTGGAAAGATCGAAGCGATCGTAGAAATTCGCCCACTCATAGGCGCCTTCCGGCACACCGTAACGCTTGTAGTTGGCCGCTTCCTTATGGCCTTCCGGCAGCTTGCCGGAGAAATAGCCATGGAAGTTTTCCTCAGCCATGATGTAGGTGCCCCATGGCGTGACGCCGCCGGCGCAATTGTTCATCGTGCCGATCACCTTCGTGCCCGTCGCGTCGGCCGACGTCTTCAGCCGGTCATGCCCGGCCGCCGGGCCGGTCAACTGCATCTCCGTCGCTGCCGTGATGCGGCGGTTATATTGGCCATCCGGCACGATCTGCCATTTGCCGTCGACCTTTCGGATCTCGACGATCGTACCGCCATGCGCCGCCATTTCGACGTCGACCTGCGCCTGGCTGAGCGGCGCCTGCTTGATCTTGCCATCAGCGATGGTCACCAAACCCGGAAACATCAGATGCGGGTTGGTATATTCGTGATTGACGACCAGCAGGCCGTGCTCGGACGAACCGTTCAGCGGGATATAGCCGACATAATCATTGTTGTAGCCGAACTGTCGGCGCTGGGCCTCGGCCGTCTGGTTCTTGGGATCGAAGGCAGGCGAATCGGCAAAGAGCGCGTCGCCCCAGCGCAGCAGCACGTTGGCGTCATAACCTTCGGCGACATGGTGATCGGCATCAACGCCGGCTTCGACCTCCTTGAACGCGAAAGCCGTACCGCCGGCGGCCCGTGCCTTTTCCGCACTCAGCAAAGCGAGCGGCCCCACCGTCGCAGTGATTGCGGAAACGGCGAGCGTCCCCTGCAGGAAGCCACGGCGGGAAAAGCGACGTCCGATTATTTCCCCCATCGTCGGATTGCCGGTGCCATTGTGCCCCTCGCCATCAGCCTCTTCCAGTTGGCTGGTCGGGAATATGTCTTTTTGCGTGAGATTTCCGGTCATTGCACTACCCCCAAGTTTAGCAACAGTCCTAATTTAGAACCGAGGAAACTCTAGGTTTGCCATATGACAGATAGATGAAAAAATGCCGCGCGTGGGTAGCGCGCGGGCACGGCGCTACCCTGCCTGTGGAAATCGTTGTGACTAGACCGCGATTGCCCTCAGCGGCAGATCTTCATCGTCATTCTCCTCATCGGAGACAACAACCGGAATATCTGCGTCACGCCAGACGATCGTGCCCTTCAGCCGCGCATGCGTATCAGCGGCGATCGGGACAACGAGCACCCTGTTGGGGTCGACCGGCCCGGGAAAGGCGAGCGCGTTGTAGGCGACCTTCTCGAAGCCGAGTGGGCCGTAATAGGGAGGATCGCCCACCAGGATCACTGCTTCCGAACCCCTGCGTTTGGCGGCTTCGACGGCGATCCGCACGAGCTCGCGGCCGATACCCTGGTTCTTGTGCGACGGCCGGACGGCGAGCGGTCCAAGCAGATGCCCTTTGACGGACCCGGCCAGCACTGGCGTCATCCGCACGGAAGCGATCGTCTCGCCGTCGTCGGTGCAGATGAAAGAGAGCGAGCGGTCATGCGGCCCCTGCTCGCGAATCCGCGCTGCGGCGCGGGTGAACCGGCCGGGACCAAATGCTTCTTCGTTGATGAGTTCAATGACGGCGTCATGCGACGCGTCCTCAGTGAGGTAGACCAGTTCGTGCTTGTGCATTAGACCAAAGAAACCAGATAGACATACAGGATTGTTCTCGAAAACGCTTCGCGAGCGTTCGGGATCATCGGCGTCGTCGCAGGCTTCTGATTGCTTCCATGGCAAGTGGTCCTCAAAGTGTGACAAGCCCGATAGCAGGAAATACCCTGCCCGTCCAATGCAAAATGCGAGCGGCCGATCATTGAGACATGATCTTCTTCGAAAACCGGTCGCTCTTCGCACAATCGTGCTGTGACGCACTGTTCATTGTTTGCCGTCTCGAAATTCTGCGGGCATGCCGTATTTTCCCGATCAAGTTCTTCGACAGAATCTCCGAAAGGAAAGAGCAATGGGCATGTTGGTTGACGGCGCCTGGCATGACATCTGGTACGACACCAAGGAAACCAAGGGTCACTTCAAGCGCGCAGCCTCACAGTTTCGCAACTGGGTCACCGCCGACGGCGCGCCGGGGCCGAGCGGTGTGGGTGGCTTCAAGGCCGAAGCGGGCCGCTATCATCTCTATGTCTCGCTGGCCTGCCCATGGGCGCACCGCACCTTGATTTTTCGCAAGCTGAAGAAGCTCGATAACCTGATCTCCGTATCCATCGTTGATCCGCTGATGCTGGAAAACGGCTGGGAGTTCAAAGGCAGGGATGGCGGTACCGTCGATCACCTTTTCGGCGCAAAGGCGCTCTGGGAAATCTACGTCAAAGCCGATCCGCATTATTCCGGCCGCGTCACCGTTCCCGTCCTTTGGGACAAACAGACCGGCACGATCGTCAACAACGAATCCGCCGAGATCATCCGTATGCTCAACAGCGCCTTCGACGGTCTGACGGGCTCGAAGGACGATTTTTACCCGATGGATCTGCGCGGCGATATCGATGCGCTGAACGAGATCGTCTATGACACGGTCAACAACGGCGTTTATAAATCCGGCTTCGCCACCACACAGGAAGCCTACGAGCAAAATGTCCGCCGCCTGTTCGAAACTCTCGACATGCTGGACAAGCGCCTGGAACAAAGCCGCTATCTCTTCGGCGACCGGCTGACCGAGGCTGACTGGCGGCTGTTCACCACGCTCGCCCGCTTCGACGCCGTCTATGTCGGCCACTTCAAATGCAATACCCGCCGCATCGAAGATTACCGCAATCTGCCCGGATATTTCCGAGACCTCTATCAGGTCCCAGGCGTTGCCGAGACGACCAACCTCGTGCACATCAAAAATCACTACTACCGCAGCCACAAGACGATCAATCCCACCGGCATCGTTCCGGTGGGTCCCGATCTTGATTTCGGCCGCCCGCATGGCCGAGAGCGGCTGGCAAAGGCTGCTTAAGGCGGCAGCCTAGCCTACCAGTAATTCGAGGGCGGCATGTCGCCCTCCAGCTCCTTCAGCCGCCGGTAGGTTGCCTTGGTCGTTCCAGGCGGCAGGGCATCGAGCGGAAAAAAGCCGCTTTCCACAATTTCGAGATCCGGTTTGCGCAGTGCGGTCTGCTCGACCTCGACACGGTAGAAGACGACGTGATCGCGCTTGCTGGTGCGGTTGTTGAAGTAGACATGGAAGAGTTGCGGCCGGCCCGAGATCGCCAGATTGCCCTCTTCCCGCAATTCCTTGGCCAACGCCTGCTCCACAGTCTCGTGCCGCTCGACACCGCCGCCCGGCATGTGCCAGCCGGCGACGTAGGAATGCCGTACCAGGAAAATCCGACCCTCCTTATCGAAACAGGCCGCCCGGACGCCCATGGTCATGCTGCGGGTGAGCACGAAATAGCTGTGCAGCATCCTGCCGAACAGCTTCGCCCGCCAACCGCGGGCTTCGTCGGGAGCGGTGCTGTCGTTCATGCCGCGGCTCCGGCGTTGCAATCCACCACTAGAAAACCGATGTATTTGTTTTGACAATAGACTGAGCTATCTCTCATCTCATGTTCAAGCTCGCGCATATTTCCGACGTTCACCTGGGCCCCTTGCCACGGCTTTCGATTAGAGAACTCGCCTCCAAACGCATTACCGGATTTGTGAACTGGCACCGAAACCGGCGCAAGCATCTTTTTGGCGGCACGCTCGATCTTCTGCTCAACGACATAAAATCGAAACAGGCCGATCATCTTGCCGTGACCGGCGATCTGGTCAATCTCGCCAGCGGCATCGAAATCCGCACCGCCGCGGAATGGCTGAAGACGCTCGGCGATCCCGCCTTCACCTCCGTCGTGCCCGGCAATCACGATGCCTATGTGCCCGGCTCGTACGAGAAGGCGATGCGCGCCTGGTATCCTTATGTCCAGGGCGACCATGCTCCGGCTGAATGGCAGGAAGATCGGCGCATTTTCCCCTACTTGCGCATTCGCGAGCGAGTCGCTTTGATCGGCTGCTCGACGGCGGTGGCAACGCCCCCTTTTGCCGCCAGCGGCTTCTATTCGGCCCGGCAGGCGCGTGAGACGGTGAACATGCTGCGCGCCGCCGGCGAGGCCGGTCTTTTTCGCGTGGTGATGATCCACCATCCGCCGATCCGCGGCGCCACCAGCTTCTATAAGCGCATGATCGGCATCCGTCGCTTCGCCGCCGTCGTCTCGACAGGCGGGGCCGAACTGGTTCTGCACGGCCATACGCATCTTAACACGCTGCATTGGCTGAGGGGGCAGACAGGCCCCGTGCCCGTCATCGGTATTGCATCCGCTTCCCAAGGTCCTGGCGGGCTGAAGCCCGCCGCCGCCTACAATCTCTTCACGATTGCTGGCCAACCCGGCGCCTGGGAGCTCAAGGCCGAGCGCTTCAGCGTCAACGCACGGGGCGACGATGTAGAGGATCAAGGCGTGGACATTCTGGCGTCATAATCTGTGGCATTTTGTGAAGGTGGTTCCGTCGTTTCGGTAGCGTTTTCGAATATCCCGAGCTACAATTCTTTCATCGAATTTCGGGAGGAAATGATGGGCTTTGGTGTAGCGATGAAGAATTCCGCAGTGACCGCGCTTGCCGTGGGATTTCTCGTTTGCGCCAGCCTGCAGGCGCTCGCCGCCGGCTCCGAGAGCGATGAGACGGCACCGCCGCCGAAGACCAAAACCACGACCAGATGCACGGATGGCAAGGTCTGGGACAAGGATAAAAAAGAATGCGTGAAACCGCAGAAAAGTGGTTTTAACGACGATCAGCTTTTCCAGGCGGCGCGCGAGTTCGCCTATGCCGGCCAATACGATAACGCCATCACCGTCCTGAAGCTTGCCAAGAACCAGGACGATCCCCGCATCCTCAATTATCTCGGCTATTCCAACCGCAAGGCCGGACGCATGCAGCTTGGCATGACTTATTATCGCAAGGCCCTCCAGCGCGACGAGAACTATATTCTCGCGCGCTCCTACATGGGCCAGGCGCTGCTCGAACAAGGCGATGTCCAGGGCGCGCGCGTGCAGCTCGTTGAAATCCGCGATCGCGGCGGCGAAAACACCTGGGCTTATCGCTCGCTGCTGCAATCGCTGAATGGTCAAATCAGGTATTGAAAGAGGCGCGTAGATCCCATTCCTCAAGATCGTGTGAGAAGTGGAGATGAAGCGCACAACCGCTTTTTGATGACTTGCGAAACGGCACAAAAATGGTTCATACCAGGACAGAAAGATCCTTCGGTTCAGTGAGCTTTTTCCGAAAGGAAAGCCGCCTTTTGCCGGAGGGCGACCGTAGCTCGACAACCCTCAACACCTCTCTGGAAAGACAATGCCTACGCCGGTAGCAGCCATCGACATCAGACGAGATCTGGTCGGCCTTCTTCCGAAGCTCCGGCGTTTTGCCTTGACCCTCGCGGGCGATGTGACTGACGCGGACGAGCTCGTGCAGAGCGTTTGCCAGCGCGGCATTGCGAAATTCCATCTGTGGAACAATGACGGCCGGCTCGAAAGCTGGCTCTACACCATGGCCCGTCATCACTGGGTGGATGATGCCAGGCGTCATCGACTGCGGCCTGCTGCCAAAGGCAGCGCCCTGGAACAGGGCGAACTGACAACGCCCGGCATGCGCGGCAATCCGGTCGAAGCAAGCGAAGCACATCAAATGGTCACATCTTTGCCCGAAGGACTTGCCAGTGTCTTCCTGCTCGTCGATGTCGAAGGGCACAGCTACAAGCAGACGGCCGATATTCTTGGCATTTCCTTGGCGACGGTGGCGTCCCGGCTTTCGGGCGCCCGCCTTCGCCTCGCCACCCAAGGTCACAGCCGCTCGCCGCGAAGGTTTTAGCATTGCAGGACATGAAGAAAATGCCGCTCGAAACTCGTCTGTCCGCCTTTATGGACGGCGAGACGAGCCGCGAGGAGAAAGAGGAGCTGGAGCGGCTCATCGCCTCCGATCCCGAAGCGCGGCGAATTTTCAATGAGCTGAAGCATGGCTCCGACGTCGGTCGCAAAGCCTTCGACGAAGTGCTGAAGGAGCCGGTACCGCTGGCGCTGGTGCGTTCCATCAAGAGCGCGCAGGCGCCGAAGGCGCGCGAGCCCGCCCCTCGCCTTTCCCGGCCATCCCTGAAGCTTGCTCCGACCGGCCGCCAGGCACTCGCGGCCGCTCTCATTCTCTTCGTGGTCGGCGGCGGCATCGGTTATCTCTTCGGCATGCAGCCCTCCGCCACACCGGCTGCTGCCCCGGTCTCACCGGCGCCGAACCGCACATGGCTGGACGATATTGTCGCCTATCACCGCATCTATGCGCATCAGCCTCGCCATATCGTCGAAATACAGGCGACGGAGACGGACGAGATCGTCAAATGGCTGACTGGCACCGTCGGTGTGAAATTCAACATACCGGATCTCGCCGCCGACGGGTTGGTCTTCCAAGGCGCACGCATGTTCATCGCCAACGGCAAACCGGCCGGCCAGTTGATCTACAAGGACATCGACGGCGATGTTGTCGCCATCTGTTTCATGAAGGACGAAGGCATCGCCGACGACGGCAATTTCAACGAGACGATCAGGGATGACGTAAGCATCGTATCCTGGCATCGCAGCGGCACCGCCTATGCCGTCGTTGGTCCCTCCTCCGACGCTATGCTCGACGAAATCGCCGACAGGGTATCGTCGGAAATTTGAGTTGGCCTGCTGGCCTGCTTGCGACTTCCATTCAGCCGAGGATATTATTCATCTGCCAATCCAATCGCACCCGGTGGCCTCAATCCGACGGGCGCATTTTCTGGAGATTGACCATGTCCGACATTCTGCTGACCATCCCGGAAATTGACGAGCGCATTGCGGCAATAAGAGAAAATCTTCGCGAGTTGATCGAACAGGCCGCCGCATACTCCGGCGCGGCAGACGAGGAACTTGCATCGGAGCGCATCGCCGAACAGGAAGAAGAGCTCGAACGCCTGTTGAAACGGCGCGAGGAACTTTCCGCGCAAAAATCCTGACGGCGGCAGATGGCGGTGTTGATGCCCCTGCCGTCTCTTGTTGCAAGATCAGCGAGACGGCGCCGGCGAAATTGTCGCGGTGGCCTGCTCACTTGAAAAGATGATGAAGGCGAACAGCAGAACGCCGATGAAGGTCACGATCGATGCTGCCGCAACGATCGGTTCCATCGCCATATTGCCGAGAAGCATCAGATATAATGCCGGCACCAGGACTGCGACGCCGGCGGTGTAGATGTAATACTGAATCATCGCCAGTCGCCTCTCCGCCTTTTGCGGGTTCAACGCATGGTAACCGCCGAAGAGCGCCATGGTCACCCAGCCGAGGAGATTGGCATGCGCGTGGGCGCCGATGACACTGTGATCTTCGGTGATTGCCATTTTCAGGCCTATTCCAATTCCGATGATCAGAAAGATGATTGCTGTCTTGAAATACAGATTGGCGATGCGTGGCATGACGTCCCCCCCAAAACAGGTTTGCCGCTGGCTTAATTTATCATGCCGATCAGCCGCCCGGGAATTCAGCTTATTGGACAATAGCTGGGTCGAATGGCGTCGCGAGTTTCGCGCTCGTCCGTAAACGCCCGCCGTTCGATAGATTTCTTTGCCATTTTTACTGACATCGGCGGCATCTTGCGTTATAGAACCGCCAAGCGACTTGAGAGGAGAGCGTTTGATGAGATCTCACGGCACAGGAAACCACCGCTGAAAAGCAGTGCCGTGAAGGGCTGCTTGTTCGGCCCGTCCATCAAATTGTCATGTCTCGCCCCTGGAGGGCACTCATGTTTCGTCGCTTTGAAAAGCTCGTCGATCCATTCCAACATTATGCTGATCTGAACCCGCCGTCCGACCCATGGCGGTATCTTAAGAGCAACTTGCATCCGTTCCGCTTCGTCATGGCAATGAGCCTTGCCCTGACCGCCATCGGTGCGGCGATCGAGATCTGGCTCATCGGCTATACCAGCCAGCTCGTGGACATTCTGGCAGCCGCCCGGCCGGATCAGCTTTGGGCATCCCACGGCCCTGAATTGCTGGCTGCCGCCGCCCTTGTGCTGATTGGGCGGCCGCTCGCCGGCTACATCCGGGAAAGCCTCGACGACATCGCCTTTCGGCCGAATGCCGAGACCCTGTTCCGCTGGCGCGCCCATCGCCATGTCCTGCGGCAATCCGTTGGCTGGTTCCGCCGGGACTTTTCCGGACGTATCGCCAGTCAGGTGCGCGATATCGGCAATTCCGCGACTGGAGCGGCCTACTCGGTGCTGCATACGCTATCGTTCGTCACGATCTATGTCGCCGGCTCCTTATGGCTCATGGCTTCGATCGATCTACGTCTCATCTGGCCCCTGCTCCTCTGGCTTGGCTGTTATCTGGGTCTGATGGCATTTGTCATACCGCGGCTCCGCGAGGCGTCGGAGGAGTTTCAGGGCGCCTATGCCGCCTTGACGGGCATGCTGGTCGACACCTACGCCAACATCGACATCATCAAGCTCTTTGCCAACACGGCGGAAGAGGATCGTGAAGGACGGGAACGCTTTGCCGCCGCCCGCAGGACGTTCGTGCGCGTGCAGAAGCTCGAAGTCACCGTCAATTCGAGCATGCTGTTCCTGGGCAGCTTTCTGATCGTCGGCCTCGTTGGCTATGCCGTGATCCTCTGGCAGGCCGGCAGCGCGCCGCTCTGCCTGATCGCTGCCTCGCTCGCCCTGAGCTTCCGCATCACCGGCATGGCGGAATGGATGCTCGACGCCGTCTCGTCGCTGTTCGGCCATCTCGGCGCAATGCGGCAATCGCTGCTGACCGTGGCGCAACCGCTCGCCGTTACGGACGCACCCGGCGCACGCCCGCTCGCGATCGACGGCGGTGCCATCGCCTTCAGAGATGTGACGCACCACTACGGCAAGGGCAATGGCGGTCTCGACGGCGTTTCGCTGCGGATCGCACCCGGCGAAAAGGTCGGCCTTGTCGGCCGTTCCGGTACCGGCAAGTCGACGCTTGTCAAGCTGCTGTTGCGGTTCTTCGATCCGGAAGCAGGCTCCATCGAAATTGACGGACAGAATATCCGCGGGGTCACGCAGGAGAGCCTGCGCAGGCAGATCGGCATGGTGACCCAGGATGCCGCCCTGCTCCACCGCTCGGTTCGCGACAACATCGCCCATGGCGACCCTCGGTTCTCCGAAAGCGTGATGATGGCGGCGGCGGATAAGGCGGCGGCAAGCGGATTTATCGCGACCCTCCGGGATCACGAAGGCCGTACCGGCTATCACGCCCATGTCGGCGAGCGCGGTGTCCAGCTATCGGGCGGACAAAGGCAACGCATCGCCCTTGCCCGCGCCATCCTGAAGAACGCGCCGATCCTCGTGCTCGACGAGGCGACGTCGGCGCTCGATTCGGAGGTGGAGGCTGTCATCCAGGATACGCTCTACGGCGTCATGGAAGGCAAAACCGTCATCGCGATCGCCCACCGCCTGTCGACCATCGCCCGCATGGATCGCATCGTCGTCCTTGATGAAGGGAGGATCGTCGAGGATGGTCCCCACAATGATCTGCTCGCGCAAAACGGCATCTACGCCGCATTATGGGCGCGCCAATCCGGCGGCTTCATCGGCGACGATGTCTAATCGACGATCGTGCCGGGCAGCCAGTCGACCGACCGCAGCATCCGACCCGCACGCCAAAATGCGAAGGCGACCATCACAATGGTCGCCTCAGGCTATCCTTGCTGAATAAGGCAGCATTGAGCCTTTGCCATAATACCCGAGATCACTTTACGGGTATGACAACCGGAGCATCCTTGTTCTTGAGAAGCACAACGATGAATTTTGCCGGTTTGGTCTTGCTTGCGTTGCGGCTGACCAAGTGAATGTCGGAAGGACCTTCATAGAAGGTTTCTCCCGGCGACAAGGTGACTTCTTTTTGTCCCTTGACCTGCATAACGATCGAGCCTTCCAGAACATAGACGAATGCATTTGCATCATGTTTGTGAATAGGATCGGAACCTCCTGGCCCATACTCGACCGATATCATCAACCCTTCCTTGCCAGGATAGTTTGGAAGGTCCTTTTTCATGAGCGGTGTGACTTGAGCATTGTTTTCCGCGGCAACCGGCAAAGTGCCCATGAAGCAAACAGCAGCCGTCACAAATAGCCTTAGAAAAATTGAATTCATTGTCGTAATCCCCTTGGTTGTTGACCCGTAGGTGTGCGTTGACAGAATTTCGTTTCGCGTCCGAATGCTTCCGGTAAAGGCTTTCGCGACGTGGGGTATCGTTTCATACACCCAGCAACGCATCGTCGGGCGCTGTTTGCCTTGAAGGTTGCGAAATCGAGTCGACGAAGGTGACGGTCTCATTGAGCGGCGCCCGGCCGGTGCGAATGTACGGCTCAGTGACATCCTCGTATCCGATCGACATGCCACAGAAGAGGATGAGCCCTTCGCGTGGCGACAGGAGTTCCGCGACGGTCTTGCGATACACCGACCATGCCATTTGGGTGCAACTGTGCAACCCTTCGCCGCGCAGCAGCAGCATGACGGTCTGAAGATACATGCCCAGATCGGCCCATTGGGGTGTACCCAGGTTGCGGTCGATATAGCAGAACATGGCGGCGGGCGCGCCGAAACAATTCCAATTCGCGGAAGCAGCTCTCTGAGCTGCCTCCCAGTCGCCATCCGCAATACCGAGTGCGCTGTAGCGCTCATGCCCGAAGGCGGAGCGACGCTCGCGGTAGGGGGTCTTCAGTTCGCGCGGATACATTTCATACTCCCGCTCGTCCCAGGCGTCGTGTGCAACCACGCGTTTGCCGGCACGTCTCTTCAGCTCGGCAAGGGGCTCGCCGGTCATTACGAAGATGTTCCACGGCTGGATGTTCGATCCCGAGGGCGACCAGGCCGCGGCAAGCAGCACGCGCTCCAACACTTCCTTCGGAATAGCCTGATCGGTGAACTTGCGCACCGCCCGTCGACTCTTGACCGCCTCATACACGTCCATGATCGTTCACCTTCTAGTTGCCAGCCCCCCAACAGCCAACAGGTACCAATTCGAGATAGGCCGGCCAATTCTGCGCATGTTTGTCTGCGCACTACATTGGGTTTGACGACGTCATACTGATGGATAGACGAAGCCATACTGACGCTGTGCCCACTTCGTATTTCAGTGGCTAGATTGGGGCGTGCGGGGTTGGATGGCGGACCGCCCGGCACTTGCGACAGTCAGGTCGCTGAACCATAAAAACAAAAAATCCCCTCGAAGGCATCGAGGGGATTTTATCTTCGTTAGGCCATGACGGCTGAAATTCAGCCCTTTTGGGCGTGGATATCGAGCACCCGGTTCGCCGCCGAGACGATCGCCTCGAGAGAGGCGGCGACGATGTTGGTGTTAATCCCGGCCCCGAAGAGCTTGCCGCCGGGATAGGAGGTCTCGACATAGGAAATCGCCGAAGCATTCGAGCCGTGCTGCAACGAATGCTCGGAATAATCCTCGACCGACATCGGAATGCCGAGATAGATCGAAAGAGCATTGATGAAGCCGTCGATCGGGCCATTGCCGCGGCCTTCGATGCGCTTCACCTCGCCATTGTCGGTGATCTCGGCCGCGACGATGCGCTGCCCCTTGTTCTCGGGATCGGCGAAGGTGTGGTGATCGACGAAGCGGATGCGCCCGCCGGACTGGGTCACGTAACGCTCGATGAAGTGCTCGTAGATCCGCTTCGACGGCAGCTCCTTGCCCTCTTCGTCGGTGATGCGCTGGATCTCCTCGCGATATTCCACCTGGAGATTGCGCGGCAGGTTGAGGCCGTAGTCCTGCTGCATGATATAGGCGATGCCGCCCTTGCCCGACTGCGAGTTGATGCGAATGATTGCCTCGTAGGTACGGCCGACATCCTGCGGATCGATCGGCAGATACGGCACTTCCCAAACCGGATGGTTGGCAACCTTCGCCGCCTTCATGCCCTTGTTGATCGCATCCTGATGCGAGCCGGAAAAGGCGGTGTAGACCAATTCGCCAACGTAAGGATGGCGTTCGCCGATCGCCATCTGGTTGGAATATTCGAAGACTTCCTTCATGCGCTCGATATTGGAGCAATCCAGCTCGGGGTCGACGCCTTGCGTGAACATGTTCAACGCCATGGTGACGACATCGACATTGCCGGTGCGCTCGCCATTGCCGAACAGCGTGCCTTCGACACGGTCGGCGCCTGCCATCAGGGCCAGTTCGGCAGCCGCGATACCGGTGCCGCGGTCATTGTGCGGATGCAGCGAGATGATCAGGTTTTCTCTGTTGTCGAGATTGCGGCACATCCATTCGATCTGGTCGGCATAGATGTTCGGCGTCGCCATTTCGACGGTGGACGGCAGGTTGATGATCAGCTTGTTGTCCGGCGTCGGCTTCACCACATCGATGACGGCGTTGCAGATTTCCAGCGCCACTTCCAGTTCGGTGCCGGTAAAGCTCTCAGGCGAATATTCGAAGCGATAACCGCCGCCCGCCTTGGCCGCCATGTCGGTGATCATCTTGGCGGCATCGACCGCGATCTCCTTGATGCCCTTCACATCCTTGGCAAAAACCACGCGGCGTTGCAATTCGCTGGTGGAATTATAAAAATGCACGATCGGCCTGTTGGCGCCTTCCAGAGCCTCGAAGGTGCGCGTGATCAGCTCTGGGCGGCACTGCACCAGAACCTGCAGGGAAACATCGTCAGGCACATTGCCGTGCTCGATACACCAGCGGGCGAAATCGAAGTCGGTCTGCGATGCCGAGGGGAAACCGATCTCGATTTCCTTGAACCCCATTTCCAGCAGCAAATGAAACATCCGTGCCTTGCGATCATGGCCCATGGGATCGATGAGCGCCTGATTGCCGTCGCGCAGATCGACGGAGCACCAGATCGGCGCCTTGGTGATGGTTTTCGAAGGCCAGGTTCGGTCGGGAATATTGATCTGCGGGTAAGCGCGGTATTTCACCGCTGCCTCGGGCATGCCTTTGGGGGAATGGCTGTTCGCGTCCATGTTTCGTCTCTTCCTTTCCCGTCATTTGCCCCGCGTCTTAACCGATCGTGTGCGGCTTGGCGATGACAAATACGGACCCGCTGCGGGGTATCCTATCGATTTTGGGGATATGTCGCGAGGAGCAATGGCCGGGCGGGCTCTACGGCCGCCGAGCGCTCCTCAAAGGACCCGGCAACCGCGCGTAAGGCCGAGAAGAAGAAGCGAAGTCAGGGCGCGCGTATTGTCACGCAGGGCAACGCGCCCACGTGCAATCTGTTCGGAAATCTTCGCGCCAGTCGTCTTCATGGTCGCGCTTATAGCCGTGGGACAAAAAAGAAGCAACCCCCGGCTCAGTTCTTAAGCAGTTGCACCATGCGCGACAGTCCCATCATCAATCCACCGGCGATCAGCCCCCAGAAAGCGCCTGAGATGCCGCCGAAGGAGACACCCGATGCCGTAACGAGGAAGGTGATGGCGGCCGCCTCGCGCGATTCTGGCTTTTGAAAAGCGTTCATGGCCGAGTTGGACAATGCGCCGACCAGCGCAAGGCCGGCCACGGCCTCGATCAGGATCGGCGGCGCCAGCGCCACGAAGGCAGTGACGGCACCGGCGAGCAATCCGAGGACAATGTAAACGACACCGGCAATGATCGCCGCCCAATAGCGCCGCTGCGGGTCTGCATGGGCGTCCTGTCCCGCACACATGGCAGCGGTGATCGCGGCAAGATTGACGGCATGGCCGCCGAAGGGCGCACTGAACAGCGAAAACACGCCTGTGATCGCAAAGAGCGGGCCGGGCTTCGGATCATAGTGGTGGACCTTCAGCACCGCGATGCCCGGAATGTTCTGCGACGCCATGGTGACGATGAAGAGCGGCAGCGCGATGGAAACGAGGCCGGCGACGGTGAATGCCGGCCTGACCAGTTCGAGGCTCGGCAGCAGCGAATGTTCCAGCGATGCCAGCGCTCCATTGGGCACCTTCACGCCGAAAGCCAGTACCAGTACAAAGGCGGCAAGCGCCGCCGGCACGGCCCAGAGCCGCTTGAATGCGCCGACGACGATCCAGGCGATGATGATCGGCAGGCCAAGCAGCGGATCGAATGCGATGGCCTTCACGGGCGCAAAGCAAAGCCCGAGCAGCACACCGGCAAGCATGGCATTTGCCAGCGCCGGCGGAATAGCCGCGACTGCCCGCCCGAGCGGCCGGAACAGGCCGGCAACCACGATCAGCACCGCACAGACGAGAAAAGCACCGACCGCCGCCGGAAAGCCGCCCTCGATGGCGCCCGCACTGGCGAGAAGTGCCGCGCCCGGTGTCGACCAGGCAATGCTGATGGGCAGCTTCGTTGCTATGCTGAGGATGATGGCGCAAAGCCCCATCGCGATCGACAGGGCCGTCAAACCGGATGCGGCCTGCGCGTCCGTCGCACCGACCGCCTGCAATCCATGCAGCACGACCGCGAAGGAACTGGCAAAGCCGACAAACGCGGTAAGGCAACCCATGAAGAGGCTTTGAATGGAGAAATCTTTGAGCATAGCGGCGGCTGGAGACTCGTGGATGCGATGGAAAGCGCATGGAGCATCACAAGCGGTGGTCGTGCAAGTGCAGTTTCGCGAAAGAATGCAGCACTCTCAAGCGAAGCCGGCGGTCAGCCGCGCTTTTGGAGGCGAACGGCGGCGATTTTCGCCGAAATCGGGCAATCTGCAGCAGCGCGCGCCATCCGACTGGTAAAAGAGCTCTGACGGGGATTGCGCTCGGACCATCAAATCTGTGTAGTCAAATGCAACTAAGGGATTTCTGAATTCCAGTCGATAAGCTCGATCGGCTGATATCGATAGATGCATCAGGGAGGAACGATTTATGTATTACGCCATACTGGCCTATCACGAAGAGGGAGTGGTCGAATCCTGGACCAAGGAGGAGGATGCGGCGTTGATGACCGAACTTCTCCAGGTGAATGATCGCCTCGTTCAGGAAAAGTCTTTGGGGCCGGCCGCCCGGCTTGGCTCGACGCAAAGCGCCGTGACACTGCGAGGCAAGGGTGCCGGCATCGTCACGGATGGACCCTTTGCCGAAACCAAGGAGCAATTGCTGGGCTTCTATGTTGTGGATTTTCCGACGCTTGAGGCGGCAGTTGCAGCAACGCGCGACCTCCGCCGCGTCAATCCGACGGCAGTCTACGAAATCAGGCCGATCTCACTTTACGTTCCCGGTGCGCCATTGGCATCCCGGGACGAGGAATAGCAAGTGCGGCACTAGCGGCCACTCGTCGCGATCTAAGCCTTCGCTACCCAACAACACAAAGCGCCCTCGCCTGCCTTTCGGCAAACGAGGGCGCTTCAGCTCAGCAAAAGCCGCTCTCTTAAATATCGGCCTGCGACGTCACGATCCGCGAAACCAGGCCGTAAGCCTTGGCTTCCTCGGCCGATAGCCAGTAGTCGCGATCCGTATCCTTTGCGATGCGCTCGACGGGCTGGCCGGTTGCTTCCGAGAAAATCTTGTTCAGGCGCTCGTTCATCTTGATGATCTCGCGAGCCTGAATTTCGATGTCGGAGGCCATGCCGCGCGTGCCGCCGGACGGTTGATGCAGCAGGAAGCGCGTATTCGGCAGGCAGATGCGGCGTTCCTTGGGAGCTGCAACGTAGATCAACGCGCCCGCGGACGCGACCCAGCCGGAACCGATCATCCAGACCTTCGGCTTGATGAACTTGATCATGTCGTGAATGGAATCGCCGGATTCGACATGGCCGCCGGGCGAATTCACATAGATGCGGATGTCCTCATCGCTGGCCGCGGCGAGTGCCACGAGCTGCGAGCAGACCTTCTGCGCCAGTTCCTGCGTAATGCCGCCATAGATGAAGATCGAGCGCGATTTGAAAAGATTCGCCTCCGCGTCCTTGCCCAAGGGCAGCTCTTTCGTCTTTTCTTCCTGTTCGTCTTCGTCGTTCATTCGCAAGTCTCCAGCAGATGTGTCCTACCGCACATAGTGCGAGTCAATGCGTAAAACAATGCCGGAAAAAGGCAAGGCGCGAATAGCCCGGGAAAGCATGGCGTTATGGTTGCGGATTACCGAATTGTAACTTGAAGAGGCTTTGAAAAGCCGGAATTCCATCCTACGTCAGGTGAGCGCGAGAATCGCGCCCCGAATTTGCAGCAACAGATCGCCAAGGAGGCCATCATGTCGCCTGAAGAACGTCAAATGCTCGGTTCTCTCTTCGATCGCGTCCGCGCTACGGCGAGCACCCAGCGCGACGCCGATGCGGAAGCCTTCATCAATCAATCGGTTCGCGATCAGCCCTATGCGCCCTATTTCCTCGCGCAAGCCGTGCTCATACAGGAACAGGGCATGAAGGCTGCGGCCGATCGCATCCAGCAGCTCGAAGCGCGCGTGCACGAACTGGAACAGCAAGGGGCCGACACTCACCCGCAGCCGCAAAGCGGCGGCTTCCTCGGCGGTCTCGGCTCGCTGTTCGGCGGCGGCCAGCAGCAGCCGCAGCGTGGCCCGGGGCCGCAGGCAGGCAATTCTCAACAGCAGGGCCGTCTCTATGACGATTATGCCCGCAATGCTCCGCAGCCCGGACCATGGGGTGGCCAGCAGCAGCCGACCGGACCCTGGAACCCGCAGGCCGGCGCGCCTTCGGCCGGCGGCAGCTTCCTGCGCGGCGCTCTCGGCACGGCGGCCGGCGTCGCCGGCGGCGTCATGCTGGCGGAATCGCTTTCCAGCCTGTTCAGCCCCCATCTCGGCGGTACCGCCGCCAGTGGTCTCGGCGGCCTTTTTGGAGGCACCGCCAATGCAGCCGAGCAGCCGGTTCAGGAAACGATCATCAACAACAACTATTTCGGCAACGACGACAGCAACGATCAGAATGATGATAATCGGACCAATGTCGACTACGTGTCAGACGATCAGGACGACGACTATGACGACTCGTCCGACAATGGCGGCGACGATAGTTCGTTTGCCTGAAGCCAATCGTCTGTGATGGCAAAAGCCGCCTTCCTTGGGAGGCGGCTTTTTTCAATTTCAGCCACGTCCGCGATAAGGCTGCACGCCCTGATCCGGCAGCCACACGCCCTCAGGCGGCTTGCCCGTCTGCCAGAACACATCGATCGGAATACCGCCTCGGGGATACCAATAGGCACCGATCCTAAGCCATTTCGGCTCCAGCAGTTCGACCAGCCGCTTGGCGATGTAGATCGAGCAATCCTCATGGAAAGCGCCGTGGTTGCGGAAGGAATGCAGGAAGAGTTTCAGCGACTTCGATTCCACCAGCCATTCGTTCGGCACATAATCGATGACGATATGGGCAAAATCCGGCTGCCCGGTCATCGGGCAGAGCGAGGTGAATTCAGGGGCGGTGAAGCGTACGACATAATCCGTGCCGGCGTGGCCGGACGGCACCTTTTCGAGAACCGCGGCTTCGGGGTCGGCAGCCGTTTCGGTCTGGCTGCCGAGCATCGACAGACCGGATACATCGGTGGTGGGCATCTTAGGTCTCCTTGATCACTTTGACGCGGATGCCATGGGCCTTCTCGCCCTCGGGCTCCACGTGAATTGTTATTTCCGCGCCCGCATGGATCGCCCGTATGGCGTCTTCAAGGCGGTCGCAGATGCGATGCGCCTCGCGGACCGGCATTGCCGCTGGCACGACGAGGTGGAAATCGACGAAAGTCACCGCGCCTGCCCGGCGCGTCTTCAGATCGTGCACGCCGAGCGAGCCATTGGCATGTGTGGCGATCGCCTCCTTGATCGCCGTCTCCTCTTCCGGCAACACGGCCTTGTCCATCAACCCGTCGATGGAATTGGAGATCACTTTCCAACCTTGATAGAGAATGTTGATGGCGACGAGAATGGCAAGGACCGGGTCGAATATCGGATAGCCGGTGCCGAGCGCCAGCAGCAGTCCGACCAACACGCCAATCGAGGTATAGACATCGGACATGATGTGCTGCCCATCTGCCGTCAGGGCCGGCGAGCGGTGTTCGTGCCCCGCGCGGATCAAGGTCAGCGCCCACAGGGCATTGATGATACCGGCGGCAAAGTTGATGGCGAGGCCAAGGACAGGCGCCTGCAACGGTTGCGGATTGCTGAGGTGCCCAATCGCCTCCTGCACGATCATCAGCGCCGCAACGATGATCATCGCACCTTCGGTAACGGCCGAAAGATACTCTGCCTTGTGATGGCCGAAGGGATGATCGTGATCGGCCGGCTTTTGCGCATAGCGGATGACGAAGAAAGCGATGAAAGCGGCCACGACATTGACGAAGGATTCAAGGCCGTCCGACAAGAGCGCAACGGAGCCCGTCACCCACCAGGCAACCATTTTCAGCCCCATGACGCCGAGCGATAGCGGAATGCCCCAGAGGGCCAGCCGCCGTATCGTCTGGTTGCCCTGTCCGTTCATGTGTTTCTCCATGCGGGTGCGCGCGGCATGCATATGCGAACGAATTGCAAAAACCGCGCCATTCAAATGCAAAACCGCCCGCGCGAAATTCGCGCAGGCGGCTCATTGCGGTTCATATGATGCAGGATGCACCGTTTGTCAAAGGCGGCTGGGGCTTCGCGCATCACAATTTATCCCAAATGGCCCGGTTAAACAAAGTCGAGCCGCAAAAGCGATGGCCGCCCGCAGATCGTATGCTAGCTGTGAAAATCATGATGGCACCTTCCCGCGCGAGCGTGCACTAAGCTATACGTCTCTCGATGACGCCCCAGCGAACGGCATTCCGCCATGAAACGTCGCCGCTCACTCCAAATCCACGGTGGAACATGCCCTCTTTTGATGATCCCTCTCCTTCGCACGACGCAGCCTCGGTCGCCGATGTCTCGGCAAAAGAAACGGATCATCTGATAGCGGCATGCGCGTTTTCCGAAGCCGAGCGGGCTGCCGTCTACCGCGCCATCGAAACCCGCCGCGACGTGCGCGATCAGTTCCGGTCCGATCCCCTGCCCGAAGACCTTGTGAGACGGTTGCTCGAAGCAGCCCATCGCGCGCCATCTGTCGGCTTCATGCAGCCATGGAACTTCCTGCTGATCCGCCAGCAGGAGACGCGCGAACGCGTCTGGAAGGCATTTCACCAGGCCAATGAGGAAGCCTGCCTCATGTTCGAAGGCGATCGCCGCGCGCAATATCAGCGGCTGAAACTCGAAGGCATCCGCAAGGCGCCGCTCAGCATCTGCATCACCTGCGATACCAAGCGCGGCGGGCCTGTCGTGCTCGGGCGGACGCACAATCCGGCAACGGATGTCTATTCGACCGTCTGCGCGGTTCAAAATCTCTGGCTTGCGGCCCGCGCCGAGGGTGTCGGCGTCGGTTGGGTGAGCATTTTTCACGAGGACGCCATCAAGAGTATCCTGAACATCCCCGCGCACGTCAAAATCGTCGCATGGCTCTGCGTCGGCTATGTCGACGAACTCTATGACATGCCCGAGCTTGCGGTGAAGGGTTGGCGCGATCGCCTGCCGCTCGATGAGCTGATTTTCGAGGAGTCATGGCGGGATGATCCGGACGCTCCGGGCGCTCTCTGAACGATCTTGATCGGCACTAATTCATCTGAGTGGAAGCAAAACGATCGCGGTCGTTATGCAGGCTGAGCGATAGCCGCAGCATCCACGGCAACGGCGTCCATAAGCCCGAGGTCAATCCCGCCTGCCTTAAACCGGCGGCCGTCCAGGTATTGCATCCCATCAGCGCGTTGAAATAGCCCGGCGCCTCGAAGAAGGCGTCATTCGGTCCGTAATTGCTGCCGATCAGCGGGCTCGGCCGGTTATCCGTTTGCTCGAAACTGCCGAGAATGAACCGTTTGAGCCGCTCCAGCCCCTCGGCATCGATATTGATCGCCGTGACATCAGGCGCATTTGCCGGAATCTCGCCCGCCAGCTCGGCATGAATGACGGCCCGGTCGAGAGTGAAGCTTTTCAGGAGAGGGCCAGCCTTCAAATCAGCCCATGTCCGCGTCTGCGTATAGAAGCTCCGTCCGCCCCAGCCGAAAACGATATAGCGCAGGTTGGGATTGTCGAGATCGACCCCGGCTGTTCGCAGGAATGCGAAACGGCTTATGAGATCGCTGTCCACGGGTATGGCGATGTCCGTATGAATGGGATTGCTGAGCACGAGGATTTGCTGCGATCGCTCGGCCGTGACCGCCTGCCCATCATGCCAGAGCAGTCGCGGCGCGACGATGCCGAGAGCGGCGATCGCCACGATCGCAAGTACGACGAAGAAAGCGCCCTTGAATATTCTTGAAATCACCGACTGAAAGCCCCCGCCAACAGCAGGTGTCTTCAGCGGCTTACTGGCACTTTCAAGGCAAAAAACATCCCCATGCACTTTTTTCTTGTGCATGGGGATTATTCAAGCAGCAGTGGCTATGACTTTGCCTCACGCGGCCTTCGTTTTCGCCCGCCGCGCCAGATGCGCCACCACATTCTCGATCATCCGCATACCGGCGTCGCCACCGAGCGTCATGATCGATTCCGGATGGAACTGCACGGCCGCGATCGGCTCCTTCACATGCTCGATGCCCATGATCGTGCCGTCCTCGCTTTCGGCCGTGATCATGAAATCGCGCGGCAGGCTTGACGGATCGGCGAAGATCGAATGATAGCGGCCGACCGTAACTTCGCGGCCAAGTCCGGAGAAGACAAGACCAGGCTCCAGCACGCGGATGCGCGAGGGCTTGCCATGCATCGGGATCGCCAGATGGCGCAGCTCGCCGCCATAGGCTTCGGCCAGCGCCTGCAAGCCGAGGCAGACGCCGAAGATCGGCAGGTTGCGCGCCCTCGCCTTCTTGATCGTCGCCTTGCAATCGAAATCCTTCGGATTGCCGGGACCGGGCGACAGCACCACGAGATCCGGATCGAGCCGGTCGAAGACTTCTTCCGGCACCGGCGTACGAACGGTCGAGACCGTCGCGCCGGTCTGGCGGAAGTAGTTGGCAAGCGTATGGACGAAGCTGTCTTCATGGTCGACGAGCAGGATTTTCACGCCCTTGCCTACGGAAGCGACGTCACGTTGGTGTTTGGCGGCATTGCCGGTCTTGGCATCACGAATGGCGGAAAGCATGGCAGAGGCCTTCAGTTCGGTTTCGGCTTCTTCTTCCTCGGGGATCGAGTCGTTCAGCAATGTCGCACCGGCGCGCACCTCGGCAATGCCGTCCTTGATGCGGACGGTGCGCAACGTCAGGCCGGTATTCATGTCGCCGTTGAAGCCGACCATGCCGATCGCGCCGCCATACCAGGCGCGCGGGCTCTTCTCGTGGTTCTCGATGAAGCGCATGGCCCAGAGCTTCGGCGCGCCGGTGACGGTAACGGCCCAGGCGTGGCTTAGGAATCCGTCGAAAGCATCCATATCGTCGCGCAGGCGGCCTTCGATATGGTCGACGGTATGGATCAGGCGCGAATACATCTCGATCTGCCGGCGGCCGATGACCTTGACCGACCCCGGCTCGCAGACGCGGCTCTTGTCATTGCGGTCGACGTCGGAGCACATGGTGAGCTCGGATTCGTCCTTTTTGGAGTTCAAGAGCTTCAGGATCTGTTCGCTATCGGCGATCGGATCGTCGCCGCGCTTAATCGTGCCTGAGATCGGGCAGGTCTCGATGCGGCGACCCGAGACGCGGACGAACATTTCCGGCGAAGCGCCGACGAGATATTCCTGATTGCCGAGATTGATGAAGAAAGAATAGGGCGACGGATTGATCGCCTTCAGGCGCTTGGAGATATCGGAAGGCTTGCTCTCGCAGCGCTCCATGAACTTCTGGCCGGGCACGACTTCAAAGAGATCGCCCTTGCGGAAGCTCTCCTTCGCCTTGACGACCAGCTCGGCATATTCGCCGGGGCGATGATCGCTCTTCGGCGGAATGGCATCGGTGTGGCGGAACGGCTCAGCAGCGATCTCGCCGGATTTGCCTTCCGTGGAGACGCCGCCCTTGGCAAAATCGTAACGGTCGATCCAGGCCTTGGCAGAGTAGTTGTCGACCACCAAAATTTCGTCCGGCAGGTAAAGCACCATGTCGCGCTGGTCGTCCGGGCGCTCGAGCTTCAGGCTGATCGCATCGAACTGGAAGGCGAGATCGTAGCCGAAGGCACCGTAGAAGCCGATGCTGGCGTCTGCCTGCGAATAGAAAAGATCGGTGACGGCGCGCAGCACCGTGAACACTGTCGGAGTCTTCGAGCGCTCTTCCTCGGTAAAGACGCGATCCGGCGTTTTCACCGTCAGGTCGAGCCGTCGGGCCGTGGAAGCGCCAAGAACCAGTTCGGAAACTGACTTCAGCTTTTCAGCGATGAAACCAAGAACGACCTCGCCGCGCTCGTTATAGGCCTCGATCCAGACATTGCGCCCATTGCAGGAAAGACCGAGCGGCGGATCGACGATGGCGGTATCCCAACGGGTGTAGCGGCCGGGATATTCGTAGTTCGACGAGAAGACCGCGCCGCGGCGCTCGTCGAGCTTGTCGATATAAGACGAAACCGCATCCGCGTAAGGCGTCGGCCGACGCTGCCGGGTGACGGTGATGCCGCCCTTCGTTTCATAGATTTCCGCACCATCATCCCGAAGGATCGTTACCATTGTTCCTCACTCCGTTGTCGGGCCCGGATGACAGGCGGCCAATATAACAAAAAAGCCGCCTCGAAATCTCGGGCGGCTCACTCGTCGTCTTTGAACACGATTGGTCGAGGCCGCCTCAGCGTGCCCACCACCAAACAGCAATGTTGTTCAAGGACGTGTTCATGGCGGGAATTGTTAGCGTGAGATGAGGTGATGCGCAAGCCGCAATCTCAGCGAACGGGCAGAAACGACGTTCGCCTCTGCCCTCGCCTTTCAGGGCTGCCGTCCGCCCTCCGCGAAAAACGCCTCCGGTCCATCCACCTCGACCAGCCGCTTCTTCTCGATCAGCCAGAAGCGATTGCCCACCGCACGCACGAAGCTGCGGTCGTGGGAGACCAGCAAGCAACTTGCCTCCCGCGTCATCAACTCACCCTCCAAGGCCTCCTGTCCATCGATATCCAGATGGTTGGTCGGTTCGTCGAGGAGGTAAAAGTTCGGATTGGTGAGCCTGAGCACCAGCATGGATAATCGCGCTTTCTGGCCTCCCGAAAGCCTGCCGATGGCGCGGCCCTGCATGTCGACGCCCATGCCGGCGCCGGCGAGCAACGTGCGCGCCCGCTGTTCCCCGAGTTCGAAGAGCCGCGTGACCACGCCGAGCGGCGTATCGTGCGGATCGAGATGGGAGAGAGCCTGATCGCTATAGCCCAGTGCCATCGACGGCGTTGCCCGTATCGCCCCCGATGCGCTCTGATCGGCAATGGCCTCGCGGATCATCTCGATGAGCCGGGTCTTGCCCGCGCCATTGTGGCCAAGCAGCACGATGCGGTCGCCTTGGCAGATCCAGCGTTTGCCTGTCTTGAACAGCAATGTGCCATCCGGCGTCTCGACGCAGGCATCATCGAGCGTCACCAATATCTTCGCCTGAATGCTGCGATTGGCGAGCTTGATTGCTCCGGCCGAGCGCTCCTGATGGCCCGGCCGAGCCGCATCCTCCAGGCGCTCGGCGCGCGCCTTGAGCTGCTTCGTCTTCACCGTCAGCAGGTCGCTGCCGGAGTTGATACCGAGATTATTGAGCTTGGCCGCTTGCTTGCGCAGCTGCTGCGCCGTCTTCATATCCTTCTGATAACGCCGCTCGTCCGAAGCGTCAGCCTCGTCCAGTGCCGCCCGTGCCCGGGCATACGGAAGCGAGTAAGCGACCGATTGCTCCTGACGCAGAAACAGGGTGCGGTTGGTAACGGCATCGAGAAAAGCGCGGTCATGGCTCGCAATCAGCACCGGCACATCGCGCGGCAAAGCATTCAGCCAATCTTCGAGCAGCGATATCTTGGCGAGATCGAGATGGTTGGTCGGCTCGTCCAGCAGCAGGACATCCGGCTCGGTCACCCAAATACGGGCGAGCATGGCAAGCCGCTGCCAGCCGCCACTGAGATTAGGAAGCGCCCGCTCCCGCATCGCCTGCGGCACGCCGAGCGAATCCAGCGTGACATCCACGCGCCAGCCTTCGCTCTCGGCTTGTTCGGCCGGCAGAGCACGGATAACCGCGTCGTAGAAGGACATGGCAGCCAGATACGCGGGTACATTCTGTTCGACATATCCGACCCGAAGGCCACGTGCGCGGGTGATGTCGCCCACCGTCGGCTCCAGCCTGCCGGCGATGCAATTAAGCAGGGTGGATTTCCCTCGCCCATTTGCGGCAACGATGCCGATGCGCTCGCCGGCGCCCACGGTGAAATTGAGATTGGAGATAAGCGGCACACCCAGGGTGATGCCAAAATTGCGGAGATTGATCAGAGTCATGGTCTTCTTCCGGTCTGACCCGAGCAAGCCGCGACGCTCCATTGGCGCGTTTATCGGCGGGAACTCGGTCGTGTGTCATCACGCAGCCGCGCGAACACGAACGTTCGGCGCTGCATTACCCACAGGGGCAGACCAGAAAGACGGTGAGTGAGAAGCGGTCTCTGATCAGCCCTGCAAACGCATTTGCAGGGCTTGGTTCGGGCCGAACTGGCGATTGCGCCAGACAAACGTGATCATCTTCGGACCTCCTTTCTCAATAGGTTGCACAGCCTCGATAGCATTGAACGCTGCGGTAAACAATCGAGAGGCCTTCGCAGGCCGCCGACGCTCAGAGGCGAAGCTCGTCGATGCGCCCGGCTTCACCAAGGATTCTCAGGCCGCGAAATATTCGTCGCGATCGATATCCTGAATGAGACCAGGCTGCTTCGGGTGCCATCCCAAGGACTCCCGTGTCCGCTGGCTTGAGGCCGGGCAATCCAGCCCGGCAAAATGCGCGAACCAGCCGAAATGCTCTGCCGCCTCCTCCGGCGTCTTGCTGACGACCGCAAGGTTCAGACGGCGGCCGATCACGCCGGCTATATCGCGGAACGGCACGCCCTCTTCGGCGATGGCGTGGTATCGGGCTGCCGCGGCATCCGTCTCGAGCGCCAACCGATAGAGACGAGCGGCGTCGAGGCGGTGCACAGCCGGCCAGAGATTGCGTCCATCGCCGACATAAGCAGAAACGCCCTTCTCCCGGGCGATGCGGATGAGGATCGGAACGAAACCATGATCGCCGGTGCCATGGACCGATGGAGGAAGCCGCATCACCGACGCGCGCACGCCTTTGGCGGCAATCGACGACACCGCCTGTTCGGAGGCGACGCGCGGAAATGAAGCAGGACCGAAATCCGGAACAAGATCTTCGGTTGCGAGACGCCCCGGCGAAAGAAGCCCTGTCCCGGAGGTGACGATCAACGGGCGATCGGAACCGGCCAGCGCCGGACCGAGTGCCTCGATGACCCGCCTGTCCATCTCGCAGTTTTCGGCAAATTTCGAGAAGTCATGGTTGAACGCCGTGTGGATCACACCATCCGATGCGGCCGCGCCGTTGCGCAGGCTTTCCAGATCCTGAAGATCGCCTCGATGCACGCCGGCGCCTGCGGCGGCAAGAGATTTGGCGCCCGCCTCCGAGCGAGCGAGACCGAGGACCCGATGGCCGGCGGCGATCAATTCAGCAACGACGGCGGACCCTACGAAACTGGTCGCGCCGGTAACAAAAACACGCATGAGAAATTCTCCAGTTCAAGACCGGGATCACTATCGACGCGCCAATTATCAGGGTAAAGTAGTGACCTTATACGGGTATAAACACTAACAGGACGAACATGCCGGCGACGGATAACAACCCGCTTGGAACCTACCTCCGGGATCGCCGCACCAAGCTCGATCCGGCGGCATTTGGCCTTCCGCCGGGGCGCAGGCGAACGGCCGGACTGCGGCGCGAGGAAGTGGCGCAGCGCGCCAATATCAGCGCGACCTGGTACACATGGCTCGAACAGGGCCGCGGCGGCGCGCCCTCGGCCGATGTTCTCGACCGGATCACTCACGCTTTGATGTTGACGGACGTCGAACGTGAGCACCTCTTTCTGCTTGCCTTGGGCCGGCCGCCCGAAGTCCGCTATCAGGCCGCCGAGGGTGCAACGCCGCGGCTGCAACGGGTGCTCGATTCGCTGGAACTCAGCCCGGCGCTTGTGAAGAATTCAGCATGGGACATCATCGCCTGGAACCACGCCGCGTCGGTCGTGCTTGCCAACTATGGCGATATTCCGCCGGAAGAACGCAACATCCTGCGTCTCGTCTTTTCCAGTACCCGCGTGCGCAACGCCATGCCGGAATGGGAAGCCGATGCCCGCTTCGTGGTGGCGGCATTCCGCACCGAAGTTGCCAGGGCCGGAGCCGCCGAAAACGTCAAGGGATTGGTCGAATATCTCAGCCGCCGAAGCCCGGAATTCGAGGCAATGTGGCGCAGCAACGACGTGCGCAGCTATGGCGAGGGCACCAAGCACCTGCAGCATCCGACCGTTGGCCTGATCGCCCTCGAATATTCAAGCTTTTCCGTCGATGGCAGGCCCGATCTTGGTATGATCGTCTATAATCCCGCAACTTCGGCTGATGCGGATAAGGTAAGATCGCTGCTTGTGGCTCCGGCCTGACCATCGGGAAATGCAGACGGCGCGAAAGGCCTGGAAACGGGAAAAGGGCGATGCCTCGAAGCACCGCCCCCTCCGTCTTCACGATGACATCGCTTAGAACTTCTGCGTCAGCGTCAGCTTGAAGGTCCGGCCCGGCTCCGAGTAGAACTCGTGCGGTTGGGTCAGGCTGGTCGAGGCGACGTTGAGTGCGTCGTAATAGGTCTTGTTGAAGATGTTGTAGACCCCTGCCCGCAGTGTCAGGCCCTTGACCTGCTCCGGCTCCCACCACCCCGTCAAATCGAAGATGCCGTAGCCTGGCGTGCGGAAGCTATCGCCATCCTTCTTCGGCTCGCTCGTCGCCGTGATGAAGGTCAGGTCGGTTCCCCAGATCTCGGTGGCATAGCCGATGGTGAAGGCCGCCTTTGCCGGAGCGACGGAGTCGAGCCATTCGCCGGTGTCGGAATCCTTGCCATTGGCATAGGCAAGCACGCCTTTGATATGCATGCCATTGTCGAACTTCTTGTGCGCATTGACCTCGACACCGAAGATTCGGACATTGGCGCGGTTGAAGTATTCCGTAATCCCGAGCGGATAAGTCCGCGTCGGATCAACGGACGTCTCGCTGTCGATGAAGTTCTTGTACTTGTTGTAGAAGCCGCCGATATGCCCGCCGAAGTCATCGTCGCCGAGGTTCGCGCCGATTTCGACGCCATTGCTGGTTTCCGGCTTCAGATCGGGATTGCCGTAGCTGACATAACCGCCGGGCACACCGTAGTTCAGGTAAAGCTCGCTGACGTTCGGCGCGCGGAAGCCCATGGCCCATTGCGCATAAAGCTCGACATTGTTCTGCGGCTGATACGCCGCACGCAGCTTCGGCGAGAACCGAGTATCGGATTGTCCGGACGGCAGGCCGGTATAGTTGGCGCTGTCGCGATAGGCGTCGGTATTCTTTGGCGAATAGTCGTACCAGTCAAAGCGCAGGCCCGGCGTCAGCGAGAGGCCACTGGAGCCGATCTCGATCTTGTCGTCGATGAAGCCGCCGACGCGCTTGCCGTCGACATCGGGCATATCGGACTGGTTGGTGTGCAGGAATGCGCAAGTCGCGCGCCAACGGGGAAGATTGCAGCTATCGCTGCCGGCCGAATATTGATGCGTCTTGGTGAAGGCAACGTCGAGGCCGAAGGTGACGTTGTGATGCAGGTTGCCGGTGTCGAAGGACTTCGACGCATTGCCGTTGAAGCCAATGCTGCGATCCTCGACCTGGTTGCGGCGCCAATAATCGCCGATCACAGAGGTATAGCGATAGCCTTCGTTGCCATTTTCGCGCAGCAGATTCTGCCAATAGAAGACGGCATTGGCAGTATCGATTAGCGAGTCTGAACTGTCGGCCTCATATTTGTAGTCGAGGGATAGACGATTGCGCTCGATACCGTCTGTCTCATCGTAGTTGCCCGGCCGGAAATTGCCGGTCGGGCTCTGCTTGCTGCGCCAATCGGTATCCGTATCCTTGTTGAAGTGCTCCGCCGTGACGCCGAAGGTGCCGACATCGGTATATTGGCGAATCTTGAAAAGGCCGTTGCGCTGGTTGTAGTCGGCCGGATCAGCTTCGGTGCGCTTGGTGGAATAGCCGCCGACATCGCCATTGTTTTCCAGCTCACACCCATGCGTATAGCCCGCCTCGAACAGCACCGCAGTATTGTCGATGCGCTTGGCAACGGCGGCCGAGCCGCCGAGGCTGCGGTCGTCGCCATTATAGCCGAGTTTGAAGACACCGCCCCAGGTGGCATTGGGGCCGATCAGGTCCTCCGGCTCCAGCGTGCGCAGCACGAAGGCGCCGCCGAGAGCACCGGAACCGGCGCGGCTGGAATCGGAGCCGCGCACGATGTCGACCGTCGAAAGCGTATTGAAATCAAAGCTGTTGACGCCGCCATCCGCATCGCGAGCGCCGTCGAGCAGGAACGGCACCTCGATGCCGTCGATCGTCGTCAGCACGCGGTCGTCTTCGAGGCCGCGAATATTGACGCTGCCGCTGGTGCGGTCGAAGCCAACGCCGACTTCGGTGCTGCGGCCAAGGTCCTCGATACGGGTGATCTGATTATCGTCGATTTCCTTGGCCGTCGTCTCGCTGGTCGTCGGCGAGTCGGCAAGCACATCCTTCGATGCTTTCCCTTTGACGACGATTGGCTTCAGATCCGTTACGCGGTCGCTCTTCGGCGCCGCTCCATCTGCGGTCGCATCATTCTGATTTGCCGTCTGCGCATAAGAGGCCGTGCCAAGTCCGAGGGCCAGAAACGCCGTGCACGCCAAGAGAACCGAGCGGGATCGCCGGACAACCATAACCATTCCTTTCGAATTGCTTCACCGGGCTGGCTGGTTGGTGCCTTCTGACGCACGCAAGGGGCTGGCTGGGTTCATTTCGTTGAACGAAGCGGAGCAATTTCCGCCTTCTTTCTGCCGCATAAAAAACATGACTATTATTGTCAATATATCGAGTCGAGATAAATATGAATAAAATTATCATGTTTAAAAGCAGCCCGATAAAGTTGCTGAATTGCAACGAAATCGCTGCATCGAGCGTTCTCCCCGCATTGCTATTAGAGAGGGGTGAAATACTTGAAGCTGTTCCGGATCATCTCCGTCACAACGGTCGTCGCCATGTTGACGGCGGCCTCCCTTCCCGAAACGGGCCCGATGCCGCAGCCCAAACCGGACGGCGAACAAACGCAATCGCCCAATGAACTGCCGATACCGGCACAAAAACCGGAGAAAACCGAGACCGCTCCGCTACCACAGCCCAAGCCAGATAGCGGACAAACCGAGGAGCCTAGTGGGACGCCGATACCCGCACAGAAACCCGAGACTTCCGAGACCGAACCGACTGAGGGGGAAATGCAGGGGCCGCCCAAACCGCCGCCGACAGTCGCGGCGGAGTCTGATGATGAGCATCAAGCCTGTCTTAAAGAATTGAGCGCCATGGGTGCGGTGTTTAAGGACATTCCCCGCATCGATGACGGCAACGGTTGCGGCATCGATAAGCCGATCGCCCTCACCGAACCATTGCCGGATATCAAGATGAAACCGGAAGGCACGATGCGCTGCGAGGCGGCCCTGGCGCTCGCCCACTGGATGAAGGAGAGCGTGATCCCCGCCGCCGCAACCGCTCTGAAGGGCAAAGGCCGGATTACAGCGATCAACCAGGCTTCGACCTATGTCTGTCGTCTGCGCAACAACGCGACCACCGGCAAGATCTCGGAACATGCCCGCGGCAATGCCATCGACATCGCCAGCTTCACCTTCGAAAACGGCGAGACCGTCGGCATTGAGCCCCGGCAGGAAGATCCGACACTGACGGGCGCATTCCAGCGCAGCGCCAGCGCCTCCGCCTGCCTCTATTTCACAACCGTCCTCGACCCGAACAGCGACGCTGCGCATGAAACGCATTTCCACCTGGATGTGCTGAAGAGAAACGGCGAGTTCAGATACTGCCACTAAACCTCAAGCTTTAGGCCACTCCCTTTCATGGTGATCGGCAAATTGCGCGCCGCCTCCATTCTCTCGCCGCAACGGAACTCCTCGTTGCGCTGGAACAGAACTACGGCCTCGACTTCGCGACCGCCGATTTCGATATTTCGCGCTCTATACGCTACGCGGTCTCTCGAAGTGGCTAACGGCCGCGGATTCGCAGATTCCTATCAGTCATCGCGGATGAAAATATTTCCCTTTCAAATGGTTACGTTTCTTGCTTGAATCAAATCACAAGACCTCTAGACTTATCTGTGAGCGGGGGTCAGGGTTCTCTGATGACGGTATTTAGCTTTCAAATGCAGGAATCGACGGCATCCCGTTTGGACCGGTTGGCCAAACGACGCCAATTATCGTCCGCCGAAATGGCCACTTTGGCGATTGAAGAATTCGTGGAACGCGAAGAGTGGCAACTCGCCGAAATCGAAGCCGCCATCTTCGAAGCTGATCGCGAAGACTTTGCGAGCGAGGAAGAAGTTGCGGCCGTGTTGTCCAAATACGCTGGTTCCCGCTCTTCAAAATGAAGTTACGACTGGTTTGGAGCAGAAGAGCGCTTTCGCGTCTCGACCATATCGGCCGTTATATCGCCGAAAAAAATCCTGATGCTGCCAACCGGGTTGTGCAGCGAATTGTCAGTGCCGTGAACTCTCTTTGCGACTTTCCAGCCCAAGGGAAAGTCGGACGCATTGCCAGCACAAGAGAGCTGGTACTCGCCGACTTCCCTTATATCATTGTCTACCGCGCGACAGATGAAACGCTCCAAGTTCTGACCGTCATGCACACATCTCAACGCTGGCCAGCAAGGTTCTGACCCCCGGCCGAGATGGCTGCACTAGAATCAGAACTTAAAACAATCCCTCGATATATCCATGATCATTGAGGGAAATCCGTTCTGCCGCCGGCGATTTCGGCAGGCCCGGCATGGTCATGATCTCGCCGGTGATGACGACGACGAATCCGGCGCCGGCGGAAAGACGCACTTCGCGGACCGACACAATATGACCCTCCGGCGCGCCGCGGACGTTGGGATCGGTCGAGAAGGAGTATTGCGTCTTCGCCATGCAGACCGGCAAATGGCCGTAGCCCTGATCCTCCCAGGACCGCAACTGGTCGCGCACCGCCTTATCGGCTGTCACCTCGCCGGCGTGATAGATCTTCGAAGCGACGATTTCTATCTTTTCGAGTAGCGAGAGATTGTCGGGATAAAGCGGCTGGAATTTCGCCTGACCGGATTCGGCAAGCTCGACCACCTTGTAGGCAAGCTCTTCGATCCCAGCCGATCCCTCGGCCCAATGGCGGCAAAGGATTGCCTCGGCACCGAGACGCGCCACGTAATTCTTCAGCGCCTCGACCTCCGCATCCGTATCCGAGATGAAGTGATTGATGGCAACGACGACCGGCACGCCGAATTTGCGGACGTTGGCGACGTGCCGGCCGAGATTGGCGCAGCCTTTTAAGAGAGCGCCAACATTCTCCTGGCCGAGATCTTCTCTTTTGACGCCGCCATTCATCTTGAGGGCCCGCACGGTCGCGACGATGACGGCCGCATCCGGTGAAAGACCGGCCTTCCGGCACTTGATGTCGAAGAATTTTTCCGCGCCAAGATCGGCGCCGAAGCCCGCTTCCGTCACGACATAGTCGCCTAGCTTCAGCGCGGTGCGCGTGGCGATCACCGAATTGCAGCCATGGGCGATGTTGGCGAAGGGGCCGCCATGCACCAAAGCCGGATTGTTCTCCAGCGTCTGCACCAGGTTCGGCTGCATCGCGTCCTTGAGCAGCACCGCCATTGCCCCATCCGCCTTGAGATCACGGGCATAGACCGGCGTGCGGTCGCGGCGGTAGCCGATGATAATGTTACCGAGCCGCTTTTCCAGGTCATTGAGATCGGCAGCCAAGCAGAGGATGGCCATGACCTCCGAGGCGACAGTGATATCGAAACCGCCCTCGCGTGGGAAACCATTGGCAACGCCGCCGAGCGAGGTGACGATGTCGCGCAGAGCCCGGTCGTTCATGTCCATGGCGCGCCGCCAGGTGATACGGCGGACATCGATATTCTGCTCGTTGCCCCAGTAGATATGATTGTCGATCAGCGCCGCCAGAAGATTGTGGGCGGAGGTGACCGCATGGAAGTCTCCGGTGAAATGCAGGTTGATGTCTTCCATCGGGATGACCTGCGCATAACCGCCGCCCGCCGCGCCGCCCTTGACGCCGAAGCAAGGTCCGAGCGAGGCCTCCCGCACGCAGACGATCGCCTTTTTGCCGATACGGTTCAGTCCGTCGCCAAGGCCGACGGTCGTCGTCGTCTTCCCCTCGCCGGCCGGCGTCGGATTGATGGCGGTGACGAGGATCAGCTTGCCGTCCTTGTTGCCCGTTTTCGAAGCGATGAACTTCGCCCCGATCTTCGCCTTGTCATGCCCGTAGGGCGCAAGGTCTTCCGCAGGAATGCCGAGCTTGGCGCCGATCTCGGCGATCGGCAATTTCTTCGCGGCGCGCGCGATTTCTATATCGGATTTTACCGCTGTCATCGAACCTGTTCCCGCCCTGAACATGGAGGCATTCACCCTGCCGGGATAGCCCAATAAATATCCACTGTGAATAGCTGCAGGTTGCGGTCCTTCCTGAAACCATGCTGCCTTGCAGCAAAGCTCAGACGACCCTATTTTCCCGGGCGAACTGCAGGACGAACGGAAAAGGATAAGGCATGAAGTCCCTGGAACTACTGGTCGAGCGCATCATCCTCTCCAGCCGTTGGATTCTGGTGGTCTTCTATCTCGGTCTTGCGGCCGCCCTTGCGATCTATGCCGTCTCGTTCGGCTACAAGTTCCTGAAGGTCGCCGCCGGCGTCTTTGATTATGACGAGGCGGACATGATCCTTGCCATTCTCGGCCTTATCGATGCCGCGCTGGTGGCAAGCCTCATCGTCATGGTGATGATTTCCGGTTACGAAAATTTCGTCAGCCGCTTCGATGAGGCCGATGACGAAGTCTCCTTCCTTGGCAAGCTCGATTCCGGCAGCCTCAAGATCAAGGTTGCTTCGTCCATCGTCGCCATTTCGTCGATCCACCTGCTGCAGATCTTTCTCAACGCCACCCAATACGAGAACGGCAAGCTGATGTGGCTCACCATCATGCATCTCGCGTTCGTCGTCTCGGCGCTTCTGCTCGGCTATCTGGAAAAGATCATGGCGAAGGCCAAAGCCAAGGACGCCTGAACCGAAAGCGTCGTTATTCGCCGACAGCCACTGGCGCCGCATTGGCAGGCGTCGGTGCGGCGCACTCCGCAATCGATTGGTTGCTCTTGCAATCCCTGGCGGCAACAAGCTGATCGGCAGCGGCGAGCTCGGTTGTCAACCGCAGCTTCAGCGCATCCATCTGCGCGATGAGATGGATCGAACTCGGCGCAGTGCCCAGCATCAGACCGACAAGCGATTTGTCGATGCCCATCTCCTTCAGGAAACCGACGAGCCTCGCGGTCTGCCGCTTGTCGAGCTTGGTCGTATCGTGCTTGCCGACGAATTTCCGCCCCACCTCCCGTTTGGAGAGGATCTTTCGCTTGCCATTCACCATTTCGTATTCGGTGCGGTATTGGACGCGCACTTCGCTGTAGGTCGTGGTGATCTGATGGACGCCGAGGAGCGCGAAGGGGCTTGAGACGCGCTCGACACCGCCGGCAAAAAACAGCGGGCAGGCCGAAAAACAGATGGCGCCGAGAGAAAATGTCTCGCCCTTGATGGAGCCATCCTTGGCGCGGGCAGCCGAACAGATCGGCTCGGCATAGGCGCAATTGCGCGAGCGCGTCCTTCCGACCGCGATCGCCAGTTTCTGCTTGCGGATGGCATAGGCCATCTCCATGGCCGCCCGGACGTCGCCGCCCGGCGAACTGACGATGATCGGCAGTTTCCGGCCGCCGAGGCGTTTCAGCAGCCTTTGCAACTTCCTCGGCGAATCCGCCATGATCTGCCCTTCGGCGGAGATCCAATCCGGGCAGTTATTTTCGGCGCGGCACCAGGCCATGTCACCATGCACCAGTACGAATTCCATTGGTTGACCGGCGGCAGAGCCGGCAGCCTCGGCGGAGGTGAAGGAAAGCAACAGAAGGAAAACAGTTGTCAGGAACCACAAGGCCCTTTGGCAACACCGAGCAAGACGCTGCGGGAACAAACGGAAGATCATGAAATAGAAGCCTGGAAGCGATTGCTGTGAAAGACGGATAGCAATCGCTTTTGACCTTCGCAAGGCAAGCCTCGATAGTCTTCCATCAACCCTCGCCAAGGCGATCGGCTTGACATTTCCGCCGGCCATCGCATGGTCTCGCGAGCCCCGCGCATGTGTCTTCACGGTGAAAACGATTACGCAAAATTCTTGGCCAAAAAAACCGGTTTTCGGAAAAGTAATACAAATCAGAACTTTACCATATTAAGACATATGAAAATGGGATTATTTCTGATTGGTGTCGCAAATTTGTCTCTAGCATTCGCCCGGAAATCCGGTATTTGATACCGATAACACGCTGTGGGCGCCTACATCAAAATGTCCTATTTCATAACCGCCGAGAGACAATTATTGCTTTCCGCCGAGTTGGCCGCAGCCCGGAATCAGACGGCTTTTGCGCACGCTTTGGAGCGCACGAGTTCCGCTTTCGGCTTCAGCCACGCAGCGCTCATGAACGCTCCGGTTTCCGAAGATTCCATGCTCACACCGCTGGTCATCGAAGGCTCTGTACCGCCGCAATTCCTGCGGGATTTCGATCGCCATCAGTTGCTCCGCCGCTGCTCCATGCTGATGCGTGTGCGGGATTCGGTGATGCCGCGTCCGTGGCACCTGCTGGAAAAAAGCGCTGCCCGCGACATGGATCTGCCGCGCGAGCTGCGCACGCTCTTCACCAACCACAATTGCACGATGGGCGTCGTCATTCCCGTCAATTCCTCTGACGGACAGCGCCTCGTCTTCTGGTTCATGGGCAATCGCAGCAGTCTCGGACAAAGCGAGCTCAACGAGCTCACCATGATCATGCTGCAGGGATTAGACACCTACAACTGCATCAGGCGCAACGACGGTTCCGTGCCGCATATGCTTTCCGCCCGCGAGCTGGAAGTGGTTCGCTGGACGGCGCAGGGCAAAACGTCCGTCGAAATCGGCCAGATTCTTTCTCTCTCCGATCATACGGTCAACGCCTATATGACCAACGCGATCAAGAAGCTCGATTGCGTCAATCGCACGCAGTTGGTCGCCAAGGCCATCCGTCTGAAACTGATCAGTTAATCGTTTCAGCACTTCCCTGACATCCGCTTTGCCTTTAACGGCCGCCGAGAACGGTGCGCATTTCGACCAGATTCGAGCGCACACGCAGGATGTAGAATCCCATTGTCGCGAGATGACTCGGCATGATCCAGCCGTCTTCGCGCCCGTTCGAAATGATGGCGGGCTGGATGCGCAAGGCGGCCTGCAACTGTTTCATGGTGCCGGTCCAGAGCGTACCAAGATTACGCTCGGCGATGACCTGCTGGAAATCGGCGCCAACGGCGCTGAGGATGCCGTAGTAGCCATAGAGCTGACCATAGGCGAACCAGAAACGGTCGTCGGCGCGCATGTCGAACCAGCCATAATTGTGGTTCTCCGAGCGCTCCGCCAGAATATCAGACGTACTCCCGAGGTCGTTGGCGACACGATCGATGAATTGCAGGAGATTGTCGGCGCGGCCGTCGAAAACGGCATTACAGGTGCCGAGATCGGTATTGAACTTGCGCAGGCTGCCGATTGCGGCACGATAATAGCTCGGCGTCGGCGTCTTCGGACCAAAGGGACGCATGCCGAAATACCAGCTTGTTTCGTCGAACTGCAGATTGCCGCGGGCGCTCTGCAGATCGCTGTTGATGCCGGATGTGCCGCGCACGCGGCCGAGCGTATCGACCAATTCCACCGCCGTGCGCCGCACGGCCTGGTTCACGCCGCGCTGAAAAGCCGCCTTGTTGTCGAGGAAAGGCGTGTCATCCCAGCTCATGCCGAAAAACCCGAGCTTGAAGAGCAGCATCGAAGAGATCCAGGCATTCTGATTGACGTTGAAATCGGTGAGGTCTGCGGTGACGTCGACGATCGCGGAAGTCTGGCAGGTCTTCGGCGCGTTCGCGACCGCCTGTTGTCCGTTCACTGCCGGCAGTTCCTGCCCTGCCCCGACCTTGCGGTCTGAAAACTTGTAGACATCGGGATAGTTGGCATCGAAGCCGCTCCAGACCTGCGTCTGCCAGATGAAATAGATGTAGAGCGATCCGATCAGCGCCAGGAAAGCGGCAATCGGCAGCTTGATCAACCAATTGCGCTGCCTGTACCAGCCGTGGGCGGCAAGCAAGGGCCAGAATATCCAAACGACGAGAAGCCTGAGGCTGCGTGCAATGGCGCTGCCGATCCGTTTGAAGAACGCAGCGAACGAATCAAGCATGAACTTCTCCTTTGCTGCGCCGCGTCCTTTGGACGGGCAATGAACGCGCGCACATCGAGCCTGCACATGACCCGAAAATCACTGCGGATTTTCGCGCATGCGGCGGCATACAGCTATTCTCGTTCAAGCAGATATGTGCTCCCACAGAAGACAGCAACCGGCTGTTGTCGTTTTTCAATCAAAGATCAGGTCTCCGGCTCGGTTTCTGCCGACGGCTCGACGGCCGTCGCCGGCGCAGTCAGCAGGTGCGGCTCGAGCCGTCGCGTAAAGACCTCATCGGCACGAGCCTTGCGCGCTGCGAGATCATGACCCGCAAGCACGTTCGCCTCGAAAGCCGCAATCAGAGCAGCAACGGCGGTTGGCCTTTCGGTAGCCGGCAGCGGTGGCACCGCTTCCGATATCACCGCCCTCAGCAGGGCAATCCGCTGCTCGATGTCGACGGCAAGCTTGCCCGCCATCGCGTTGACGGCGGCAATTTGTACGTTCAGAACGTTCGCCAACTCCTCATAGATATCGATCAGCCGCTGCAGCGCCGCCCGGTCCGGCTGCAATGCCCGCTCTTGCTCTTGGAGGTCATCCCGCTCGGCGACCAGCCTGCTATACTCCGCCTCCAATTCGGATCGCGAACCTGCATCGCGAGCGAAGGAAATGCTGCTGCGCCGGTCGAAAATTCCGGGAATTAACGCATCTGCCTTGCGCTGCACTTCCTCTATCTCGAACTCGATGTGTTGCCGCCGATCGATGACCCGCACCAGATGCGCCTCGCAATCGCGAAAGGTGCGAACAAGCACCTGTCGGGCAGTCTTGAACTGCGCATCGAGCGAAGCAGAAGCTGCCAGGGCCGCGCCGAGATCGGCCGCGATCGACGCCGGCTTGGCATGGCCCTGCCCGATCCCGCGCCCGAGCAGCCCCGACGTGTCGATCCCGGCCTTCTCGTCGAACAGCCGCCGGTGCTGCAGATCCGCAGTCGCCGTAAGCAGATCGAGTTGCTTTACCAGCGACAGCGCCAGGAGTTTCCAGCGGTCGAGCAGTTCGACCGTTTCACGTACCAACGCCTCTTCCACCGGGAAATTGATGGCGTCGAGACGGCCATTGCTTTTGGCGTTACCGCCGAGTGCGGCATTCGCCGCATCCATGCCCTTGATCGCGTCGTCGAGCATCGCGCGGGCCTTGTCGATCTCCCCGTCGAAAGCGTGGACCTTGACCATGAAAGCGTCTCTCAATTGCCGTTGTCGGCGAGACTAACCGCTTCAATGCGCAAAGAAAATGCCTTAGCGTCCAACTTGCCTCAATGTGCGACAGCCGGGCTCTTCAGATAGGCGATCAGATTGTCCAGATCCTTGTCGCTCCTCAAACCGGGAAAAGTCATTTTCGTGCCTTTCACCAGGAATTGCGGGCTGGGCAGGTATTTTCGCAGCAGCGCCTCGTCCCAGACCTTGCCGTCGGCACCGAATGCTTTCATCGCTGGTGAGTAGTTGTAGTCCGGTACGGTGGCGACGGGACGACCGACCACGCCCATCAGCGACGGCCCGACATGATTCTCATGTTCGGTCGCTGTGTGACAGACGGCGCACTTCTTGAAGACAGCCGCACCAGCAACCGCGTCTCCGTCGGCAAGCGCCGTCGAAGCGGAAAAAAGAATGGCGGCTACCGCCATTAGACAGCGCAATTTCATGTTTCCTCCACCATCAAATGCTGGACATGGGTCCCGATCGCCACGACCATAGAGAAGTTCGCCACCGCCTGCCGGATGACGCAATGCCGCGGGCGCTTCATTCGCCGGCCATGGCCTCTTCCCAGTGACGGCGGCAGAGGGAAACATATTTGTCGCTGCCGCCGATTTCGATCTGCGCCCCCTCGTGCACCACCCTGCCCTGCCCGTCCAGCCGCACCAGCATCGTCGCCTTACGGCCGCAATGGCAGATCGTCCGCACCTCGCGCATCTCGTCGGCAATCGTCAAAAGTTCCTGCGAGCCCGGAAACAGCTTGCCTTGGAAATCGGTGCGCAGCCCATAGGCCATGACCGGGACGCCGAGCCGATCGACGATGTGAGCAAGCTGCCAGACCTGCTCGCGCGACAGAAACTGCGCCTCGTCGACGAAGACGCAGGCCAGCGCTTCCTCGGCGTGCAAAATGTCCACCATCGCGAAGAGATCGTCCGTTTCACCAAAGGGTGTGGCGGCCATCTCCAGACCGATGCGCGAGGCGATCTTGCCACGACCGGCGCGATCGTCGAGCGCGGCGATAAAGGCCACCGTCCGCATGCCGCGCTCCTGGTAGTTGTAGGCCGCCTGCAGCAGCATGGTCGATTTGCCGGCATTCATCGTGGAATAGTGGAAGTAGAGCTTGGCCATGATATTCTCCTTGAGCGCTTCATGGGTTCTCCATCACGGGAAGGAAAGACGTCTTCGGCGAAAACCACAGGAATTACGGGCCCCAGACGGAGCAAGATCGACCCGGCGGCGCATGGGTGAAAAAACATCGAGGAGTCGCAATCAGCCCCTGCAAACCGACGCAAATACAATGAGGTCGCTTGAAAATGTCAGTTATTGGTGGTTGCTTGGGAACGTTACACTGGGAGTCACACAATGATAAAAATGACTTTTACCGCATTTACCTTCGCCTCAGCTCTCTCAGCGTTGACGCTGGGAGCAACCACCGCATCTGCCGCTGAGCCGGCAAGCTGTGGCACCGTGCATTTCGCCGATGTCGGCTGGACCGACATCACCTCCACCACGGCGACGGCCTCCGTCCTCCTGAAGGCTCTCGGCTACGACACCGACGTCAAGGTGCTCGCCGTGCCGGTGACCTATCAGTCGCTGAAGAACAAGGACATCGACGTCTTCCTCGGCAACTGGATGCCCTCAATGGCCGAGAACATCAAACCCTTTGCCGCCGACAAGTCTGTCGAAACCGTTCGTCCCAATCTCGAGGGCGCGAAATATACGCTGGCGACGAATGCAAAGGGCGCCGAGCTCGGTATCAAGGATTTCAAGGATATCGCCACGCACAAGGATGATCTCGACGACAAGATCTACGGCATCGAGCCCGGCAATGACGGCAACCGCCTTGTCATCGACATGGTCGACAAGAACACCTTCGGCCTCAAGGGCTTTGAAGTGGTCGAGTCCTCCGAGCAGGGCATGCTGGCCCAGGTTTCGCGGGCCGACAAGGAAGGCAAGCCGATCGTCTTCCTCGGCTGGGCTCCCCATCCGATGAACACCACCTACAAGATGACCTATCTCACCGGCGGTGACGACGTCTTCGGACCGAACTTCGGCGGCGCGACCGTCTATACCAACGTCCGCGCAGGCTACCTGCAGGAATGCCCGAATGTCGGCAGCTTTGTCAAAAACCTCGTCTTTTCTCTGCCGATGGAAAACGAGATCATGGGTAAAATCCTGAACGACGGCAAGGAGCCGGAGGCGGCTGCCACGGAATGGCTGAAAGCGAATCCGACCGCGGTCACCCCCTGGCTCGCTGGCGTCACCACCAAGGACGGCGGCGACGGGCTTGCAGCGGTCAAGTCCAAACTCGGCCTTTAACATCCGGGGATAAGGGGCGGCTCAACCGCCCCTTTCTCTTCCGGTGGACGGAAGACTGTTTCCCTCCTATTGCGCCATAGATCGGGCAGCGACCCGCGCGGCGCCATAGGCCGTTATTCTCCGGCGGCCATATCCGGAACCACTTGAGACATCCGGAATCGCCGCCCCAATGGTGGGCAAAGACGTGAACTGGTTAACCGATTATCGCATCCCCATCGGTCCATGGGCCAAGGCCGTCGTGGATTGGCTGACGAGCAACGTCACGTGGTTTTTCGACGGGCTTTCCTATGTCGTCGCCCATGTGATCAATGCGCTGCTGTTTGTCCTGCAGGCGCCGCATCCGCTGGTCGTCGTCGCCGTTTTCACGGCCATTGCCTACTGGCTGCGCCGGAGCGTTCCGGTCACGGCCCTGACCCTGATCGGTCTGCTGATCACCATCAATCAGGGCTATTGGAAGGAAACGACGGAGACGCTGGCGCTGGTGCTGGCCTCGACTTTCGTCAGCATGCTCGTCGGTGTTCCGCTCGGCATCGCCGCGGCCCGTCGCCCCTGGCTCTATGCCTTCATGCGGCCGGTTCTCGACCTGATGCAGACCATCCCGACCTTCGTCTATCTGGTGCCGGCGATGATCCTGCTCGGCCTCGGCATGGTCCCGGGCCTGGTCGCGACCGTCGTCTTCGCTATCCCGGCGCCGATCCGCATGACCCGCCTCGGCATCATCTCGACGCCGCCGACTCTCGTCGAAGCTGCCGAGTCCTTCGGCGCAACGCAGCGGCAGGTGCTGCGCAAGGTCGAGCTTCCCTTCGCGACACCGCAGATCATGGCCGGCTTGACCCAGACCATCATGCTTTCGCTCTCCATGGTGTCCATCGCCGCCCTCGTCGGCGCGCCTGGCCTCGGCGTGCCGGTGTTGCGCGCCTTGAATAGCGTCAATGTCGCCAAGAGCTTCGATTCCGGCGCCTGCATCGTCATCCTGGCGATCATTCTCGACCGCATGTTCCGTGCCCCCGGCGAAGGAGAACAGTCATGACCACCGCCGTCGGCTTCAAAAACGTCAGCATCATCTTCGGCGATCGCCCGGAGGCCGCGCTCAAGCTTGCCGATGCTGGCAAAACGCGCGACGAGATCGGCAAGGCGACCGGCCTGGTGCTCGGCGTCGCCAACGCCACGCTCGAGATCGAAGAAGGCGAAATCCTCGTCCTCATGGGCCTTTCCGGCTCCGGCAAGTCGACGCTGCTTCGTGCCGTCAACGGCCTGGCGCCGGTCGTGCGCGGCGATGTCGTCGTCAACAGCAAGAGCGGACCGGTCAACCCCTATAGCTGCAATCCCAAGGCGCTGCGCGATCTTCGCATGCATACCGTCTCCATGGTGTTCCAGCAGTTCGCGCTGCTGCCCTGGCGCACCGTCGCCGACAATGTCGGCTTCGGATTGGAGCTCGCCGGCGTGCCCGAGGCCGAGCGCAAGAAACGTGTCGACGAACAGTTGCAGCTCGTCAACCTGACGCAATGGGCAAACCGTAAGGTCAACGAGCTTTCCGGCGGTATGCAGCAGCGCGTCGGCCTCGCCCGTGCTTTTGCGACCGGCGCGCCGATCCTGCTGATGGACGAGCCGTTCTCGGCCCTCGATCCGCTGATCCGCACCCGCCTGCAGGACGAGCTTTTGGAATTCCAGCGCCGCCTGAAGCGGACGATCCTCTTCGTCAGCCACGACCTCGACGAGGCCTTCCGCATCGGCAACCGCATCGCCATCATGGAGAGCGGCCGGATCATCCAGTGCGGCACGCCGCAGGAAATCGTCAAGAACCCCGCCGACCAGTATGTCGCCGACTTCGTGCAGCACATGAACCCGATCAGCATGTTGACCGCCCGCGATGTCATGCAACAGGGCCTCGGCCACTCCGCGGCAGGCGGCTCGGTCACCGCGACGGCAACGGCCACGACCCCGCTCGTCGATATCCTCGACGCGCTGACACATCAGCCCGGCAATATCGGCGTCGTTGACAACGGCGTGATTATCGGGACGATTTCCGCCCAGGATGTCGTGGCTGGCCTCACCAGCCACCGGCGGAGAGAGTAGTCTATCTAGGCTCTCTCCCGCCCTGCGAGAGAGAGCCTATGAACGACAAACCATCCGTGCTCCGGGAAACCGATGATGAGGCGCGCAAGCAGGCACGTGTCCTGCTGCGCTCTGCCCGCTATGCGTCTCTGGCGGTCATCGATCCGCAAACGGGCTTCCCTTCCGTGAGCCGCGTGCTGACGGGCACGGATATTGACGGCGTGCCTGTCATTCTTGTCTCGGCCCTATCAGCCCATACCAAGGCGCTGTCGAAAGACCCGCGCGCCTCGATGCTCTTCGGCGAACCTGGCAAAGGCGACCCGCTCGCCTATCCGCGCCTCAGCGTTCAGTGCCGAGCCGAGCGTGTCGATCGCGAAAACCGTCTATATGGACGCATTCGTACGCGCTTTCTTGCCCGGCATCCGAAGGCAAAACTTTATGCCGACTTTGCCGATTTCTGCTTCTTCCGCCTCATACCGCTTGCCGCTAGCCTCAATGGCGGTTTCGGAAAAGCATACAGTATGCCGGGCAACGATCTGATGATTCTTTCGGCGGCTAACGAGATGCTTGCTGAACAGGCAGATGCGGTAGTGCGAGAATTACTAGCCTCCTATCCTTGTATCATTACAATTATAGTGAGTAGCCTAAGAGGGTCGTCTGGTAAAAATTGGCGTATTTATGGCTTAGATATGGCAGGAATCGACCTAATTCGGGGAGATGAGGCGCTAAGATGGGAATTTGACCCACCCTTGGGGGAGTTGCATGACACTCATACATACATATCTAAAATAGCATACTCGATACCTTAAATTTAGGTATATACAATCTTTGGCCTATATTGGTATTGTTACTTATCGGATTAATTCCCCGATTAAAAATATCCGCAATTTCTGATGTACGCTCCGCATTAGGAAGATTAAAAGATGAAGACAAGAAATTTGGCCGAACACTCCAACGTGGCGGCAGCATTATTATCTGCTATGGCGAACCCGAAGCGCCTTATGATTCTCTGCAGCCTGGTCAAGGGTGAAGTTCCGGTTGGCGTGTTGGCCAATCAGGTGGGGCTCAGCCAATCTGCACTCTCTCAGCATCTTTCGAAGCTCCGCGCCCAGAAGCTGGTGAAAACCCGCCGCGATGCTCAAACGATTTACTACTCCAGCACTTCAGACTCGGTCATCCGTGTTCTGGAAACGCTGGAAGACATTTATTGTGAACCGGAAAAAAGTAGATCGGCTGCTTAATAGCCAAAACTGGCTCTAAGTATGTCGGGGCGAGATCTACGAGGAAGCGATTGCTTCCAACCTTAAGATCAGGCCTCTTTCATCACCATCTATATAAATGATTTGGCTGGCAAATTTCTAATTTGCCAGCCTTTTCGCGTCTTGTCCGTGGACAAGCGCCTTGCGGTCCGCGGCTGCCAGCCAAGCCCGGCGACACAGGACCGAAACAGGCTCGACCCTTGGATCCGCACATTGTCCCACAGCCCACCTTTGTCTTGACGCCAAAGGGGCGGCTGATAATTTGACCGGGCAGTAAAATAATCACGCGGCCCCATGGCCGCGATCGGGAAATGGCCCCCGAATGGCCATGGAGAACAGCATGTCCGACCGTCTGAATGCCACCCCCAACGATCTGCGCGCCTTTTGGATGCCGTTTACCGCCAATCGCCAGTTCAAGAAGGAACCACGTCTCTTCGTCGGCGCCAAGGATATGCACTATACCACCCATGATGGGCGACAGGTGCTGGACGGAACGGCCGGCCTTTGGTGCGTCAATGCCGGTCACTGCCGGCCGAAGATCACCGAAGCCATTCGCGAGCAGGCGGGCGAACTCGACTACGCACCGGCCTTCCAACTCGGCCATCCCAAGGCGTTCGAGCTGGCGAACCGGCTGGTGGACATCGCGCCCGAGGGCATGAACCACGTTCTCTACACCAATTCAGGCTCCGAATCCGTCGAAACCGCGCTCAAACTGGCGCTCGCCTACCATCGCGTGAAGGGCAACGGCTCGCGTTTCCGCCTGATCGGCCGCGAGCGCGGCTATCACGGCGTCAACTTCGGCGGTATCTCCGTCGGCGGCATCGTTTCCAACCGCAAAATGTTCGGCACCCTGCTGACCGGCGTCGACCACATGCCCCACACGCATCTTCCCGGCAAGAATGCCTTTACGCGCGGCGAGCCCGAACATGGCGGCGACATCGCCAGCGAGCTGGAGCGTATCGTCACCCTGCATGACGCCTCCACCATCGCTGCCGTCATCGTCGAGCCGGTTGCCGGTTCCACGGGCGTACTGATCCCGCCGAAGGGCTATCTGCAGAAGCTGCGCGAAATCTGCACCAAGCACGGCATCCTGCTGATCTTCGACGAAGTCATCACGGGTTTTGGCCGCCTCGGCACCCCCTTCGCCGCGCAATATTACGATGTCGTCCCGGACATGATCACCACGGCGAAGGGCCTGACCAACGGCGTCATTCCGATGGGCGCGGTCTTCGTCACCTCGGAAATCCATGATGCCTTCATGCAGGGACCCGAGCACATGATCGAGTTCTTCCACGGCTATACCTATTCCGGCAACCCGATTGCCTCTGCCGCGGCTCTCGCGACGCTCGATACCTACAAGGAAGAAGGCTTGCTCACACGCGCAGCCGAACTTTCGGATTATTGGGCCGATGCGCTGCACTCCCTGAAGGATTGCCCGAACGTCATCGACATCAGAAACACCGGCCTGATCGGCGCCATCGAACTCGACCCCATCGCCGGCGAACCCACCAAACGCGCTTTCACCGCCTTCCTGAAGGCCTATGAAAAGGGCCTGCTGATCCGCACCACCGGCGACATCATCGCGCTGTCCCCGCCGCTGATCATCGAAAAGCACCATATCGACGAACTCTTCGGCAAGCTGAGAGAGATCTTGCAGAATAATATCTAACTCAGCGCTTTTAAGGCACTAGACGATCCACGAACTCGGAAAAGTTCCCTCTCCCCGTTTTAACGGGGAGGGCTAGGGTGAGGGACTGTTCACGAGGGACGATGATATGCGCCGCTCGGAACCTAAAACCACACAACGCGCACGCAGACTTCGACAATCGGACAACGATGCAGAAGCGAAATTATGGGCCGAACTCCGAGCCCGTCGCCTGAACGGCTTCAAATTCGCGCAATCCGGTAGCAGGGACAGCTCCGAGTGAACCTGCCGCCATTCGTGGTCAGAAGCCTGCATCGGCAGGTTCGTCGCCCTTTCGGATGATACCTGGTGCTCGACTAATGGTGTAAATTCCTTCCTAATCGCGCTCAGGATGCCAGGCGTGGCAGCGCTGTTCCATGGGAAGGAAAATGCACAAGGCAACTCCGATGATCGCCGCAGTCGCTCTGGCATGCTCGATCGACGCATCGGCGCAATCACTCCCACAGCCCGTTCAGGCGGCAGTCGATGATGCGACGAAAGATTGCAAAGTCGAGAAGGGTTTCGTCACTATCAAGGATGTCAATGGCGACAAGGTTCCTGACTACATTCTCGATACCGGGCGTGTCGTATGTGGCGGCGCGCGCTCCTGCGGTTCGGCTGGATGCGTGACACAGATTTTCGCGTCCGAACCCGACAAAAGCTACAAATCCGTCTTTAACGACTATGTCCAGGGTATGAAGTTCGTGCAGATCGCAGGGCGGTCGGCGATCAGGCTCACCGAGCATGGAAGCGCCTGTGGTCGTGCCGGATCCGACACCTGCTATTTAACGCTGTACTGGAACGGCAGCGATTTCAAGCCGGAACAGGCGAAAGGGGATCAGCACGCGGCGGCAACGCCGCCCCCCGCGGGCGGCCTTGACGTACTAATCGTGGAACAGGGTGGAGACGGTCAGGCAGCAAACTGCGGGAGCAGCGTCGTCGCCGGGCTGAAGGCCAATGGAGACGGCTTCCTTGCAGTGAGGTCAGGGCCTGGAGGCCAGTACCGTCAGCTCGACGCGCTCCACAACGGGGATATGGTCTTCGTTTTCGACCAGCGCGGAAAATGGGCCGGCATCGTCTACGGGACATCGAACGTGAAGTGCTCTTCAACTCAGAATCGGCCCGTGCCATATGCAAACAAAGGTTGGGTCAGCACCAACTGGCTGAAACCCGTCGCCGACTGACAGCCCTTTTCCCGTCTGGAGCAGAGCTCGCAGCCAGTGAGAACCGCGGGGATTTCACTGAGACAACAGCTCCCTCATGACGACGTTCCGCTTCCCAAAGTCTGGCGGTATTTGCTACCGAACTGTGCAAATTCGTGCGGCAATTTCCGATCGGCCCCTATTTCGCAGACTTTGCATGCCGCGGAAAACAGCTAGTCATAAAAGTCGATGGAAGCCAGCACGCTGATAGCGCACGGGATGCTGCGCGTAACAAGTTCATGCTCGACAATGGCTGGTCGGTCTCGCGCTTCTGGAACATCGATGTTCTGACAGCCATGCCATCCGTTCTCGAAACCGTCATTGCTATTTGTGACGGCAGACTAACCGAAGCTACATCGGCTCGCGATTTTAAGTTTTTTCCAGCAAGATCGCCAAATTAGCCCCTCACCCCAGCCCCTCTCCCCGCAGGCGGGGAGAGGTAGTCTCTTGGCTCTCTCAAGACCGAGAAACACCGCTCTATCAAGAAATTCGGACAGGTCCCCTCTCCCCGTAAAACGGGGAGAGGGTTAGGGTGAGGGGCAATACGGAATCACAGAGAGCGCAGGAAGAGCCATGACCACCAAACTCGAACGCTACATCGACCAGGGCGTCGGCCGTGAGCCTGCGGACATCGTTCTGAAAAATGGCCGCTTCTTCGACCTAGTGACGGGCGAGCTTGTTGCGTCCGACATCGCCATCTGCGGCGACCGCATCGTCGGCACCTGCGGCGCCTATCAGGGCCTTGACGAGATCGACATCTCCGGGCGTATCGTCGTTCCCGGCTTCATCGATACGCATCTGCATATCGAATCCTCTCTGGTGACGCCGCATGAGTTCGACCGTTGCGTCCTGCCCTATGGGGTGACCACTGCCATCTGCGATCCACATGAGATCGCCAATGTCCTCGGCACTGAAGGCATCCAGTATTTTCTGGATTGTTCGCTGGAAACCATCATGGACATCCGCGTCCAGCTCTCTTCCTGTGTGCCGGCAACGCATCTGGAAACGTCAGGAGCCGATCTGCCAATCGAGCGGCTCCTACCCTTCCGCGATCATCCGAAGGTGATAGGCCTGGCGGAATTCATGAATTTTCCGGGCGTCGTCTATAAGGACCCCGTCTGCATGGCCAAGCTCGACGCCTTCCAGGGCGGCCATATCGATGGCCACGCGCCGCTTTTGCGCGGCAACGACCTCAATGGGTATCTCGCCGCCGGCATCCGCACCGAACATGAATCGACGACCGCCGAGGAAGCGCTCGAAAAGATCCGCAAGGGCATGCATATCCTTGTGCGCGAAGGCTCGGTCTCCAAGGACCTGCATGCGTTGATGCCGATCCTGACCGAGCGCCTGTCGCCCTATCTGGCGCTTTGCACCGACGACCGCAACCCGCTCGACATCGCCGAACAGGGCCATCTCGACTATATGATCCGCACTGCGATCGCTCACGGCGTCGAGCCGCTTGCGATTTATCGTGCAGCCTCCATCTCAGCCGCCCGCGCCTTCGGCCTGCGTGACCGCGGCTTGGTGGCGCCTGGCTGGCGCGCCGATCTGGTCGTCGTCGACAGTCTGGAGAGTTGCAAGGCGGAGATCGTCTTCTCTGCGGGCCGACGCGTCACCGCGGAGCTTTTCGCCAGCCGTAAGCCGGTCGCTCCCGTTGGTCTCGAGAGCGTGAGGGCACGCCCGATCAACGCCGCCGATTTCGGCGTACCGGTGACCGAGGGCGAAAGTTCCGTGATCGGCGTCACCCCCGGTAAAATCATCACGCAGCATCGCCGCTACCGCCTGCCGGTCAAAGGCAACCAGACCGATATCGATCTCGGCAACGATATCATCAAGGTGGCCGTCATCGAGCGACACGGCAAGAACGGCAATCATGCCAATGGATTCGTCCAGGGCTTCGGCCTGAAGAAGGGTGCGATCGCTTCGACGGTCGGTCACGACAGCCACAATATCTGTGTCGTCGGCGTCAATGAAGACGATATGGCCCGCGCCGCCAACCGCCTCAGCGAAATCAATGGCGGTTTCGTCGTCGTCGAAAATGGCGTCGTCACCGGCGAAATTGCCCTGCCCGTCGCCGGCCTGATGAGCCTCGATCCCTATGAAACCGTGCGCGATACGCTTCACCGCCTGCGTCAGGCGGCCTATGCCCTCGGCGCGACACTGGAAGAACCCTTCCTGCAGCTCGCCTTTCTGCCGCTACCGGTCATCCCGCATCTGAAGATCTCGGATCGGGGTCTTGTCGATGTCGACAAGTTTGTGCTGATTGGGTGATCATGGATGAAATGTCGTGGACCCGAATGCTCCATCGCGACCGGGTGAAACCAGCGACCGAACAATTCACGTATTGGGACTCCAATTGAGTCCCGCGTATTGTTATCTTTTGCTGGCGACACAAAATCACTTGGCACTGGAAAAATACTCGTGACGAAGCTTGAGCAAATTGAGAAAAACATCACGGAGCTGGGGCCTGAGGACTTCAAGGCGTTTGCCGAATGGTTTGAAGCTCTCCAGGCAGCTCGTTGGGACAAGCAGATCGAGGCCGATATCAATACCGGTAAGTTGGACCAAATAGCGGACCGAGCCCTCGCCGATTTTCGGGCAGGAAAGACTAAGGCGCTGTGAAACATCATGCCGCGCCGTCATTCTGGCAAGCTTATGAAAAGCTGCCAAAATATGTCCAAGAACTGGCCGACCGCAACTTCGAACTGCTGAAATCGAATCCGAAGCACCCCTCGCTTCACTTCAAGCAAGTGGGGCGCTTCTGGTCAGCCCGCGTGGGAATTTCCTGGCGCGCACTCGCGATAGCGGATGGCGAGGATCTCATCTGGTTCTGGATCGGCTCCCACCCGGACTACGACAGGCTCCTGCGCTAATCATCCCACCTGCCCGCAGAATACATCCAGCGCCGCGAGGGTGACGGCGTCGCTGGCGTGCGCGGTCGCAAAGCCGGGCATCGGCATGATCTTTCCCACCTTGATCCCCTTTGGCAGAGCGACCTTCACGGGCTCACGAGACAGATTGAAGACAAAGAGCAGCGTTTCGCCGCCCTTTCTGCGCGTAAAGGCGAGGACGTCCTCCTCGGTGTCGAGAAAGGTCATGTCGCCGTCGACCAGCGCCGCATGCTGCTTTCGGAAGGCCAGCGTCTCGCGGTAGTGGTGAAGAACGGACTGCGCATCCGCCTCCTGCTTGTCGACGGCGAGTGACGCTTGCTGGTAAGGCACCGGCAGCCATGATTTTTCCGCCGTGGAAAAGCCCGCATGCACCCGGCTCGCCTCCCAGGGCATCGGCGTGCGGCATCCGTCGCGACCCTTGAAAGCAGGCCAGAAGCGGATGCCGTAGGGATCCCGTAGATCCTCGAAGGCGAGCTCCGCCTCGGGTAGGCCCAATTCTTCACCCTGATAAAGACAGATCGAACCGCGCAAGGTGGACAGCAAGGAAATCGCCAATTTGGCGACACGCGGCTGCTCGGCCTCCGTTTCGGCAAACCGGCTGACATGACGGTTGACGTCATGGTTCGAAAAAGCCCAGCAGACCCAACCGTCGGTGACGATCTCCTGAAAGTCCCCGACGCAGCGCCGGAAATGTTCCGGTGTAAAGTCCGGCCCGAGAAGATCGAAGGTATAGCACATGTGCAGCTTGTCGCCGCCGCTGGTGTAAGCGGCGACCGTCTGCAGCGAGCGAGCGCCATCGCCGACTTCGCCGACGGTCGTGCGCCCCTCATACTGATCCAGCAGCTTGCGGAAGCGCTTCAGGAAACCGATGTTTTCCGGCTGCGTCTTGTCATGGAGATGGTTCTGCATGCCATAGGGGTTGCTTTCCGGCGCATCCAACCCGCCAATGGCGATTGCGGCCGGCGGATTGTCCCGCAGCTTCTTGTCGCAGAAATAATAGTTCACCGTATCCAGCCGGAAACCGTCGACGCCGCGATCGAGCCAGAATTTGACCGCCGCGAGCACGGCATCCTGGACTTCGCCGTTGTGAAAATTCAAATCCGGCTGCGAGGTCAGAAAATTGTGCTGGTAATATTGCCGGCGCACGCCGTCCCATTCCCAGCCTGGCCCGCCGAAGATTGACAGCCAGTTGTTCGGCGCCGTGCCGTCCGACTTCGGATCGGCCCAGACATACCAGTCCGCTTTGGGATTGTGGCGGCTCGCCCGGCTCTCGACGAACCAGGGATGGCGATCCGACGTATGCGAGATCACCTGATCGATGATGACCTTGAGGCCGAGCGCATGCGCTGTTGTCATCATCTCGTCGAAGTCGCCGAGCGTGCCGAAGATCGGATCGACGTCGCAATAGTCGGCGACATCGTAACCCATATCGGCCATGGGCGAGGTGAAGAAAGGTGCCAGCCAGATGGCATCGACGCCGAGTGAGGCGATATGCGGCAGGCGGCGGGTGATGCCCTTGATATCGCCAAGCCCGTTGGCGTCGGTATCCTGAAACGACCGCGGATAGACTTGATAGATCACCGCGCCGCGCCACCAATCGGCCCCTGCCGCTTTATCCGTTGATTTCATGAAACAATCCGCCTCGATTTCCTCTCGCCTCTCAGATTGCACACTAAGCCCTAGGCGGCAAGCTGCAAACCAGATGGAGGATGAGCCTGCGTTCGAATGCGCAAAAATTTGTGAAGTGATTTCGGAAAACTGCCAATGTAGATATTCACAGCTTCAAGTCGCCGCTCGCTTTAGGACTTGAAAGCGACGTTGCATCGGATAACTTGCGACATTGACCTGCACGTACAGGTCACCTGCGGGATCAAAAACAGCCTTGAAAAACAAGGCCCATAACTCCAGAAAGGTGGGGAAAGATATGACTCATTTCAGCAAGAAATTCATCGTGTCGGCGTTCGTCGGCACGTTGTTGAGCGTTTCTGCACATGCCGCAACGCTTAATATCCACAATGGCGGCGACCCCACGTCGCTCGACCCTCAAAAAATTTCCGGCGACTGGGAGAACCGTATCGACGGAGACATTTTCGAAGGACTGGTGACGGAAGACCCCAAGGACAACCCGATCCCCGGCCAGGCTGCAAGCTGGACCATTTCTCCCGACCAAAAAGTCTATACCTTCAAGCTTCGTGACGGCATCAAGTGGTCCGACGGCCAGCCGGTGACCGCCGAGGATTTCGTCTTTGCCTTCCGGCGCCTGATGGACCCGAAGACCGCCGCCCAGTACGCATACCTGCAATATACGATCCTGAACGCGGAAAAGATCAACAAGGGCGAGATCAAGGATCTCAGCCAGCTCGGCGTCAAGGCGATTGACGACAAGACCCTGGAAATCACGCTCGAAAACCCGACCCCTTACTTCCTCAACGCCTTGATGCACTACACGGCCTATCCGTTGCCGAAGCATGTGGTCGAAGCCAAGGGCGATGATTGGGTCAAGATCGGCAACATCGTCACCAACGGCCCCTATAAGCCCGTCGAATGGGTGCCCGGCTCGCATGTCTCAAACGTTAAGAATGATCAGTACTACGACGCCAAGGACATCAAGATCGACAAGGTGAACTTCTATACGCTGGAAGATCAAGCCGCCGCCCTGAAGCGCTATCGCGCCGGCGAGTTCGATATTCTGACGTCGTTCCCCGCCGACCAGTTCGAGTGGATCCAGAAGAACCTGCCCGGCCAGGCGCATGTGGTTCCGTTCCTCGGCACCTATTATTACGTCCTGAACGCCACCAAGCCGCCTTTCAACGACAAGCGCGTCCGCCAGGCTCTCTCCATGGCAGTCAACCGCGAAGTCATCGGTCCGAAGATCCTCGGCACCGGCGAACTGCCGATGTATTCCTGGGTACCGCCGGGCACGGCCAATTACGGCGAGCCGGCCTATGTGAGCTGGAAGGATGAACCCTACAAGCAGAAGGTCGAAGAGGCCAAGAAACTGCTGAAGGACGCCGGCTTTGGCCCCGACCATCCGCTGAAGGCGCAGCTTCGCTACAATACCAACGACAACCACAAGCGCATCGCCGTTGCGATTGCCGCCATGTGGAAGCCGCTCGGCGTCGATATCGAACTCTACAACACCGAAACCAAGGTGCATTACGATGAAATGCAGCGCGGCCAGGTGGAAATCGGCCGCGCCGGCTGGCTTGCCGACTATAACGACCCGATCAACTTCCTGAACCTGCTGTCCACCGGCGTCGAGATGAACTACGGCCGCTGGAGCAACCCGGATTACGATGCGCTGATCAAGCGGGGCAACGAACAGACCGACCTGAATAAGCGCGCCGAAATCTACAAGAAGGCCGAGCAGTTGGCCCTCGACGACAGCGCCGCGATCCCGATCTACTACTACGTTTCCCAGAACATCGTCGCCCCGAAGGTCCAGGGCTTCGTGGACAATATTCAGGACATTCACCGCACTCGCTGGCTGTCCATCAAAGAATAATAGGAAAAGGCCCCGCCCGCTTTTGTCGGGCGGGGCCCCAAAAAACCCATGTTTCGCTACGCTCTCCGTCGCCTGCTGTCGACAATCCCCGTCCTGTGGATTGCCGTAACAGTGTGTTTTTTCATCCTGCGCCTCGCTCCTGGCGGCCCCTTCGATGGCGAACGGCCATTGCCGCCGGAAGTCAAAGCTAACCTCGCGGCTCACTACAACCTCGACAAGCCCCTGGTTGAGCAATATCTGATCTATGTCGGCGACGTCATGAAGGGCGATCTGGGCCCCTCCTTCGCCAACCAGGACTTTACCGTCACCCAGCAGATCATGTCCGGCTTCCCCTATACGCTGACCATCGGCGGCGCTGCCTTCGTGCTCGCGACCATCGTCGGCGTGCTGATAGGCTGTCTTGGGGCGCTCTATCAGAACCGCTCGGCCGACTACTGGCTGGGCGGCGGTCTCCTCATCGGCTTGGTCATGCCGAGCTTCCTGATTGCCCCGATCCTTCAGCTCGTCTTCGGCAACACGCTCGGCTGGCTGCCGGTCGGCGGCTGGGGCGATGGCTCGATCCGGTTCCTGATCCTGCCCATCATCGTCCTGACGCTGCCGCATGCGGCCCGTATTTCGCGTCTGATGCGCGGCTCGATGATCGAAGTGATGAGCCAGAACTTCATCCGCACGGCCAAGGCCAAGGGCATAGGCCCGCGCCTGACCGTCATGCGGCACGCATTGAAGCCCGCTTTGATGCCGGTCGTCTCCTATCTCGGCCCTGCGGCAAGCTACCTGCTCACCGGTTCACTGGTCGTCGAAAGCATCTTCGGCCTTCCCGGCGTCGGACGCTACTTCGTCGGTGCCGCGCTCAACCGCGACTACGGCATGGTGCTTGGCACGGTCATCTTCTACATGGTGCTGATCGTGGTCCTCAATCTCCTCGTCGACATCACCTATGCGTGGCTCGACCCGAAAGTGAGAATGCGATGATCCTCAATTCCGCCAAAAGAGAATTGCTGGAAGCGGAACTGCTTTCGGCCGAAGGGCTCGCACCCAAGGGGCGCTCCCTCACCGGCGATGCGATGCGTCGCCTGCTCCGCAACAAGGCTGCCGCACTTTCGCTGATCGTCCTCGCAGTCCTGGTGCTGGTCGCCATATTCGGCCCATATTTACTGCCCTTCAACTACGAGGATCCGGACTGGACTTCCTTCCGAGGTCCTCCGGACTTTGCCGCCGGCCACTATTTCGGCACTGACGGCAACGGCCGCGACCTGCTGGCACGCACACTTTACGGCACCCGCGTTTCGCTGACCGTCGCGCTCGTCGCCACCCTCGTCTCGGTCATCATCGGCGTGCTTTATGGCGCCGTCTCGGGCTATTTCGGTGGCCGTGTGGACGCCATCATGATGCGCTTCGTCGATATCATGTACGCGCTCCCCTACGTGCTCTTCGTCATCCTGCTGATGGTGATTTTCGGCCGTAACGTCTATCTGCTGTTTGCGGCAATCGGCGCGCTCGAATGGCTGACCATGGCGCGTATCGTCCGGGGTCAGACCTTGTCGATCAAGCAGCGGGAGTTCATCGAAGCGGCACGGGCCTCCGGCCAGCGCTCGTTCAAGATCATCCTCAAGCACATCGTGCCAAACCTCGTTGGTCCGGTCGTCATCTACGCGACGCTCACCATTCCCGAGATCATTGCCACGGAGAGCTTCCTCTCCTATCTCGGCTTCGGCGTGCAGGAGCCGCTGACATCGCTCGGCACGTTGATCGCCGAGGGCTCCGCCGGCATGGAGACGACGCCCTGGCTGCTGTTCTTCCCGGCCGGTTTCCTGGTCGCGCTGCTGATGAGCCTGCTCTTCATAGGCGATGGCTTGCGCGACGCTTTCGATCCGAAGGATCGCTGACATGACAGAGACACTTCTCGAACTCAAAGACTACTCCATCACCTTCCGCACGCCCGAGGGTGAAGTGGCAGCCGTCTCGAAGATGAACCTCAAGATCGGCCGCGGCGAGCGCATCGCCATCGTCGGCGAATCCGGTTCCGGCAAGAGCCAGACCTTTCTCGGCCTCATGGGCCTGCTCGCCAAGAATGGCCGCACCAGCGGCCAGGCGCTGCTGGATGGTAAGGACCTGCTGACGCTAAAGCCGCGCGAACTCGACAATGTGCGCGGCAAGGACATGGCCATGGTCTTCCAGGACCCGATGACCGCTCTCAACCCGTCGCTGCGCATATCACGGCAGTTGACGGAGCAGCTTGAAGTCCATGGCGGGCTTTCGGCACGCGCGGCCTCCGCCGCCGCACTCGACATGCTGAAGCGCGTCGGCATCCCTGATCCGACGCGACGCTTCAACCTCTATCCGCATGAGCTTTCGGGCGGCATGCGTCAGCGCATCGTCATCGCCATGGCTTTGCTCACCAAGCCGAAGCTCCTGATCGCCGACGAGCCGACGACGGCGCTCGACGTCACGATCCAGGCGCAGATCCTCGATCTTTTCAACGAACTGACGGCGGAAATGAACACGGCGCTGGTGATGATTACCCACGATCTCGGCGTCGTTGCCGGCCTCGCCGATCGCGTGGCCGTCATGTATGCCGGCCGCATCGTCGAGGAAGCCCCTGTCGAAGAGCTGTTCGAAAATCCGGCCCATCCCTACACCGCAGCACTCCACGCCTCCATTCCGCGACCGGATCAGGATGTCGACGATCTCGCCGTCATACCTGGCAGGCCGCCGAACCTGATGCATCTGCCGCGCGGCTGCTCCTTCTCGCCGCGCTGCGCCCATGTGCAGGACGACTGCCTGGACGCACCGCCGCCGCTCGACCCGCTTGCGCCGCGACGCTGCGCCGCCTGCTTCCATCCCCTCTCGGCCCAGCAGGAACGGAACCTCATCCATGGCTGAACACACGCTTCTGAAGGTCGAGCATCTGACCACCGAGTTCGAACTGCCATCAAAATCTTTCTTCAAACCGCCATTGGTGCTGACGGCGGTCAACGACGTCAGCTTCGAGCTGAAAACCGGACGCACCCTCGGCATCGTCGGCGAGTCCGGCTGCGGCAAGTCGACGCTCGGCCGGTCCATCCTTCGGCTGATCAAGGCGCAGAAGGGCCGCATTATGTGGCAGGGCGGCAATCTGCTGGATCTTTCCGAAGAGGAAATGCGCGCCGCCCGCCGCGACATGCAGATCATCTTCCAGGACCCGATCGCCTCTCTCGACCCGCGCATGACCGTCGGCGACATCATCGCCGAACCGCTGACCGTATTCGAGCCGAAGCTGACGAAAGCGCAGCGGCAGGACCGCGTTCGTGAGATCATGGCGGCGGTCGGGCTCGTGCCGGAGATGATCAATCGCTATCCGCATGAATTCTCCGGCGGCCAGGCGCAGCGCATCGGCATCGCCCGCGCCGTGGTGACGCGGCCGAAACTGATCGTCTGCGATGAGCCGGTCTCGGCCCTCGACGTCTCGATCCAGGGTCAGGTGATCACGCTGTTGCGCAAGCTGCGCAAGGAGTTTGGCCTGACGCTGATCTTCATCAGCCACGATCTCTCCGTCGTGCGCCTGATCTCGGATGACGTGCTGGTGCTTTACCTTGGCAAGGTGGTGGAAGCGGGCGATGCCGCCACAGTCTTCGATCATCCGGCCCATCCCTATACTCAGGCCTTGTTCTCCGCCGCGCCCATCCCCGACCCGAAGCGGGCGCGTGGCCGTGAGCGCATTCGCCTGCAGGGCGATCCGCCCTCGCCGCTCAACCCACCGGCCGGCTGCGTCTTCTCGCCGCGCTGCTGGAAGGCGACGGATATCTGCAGGACGAAGATGCCGCCGACCGAGCAAGTTCGCCCCGGACAGACCGCGGCGTGCTATCATATGGACAGGCCATAGGGCTCAAAAGGTGGACGGTGCAGCCCGCCGTTCACCTTGCTCAAGCTGCTGCATCCGCGTATGCAGCAGCTTAGGGAAACGCAGGAGGACGTCTTGGGCGGGCATTTTCTATCGATCGGCGAATGCATGGTGGAGCTGTCGCAGGCCCGTGATGGACATTTGCGCAAGGGCTTTGCCGGCGACACCTTCAACACCGCCTGGTATGCCCGCGCCTGCCTGCCGGCGGATTGGTCGGTCGATTATTTCACCGCTGTCGGCGATGATCCGATGTCCGACGAAATGCTGAATTTCATGAAGGCGCATGACATCGGCACGTCGAACATTCGCCGTCTCCGCGGCAAGACGCCCGGCCTCTACATGATCAACTTGAAGGATGGCGAACGCTCTTTCAGCTATTGGCGCGATAGTTCGGCTGCTCGTCAGCTCGCCGCCGATGGCGACCGGCTTCGCACCGCCATCGAAGAGTCCAACGTCCTCTATTTTTCCGGCATCACCCTGGCGATCCTGTCGCATGAAGACGCCGAGACGCTGCTCGCCGAGCTCCGCCGCGCCAAGGCCGTCGGCAAGCTGGTGGTTTTCGATCCCAACCTGCGCCCGCGCCTTTGGTCGAGCTTCGATGCCATGCATACCATGATCGGCGAAGGCGCCCGGGCCTCGACGCTGGTGATGCCGAGCTTCGACGACGAGGTCTCGCATTTCGCCGACGACTCGATCGCCGGTACTATCCGCCGTTACCGGTTGCATGGCGCCAATATGGTTGTCGTCAAGAATGGCGCCGAAGGCGCGACCGTCGGAACCGATGCCGGCGAGACGCTCCTTCCTGCCGTCAAGGTCGCCAAGGTTGTCGACACCACCAGCGCCGGCGACAGCTTCAATGGCGCGTTCCTCGCCCACTATCTGGAGCATGACGACCCCGTCGCCGCTGCCCATTTTGCAGCAGGGATCGCCGCAAAGGTCATCCAGGAACACGGTGCCTTGGTGCCGCCGGAAAAGTTGCAAGCCACAGGCTGAGAGCTGTAATATTTCCATCATAGACACCCCGCAGAATAAGACAGGCGCGGGAATCATCTTTGCTGCACCGGAATTGTTGTACCGACACCATGAGGGTGCGGTGCAGATGGAACGTTTTTGGATATGTTGCAGCGCTTGTCGGACATTGATCACAGAGCATGGGCTGAAGCGGCAACGCCGGAGCGCCTGCTCATCGTAAGCGATGCCTGGCACCCCCAGGTGAACGGCGTCGTCCGCTCCATCGAAAACACCAATCGCGAACTGGCGCGCATCGGCGTCGATGTCGCGATGATCACGCCGGAAGGTTTTCGCAACGTCCCCTGCCCGACCTACCCGGAAATCCGCCTGTCGATCGCAAGCTACCGCAAAGTCGCGGCGCGGATCGAAGCAGTCCGGCCGACCTACGTGCATATTGCGACGGAAGGCCCGCTCGGGCTGACGGCAAGACGCTGGTGCGTGAAAAACGGCATGCCGTTTTCGACGAGCTATCACACGCGCTTCCCCGAATATGTCGCGGCCAGGCTGCCGATCCCGCAAAGCTGGCTCTACGCCTTCGTCAAATGGTTTCACAATGCCGGTTCGGGCTGCATGGTGGCGACACCGAGCCTTGCCAATGAGCTCAAGCAAAAGGGCATTCACAATCTGCTGCCTTGGAGCCGCGGCATCGACTCGACGCTTTTCCGCCCGCAACCGCTGGAAGACAACCCTTTCGGCCTTCCCCGCCCGATTTTCATGACCGTCGGCCGGGTGGCGCTCGAAAAGAACCTGCCGGCCTTCCTAGATCTGGACCTGCCCGGTTCGAAGGTCGTCGTCGGCGACGGACCGGCCCGCGCCGAGTTGCAGAAGCTTTATCCAAAGGTGCACTTTCTCGGCTCGAAGTTTGGCGAAGCGCTGGCGCATGCCTATTCACAGGCCGATGTTTTCGTCTTTCCCTCGAAGACCGATACATTCGGCAACGCCATTTTGGAGGCGCTGGCGAGCGGCGTTCCCGTTGCCGCCTATCCCGTTACCGGCCCCGCCGATATCCTCGGTGGCAACGAAGCGGCCGGCGTCGTAGACGAAGATTTGGCGAAAGCCTGCCTTGCTGCACTCTCTTCGTCCCGCGAGGCAGCGCGCGCTCTGGCGCTCAACTATTCCTGGGAAGCTGCCACGACGCAATTCATCGGTAACGTCCGCGTCGCCAACCATCGTGGCCGGATGTTGGCGCGAAACGGTTGATCACGCGCGTGCATCGACGGCCGCTGCAGCGTGCCATAGAGGGCGCGCGTGAGTTCAATATTCTCCTCGATCCTTTACCCGACAAGTAAAGAGAACCGTGCTGCGGCCGGCTCCGGCCATTGCAGCGGCGATGTTGTGTTGCCCGAGATGGCAAGTAGGAACAGTTGGCCGGTCCACCGCGTTCACTGACACGCATAGTGATGTTCAGCCGTCAGGTCCTTGGGCGTGGCCAGCGGCAGACGTCGACATCAAATCATGGCATGTCCCGCCACAGACCTGGCAGCAGCACCGGTATTGGTGGACATTCCCCAAACTAGCTCGGTTTGGCGCATTTGCGCCCTGAGTATCCGGCCGCGGAACCGGTTCTTTAAGGCAGCCTTGCATTGCGCACGACTCGCTGTCGGTGAAATTAAGAAAATGCATAGCTCTCATGCATTTTTATGTATACGATTATTTATCGCACGATTTAAGTAGAGTCGCTTACGGAGTGCTGAAAATGAAAGACGACCCGCTGAAACTGGATACCTTCATATGCTTCGCCCTCTATTCGGCGAACCATGCCATGAACCGGCTCTACAAGCCCATGCTCGATGAGTTGAACCTCACCTATCCGCAATATCTCGTCATGGTGACGTTGTGGGAGGAGGATGGCCAGACCGTCGGCGGGATTGGCGAAAAGCTTTTTCTGGAATCAAGTACGCTGACGCCGCTGCTGAAGCGCCTGGAAGCTGCCGGCTTCATTCAGCGCACCCGCAGCAAGGAAGACGAGCGTCAGGTGCTGATCCGCCTGACGAGCGAAGGCGTAGCGTTGAAGAAGAAAGCCGCGGGAATTCCCGCCTGCATCCTTGATGCATCGGATACCACGGTGAGCGAGCTGACGCGCTTGAAAGCGGAAGTCATCAGACTGCGCGAAGCGCTGAGCAAGAACACGGCCTGATTCCGCACCTGATCCTTCAGGCCGTCATCGCTTCTTTTTGGTCTCGTAGGGGTTCTCCGATGAGCGGAAATGGATGCGGATCGGCACGCCCGGCATGGCGAAATCTTCCCGCAGGCCGTTGATCAGATAGCGCACATAGGATTCCGGCAGTGCATCCGAGCGCGTGCAGGAGATCATGAAAGCCGGCGGACGCGCCTTCACCTGAGTCATGTATTTCAGCTTGATGCGCCGGCCGGAAACTGCCGGTGGCGGATGCTGAACCTGCTGCGTCTCCAGCCAGCGATTGAGCTTGGCGGTGGATACGCGCTTGTTCCAGACCTTGTCGGTATCGACGACCGCTTGCATCAGCCGGTCCAGCCCCTCGCCCGTCTGACCGGCAATCGGGACGGCGCGAATGCCGCGTGCCTGAGGCAGCAGCCGATCGGTCTTTTCGCGCAGGTCCGCAAGCACCGCCTGACGATCCTCGATCATGTCCCACTTGTTGAAGGCAAGCACGGCGGCCCGGCCCTCGCGGACGACGAGATCGACGATCTGCAAATCCTGCTTTTCGAAAGGAATGGTCGCATCGAAAACGATGACCACTGTTTCCGCGAAACGAATGGCGCGCAGCGCATCGGCGACGGAGAGCTTTTCGAGCTTTTCGGTCACCCTGGCTTTGCGGCGCATGCCGGCAGTATCGAACATTTTCACGGTGCGGCCACGCCAGGTCCAATCGACCGAAATGGAGTCGCGGGTAATCCCGGCTTCCGGACCGGTCAGCAGCCGGTCTTCACCGAGGAAACGATTGATCAGCGTCGACTTGCCGGCATTCGGACGGCCGACGATGGCGACGCGCAGCGGCCGCGTCTCGTCATAGGCGGGCTCCTCGTCGATCTCTTCACCGTCTTCGCCGACGGCAGGGCGCGGAATGCTGACATTCGTCTCCGCTTCATCGTCCGTCTCCGGAAACGCGCGCTCGTGGCCGAGCGCCTCGACGATGGCGTCGCGCAGATCCATCATGCCCTGGCCATGTTCGGCCGAGATCGGGCAAGGCTCGCCGAGACCGAGCGTGAAAGCATCGTAGAAGCCGCTATCGGAGCCTCGCGCTTCCGACTTGTTGGCGACAAGCACTACCGGACGTCCGCGCTTGCGCAACATTTCGGCAAGCGTCTTGTCGACATGGGTCAGGCCCATCTTGGCGTCGACGACGAACAGCGTCAAATCGGCTTCGTCGATCGCCGCCTCCGTCTGGGCGCGCATGCGGCCTTCCAGCGTCTCCTCGCCGGCTTCTTCGAGACCAGCGGTATCGACAATGCGAAAACGAAGATCAACCAGGCGCGCGTCGCCAGGACGGCGGTCGCGCGTCACACCCGGCGTATCGTCGACGAGCGCCAGTTTCTTGCCAACCAGACGGTTGAAAAGTGTGGACTTACCGACATTCGGGCGACCGACGATCGCAACCGTGAAACTCATTTAGTGATTTACCCCTCAGCCTTTCGCAACCGGTGCCTTGCCGGATGCGGTGATGAGGTCGAGCAGCATCTGGGCGCGGTTGCCGACATTGCGCGGGCTCTGGGGATCGTCGACGATCGCCTGGAACCATTGACGCGCCTTGGCGAAATCGCCAGCCTTGTAGGCGGCAAGACCCAGCGCATCACGTGCGGAATGCCGGAAGGCGTTGGCAGGCACGGCCAATTCCTGGGCCTCGGCGGCAACCTGGTCGTACGTGCCCGTATCGACCAGCAGATAAGCGGCGCGCAGGCGAGCCGCATCGCGGATAACGGTCGGAACGCCAGACTCCTTGCCGATGGCCGAGAAGGCGGCAATCGCGCCAGCCGTATCGCCCTTCTGCGCCTGCAGCGTGGCGGCGCGCATGCGCGCCAGCAGAGGATAGGAACCGCTGCCGCTCTTCTCGATGGTGGCCAGCGCAGCCAGCGCATCGTCCGTCTTATTCTGGTCAGCCAACGTCAGCGCGGCGATGAACTGATCGCCGCTGCTGCCGGCCTGACGACCCGACCAGTAGCGATAACCGCTATAGGCGGCGGTACCGAGAACGATAAGCACGGCGGCGCCGATGATAAGCCTGCCAAAACGGCGCCATACGAACCGCAACTGGTCCGAACGCAGTTCCTCGTTCACCTCGCGGATGAAGCTATCGTCGTTGAATGCCATTCTCGTCTCCGGCCCAGGCCAAAATATTGCAAAGAGCTTATGGGTAGTGGGGCCTTCTACTCCATTTTGCGGCCGTTGTAAGGGGGAATGGCAGAAATCGTCACATAACGAGCGGCGAAACCCCGATAATCCACTCGTGCAGCTTCCAAATGATCAGTCCCCAGACCACGATACCGATGATGATGGCATAAAGATCGTATTTCGCCGAAACGAAAGGCCGCGGAGAAATCTCTCCCGCGCGTTCGCGCCGCTTCAGCGATATCCGCACGATCACGCCCCAGGCGAGGAACGCGGCAAACAGCAGCATGGCGGCGCCATCGCCGTTGGAAAGCAGATGCGCGAACGCCCAGATCTTCACCGACAGCACCATGGGATGCTTCGTCCTGACGGCGATATGCCCTGCCGGCAGCAGCGAGGCGACGAGACAGATCAGCGCAAAAAGCATCAGCAGGATGGTGATGTGGCTCATCCAGAACGGCGGAGACCAGATCGGGGTCGAATCGCGCGCTTGCCCAAAGCCGTAGATCAACAGAATCAGCGTGACGATGCTGGCGATCGAATAGCCGATCTTCCAGCCGCCCTCGCCGAGGCTTGCGATCATAGAGCGGCGGAAACCGGGTATCACGACGCGGATCAGATGAATGCCGAGAAAAAGAATGATGCCAAGGATAAGCAGTGACATGAGTGAAATCCCGTTCGTGTCTTATGAAGACACCAGTATCGGCTATGGCGAAAAATTGCCAGCGGGACCGTAGCTTTGCCGCATTTGAAAGGCACGGAGACGGGAAAGCCGGGCATGCCCCACTAACCGCAGGTACGCGAAGCAAAAAAGCGTGAAACGGGTTACGGATAAGCCCACCTCTACAATTTTCACGGTGCCCATGTTTCGTTTTGTCTCTTTCGCCTCCCTCGCCCTTTCCTTTGCCCTGCCGGCGATCGCTGAGGCTCAAGAAAAGCCGAAGCAATTGGTGATGATCTCTTTCGACGGCGCACATGACAATGCGTTGTGGACGAAGAGCCGCGAAATCGCCTCACGCAATGGCGCGCATTTCACCTACTTTCTCTCCTGTACCTTCCTGATGAATCATGGTCAGGCCAAGGTCTATCAGGCTCCGGGACAGAAAGCGGGCAAATCGAACGTCGGCTTCGCCAAGAGCGACGACGACGTACGTACGCGCATCGCCAATATCTGGGGCGCGCATCTGGAAGGGCATGACATTTCAAGCCATGCCTGCGGTCATTTCGACGGCAAGTCGTGGACATCGGCAGACTGGCAGCAGGAATTCATGAGCGCGCGCATGGCACTGCGCGATGCCTGGAAGAACGTCGGCGAGGCGGATAAGGAGCCGGCGGGCTGGCAGGAATTTGCAACGAAGGACATCAAAGGCTTTCGCGCGCCCTATCTTTCCACCAGCGACGGTTTGGCGCCGGCCGAAAAAGCCATGGGTTTCCAGTATGACGCCAGCCTGGTGACCAAGGGTCCGACGTTGCCGCAGGTGGTCGACGGCATCTACCGCTTCGGCCTGCCGCTGATCCCCGAGGGTCCCGACCACCATCCGGTGATCGGCATGGACTATAATTTCTATATCCACCATTCCAAGGGCGTCGAAGACAAGGCGGATTCCAAGCCCTTCGAGGACCGCACCTTCGATGCGTTCGAAGCCGCCTTCGCCAAACAATATAACGGCGACCGCATCCCGCTGCAGCTCGGCTTCCATTTCGTCGAAATGAACGACGGCGCCTATTGGCGGGCTCTGGACCGCTTCGTCAGCGACGTCTGCCACAAGGACGGCGTCGCCTGCGTCAGCTACTCCCAGGCGATCCCATTGATCGCAGCGCGCGGCAAGCTGCAGCAGGGGTAAGGAGCGGTCGGGCGAAGCCCGAGCAGCCGAGCCGGTGGGTCGATTGCAGCGACGGATGCCCTAAGCCAAAGCGAAGGGTCGGCGGTTAGCCTTCAAGCCTGACGCTCCCAACTTCACTGCCATTGTCGTCATTGAAAAAGGCCCCGTTTCCGGGGCCTTTGCTTGTTTCATCAGCCGTCGGCATGGACGACGGAAGGATCTCGTTCCAGGTAGTGCTGATCGATCTTCGGCAGCGGCTCGTCATCGATCGCCGCTTCGAAGGCCTTGAGGCGCTTGTGGATCGACAAGAGCTCGATGATCGTCGTCCAGGAATTGACGAGGTATTGGAAGGAATTGCTGACCTGGCCGAAGGCGGTCGCGATCTGCTGATAGATGCCGTAGGTGATCGTGCCGGCGACAAAAGTCGGGACGAGCATGAACAAGACGAACATCGAGTCGGCTTGCAGATAGAAATAGCGGGCAACGTTGAAATAAACGTAGTGGAAATAGATGCGGAAATAGTTCCGCCTCACATTTGCGAAGAGCTCGCTGACGGTCGCGGGCTGCGCACGCTCAGCATGATCTTCGCCGTAGACGAGCTCCTTGCGGTAAGCCGCTTCCACGCGCTGGTTCTTAAAATTGAGGCCGGGTAGTTTGATACCGGCAACCGCCAGCAGCACCGTGCCGAAAGCCGACCAGAAGAGCGCCAGCCAAAAGAGCGAATGGGAAATCTTGCCGATGATCGGCAGTTCCGTGACATAGCTTGAAAGCGCAAGCAGAATCGGCAGGAACACGATCAGCGTCATCACCGAGTTGATCAGGCTGATCCCTAATCCTTCCAGCGTGCTGGAAAAGCGCATCGTATCTTCCTGCACGCGCTGCGAGGCGCCTTCGATATGACGCAGCTTCTCCCATTTCGACATGTAGAAGTTGTTCATCGCCGTACGCCAGCGGAAAATATAGTGGCTGGTGTAGAAGTCCGTCAGGATTGAGACGAACATGCTGAGGAAGGCGATTTGCGCGAAGATTATCATCAACGTGTAGAAACTCTCGACCGTCACCCCAGGCTGTTTCGTGAGCGCAGCCTGCAGGAGGTCACCGAAGGGACGGCGGAAGTTATTGACGACGACAGATACCTGGACGCCGAAATAGGTGACCAGAATGATCAGTGCCGAGCCCCAGATCGACCAGAGCTTCCAGGGATGATTCCAGGCTCTGATGTGCCATGCTCCACAGAAGATCGCGGTACACAGAAAGAAAAACCCATAGAACCAGAGATTCCCCCACAGCAGAAAATAGCTGAGATCGTAGGGCTCCTGCCCTTCCGACGGCATGACGAAACCGAGTTGTGTCCCCAAATTGGAGAGATACGCGTACCAGGCCGCTATGCAGATAATCGTCCAGACCACCATCGAGGTGAAGAACAGCTTTGGCTGGGGGAAGAAAGAGTGAAACACGGGAGGCAAGCTTTCTTGATTGGGTCAGCGACCGCAATGACGTTTATTCGCGGCGAACCTAAGGCAGTTCGGTAGAGGCGGCAACCGGCCTCGGCTTATTCTTACATAGATGTAATCGCTTATCCCATGATCGTGATGCGATTGTTCAGCCGCAGTTTCCCGTTTCAGGAAGGCCAACCTGTCGCCGCTCGGAGATCCGGCAATCCCTTCGCAGCAAAAATCCTATGTCCCCTTGCAGAATTCTATCTTACGATATATATCTTACGACATGACGAACGATATAAACCCTCATCATCAAAGGAGATTTATTATGAGAGGCTGTAGAGATCGCATGTGCGGCGATAGCTTTGACACCATCGAGGAGTATATCCTACGACATCGCGAAAGCCGTGAATCACACGGGAGGCACAGGAGAGACTTCATGAGAGGCTTCAAAGGCGGGATGTTCGGCGGCGGTTTTCGCACTGGCCGGAAATTCGATGCCGCCGATCTGCAGCTCATCATTCTCGCCCTGCTTTCCGAGCAGCCACGCCATGGCTATGAACTGATCAAGACCCTGGAAGAGCGCTCCGGCGGCTTCTATGTGCCGAGCCCGGGCGTCATCTACCCCGCCCTGACCTACCTCGAAGAAACGGGCTTGGCCGAAGTCGAGGCGAGCGGCACGAAGAAACTATACCGCATCACCGAAAGCGGTCAGAAGCGGGTCGAGGAAAACCAGGCGCTAGTGGAGGCGACGCTGACCAAGCTCAGCGCCATCGGCGAGAAGATGGCGCATGTCAGGCGCGTCTTTGGCGGCGAGGATGCCGGCGACGATGAAGGCCGCGACAGCCCGTTCGGCCGCGATGCCGGCGATGTTCACCTCGCCCGCCAGCTTCTGCGCTCGGCGCTGCGCTCGAAATATCCGTGGAGTAAGGCTGAAGGCGCGCGCATTGCCGCCATTCTCGAACGCGCCGCCGCCGATATCATTCGCGGCGAGACGAAGGCGGAAGATTAATCGCTTAGTTGTCCGCCAAGGTCAGGATCATCGGACCATTGCGGGTGGCGACGACGGTATGCTCGAACTGAACCGTGGGCGCGCGGGGATCGGCATAGAGCGTCCACGCATCATCGCCGCCCTCCGCCCAGCTACCGCCGAGCGACAGAAACGGCTCGACGGTGAAGACAAGACCGTCCTGCATGATGCGCGTCTCGTCGGGATCGGCCCAGGTAGACACTTCCGCCGGTTCTTCATGCAGCGAACGGCCGATGCCGTGGCTCGCTAGGTTGGCGATCAGCGTATAGCGGTTCTTCTGGGCGAAAGCGCCGACGGCGTGGCCAATCTTCGAAAATGGCGCGCCGCTGCGCACCTGGTTCAATCCGACCCAAAGCGCCCGCTTGCCGTCGCGGCAAAGACGCTCGATCTTCGGCTTGACGGGCGGCACGGCAAACGACGAACCGGTATCGGAGAAGAAACCATCTTTCTCGGCGGACACATCGAGATTGACGAGATCGCCGGCCTGGATCACCCGCGGACCGGGAATGCCGTGCGCCACTTCCTCGTTGACGCTGATGCAGGTGGCGCCGGGGAATTTGTAAACAAGTTCCGGGGCCGAGCGGGCGCCGGCATCGTCCAGCACCTTGCGGCCAATATTGTCGAGTTCCAGCGTGGTGATGCCCGGCTCCAGTGCCGCCGCCATCGCCTGTATGGCGTTGGCGCAGATGCGGCCGATCTCTTTCAGCTTGGTCAGTTCGTCGTCGTTCGAGATGATCATCCACGGCTTCCGGCTGGCGTGCGTCTGTTGAGGCGGGCACTCAAGCCGTCGCTTTCGCCTCTTCGCTTTCTTCAGTCAATGCCTTTCTGACAAGCGGCGCGACTTTCGTGCCATAAAGCTCGATGCCGCGCATGATCTGCTCATGCGGCATCGTGCCGATCGCCATCTGCAGCAGGAAGCGGTCGTTCTTGAACAGCTTGTGATGAGCGACGATCTTCTCCGCCACCACTTCGGGATCGCCGACGAAGAGCGCGCCGTGAGGTCCGCGCGATTGATCGAAATGAGCCCGGTTCGTCGGTCCCCACCCGCGCTCGCGGCCGATGCGGTTCATCACCTCGGCCTGAGGCCCATAGAACTGATCGGCGGCGGCCTTTGTGGTATCGGCAACGAAACCGTGAACATTGATGCTGGTCTTCAGCTTGGCTGCATCCTGTCCGGCCCGGCGAGCAGCCTCGCGATAGAGATCGATGAGCGGCACAAACCGGCGCGGCTCGCCGCCGATGATGGCGAGCGCCATCGGCAGGCCAAGAGCACCGGCGCGCGCGACCGACTGCGGCGTGCCGCCGACTGCGATCCAGATCGGTAATGAATCCTGCAACGGTCGCGGATAGACCCCTCGCCCATGAATTGGTGCGCGAAGCTCGCCCGTCCAATTCACCTGCTCGCTCTCACGGATCGCTAACAGCAGATCGAGCTTTTCCTCGAAGAGCTTGTCGTAACCTTCGAGATTATAGCCAAAGAGCGGAAAGGATTCGATGAACGAGCCTCGGCCCGCCATGATCTCGGCGCGGCCATTGGAAATAAGGTCGAGCGTCGCGAACTGCTGGAATACGCGCACCGGATCGTCCGAGCTCAGTACCGTGACAGCGCTGCTGAGCCGAATGTTCTTCGTCTTTGCCGCAGCCGCCGCAAGCGCGACGGCCGGAGCGGATGCTGCATAATCCGGCCGGTGATGCTCTCCGAGCCCGAAGACATCGAGACCAACCTGATCGGCCAACTCGATCTCCTCGATCAAATTCTTCAGGCGACGCGCCGCCTCCGCACCCTTGTTGAGAGCGGGATCGGGATTAACGTCAGCGAAGGTATAGAGGCCAAGTTCCATGATAAAAAATCCATCCGTTGTTGATGGACGAAATAGGAAGACGAGGCTGCTACCGCAAATATGAATTGTCGAACGGTTTGTTCGAGAATGTTGATATTAGGCGCTCCAGGGATTTAGCAGCTCTATATCCATTCCCTGAAAATGGCGCGTATTGCGCGTTACAAGAATAAAACCTCTTTCCCACGCTGTCGCACCAATGAAAGCGTCGCGCAGCTCCCGCGGATCGGGCACATTGTAGTGAGCGCAGCGCAATGCGATCTGTTCGTTGATCGCAACAATGCGCCCCTGAAACGCGACTTTTACACCTTGCTCCATCCAATTTCGCAGCGCCGTTCCTTGGACTTTGTCACGCCGATCGACCTGCAAAATGCCGAGCTCAATTTCGAAAAGCGTAATTGCCGATATGAAAAGAAGTTGCTCGGGGATAGGTGCTATCCAATCCAGTACGCCCTGGTTGGCCTTTCCCGAACGTGCGCGGCGAACATCGGAAACAATGTTGGTATCGAGCAGGTACATCAGGAAAAGTCAGCAGGTTTCAAGCTGAAGTTCGTCATTGCGGGAGGTTCGAAATCGACATCCTCGCCACCAGGCATCGCCAATGCTTCGACGATATTGCTGCCTTTGTTCACCAATTTCAGATACTCATCCATGCTGAGCAGAACATGCGAAGGTTTGCCGCGGTCCGTGATAAAAACCGGGCCTTCTGAAGCAGCGCGTTTCGCGCCGCTCGTATCCTGATTGAACTCTCGACTGCTCATGACCGTCATTGCGCGAACCCCATTATGTAGAGAAGTTACTACATCAAGAAAAATAAGCAATTCGAATCCAAAATCAACAGCTTCAACGCATGAACGGAATCACTTTCCGAACCGCTTCATAGCGAAGATAAAGTCCGCCCCATGCGATGACGCCGAGATAAAAACCGAACAGCAGATGCGTGAACACCGGGCTGGCCGGCCCTGAGATGCGTTGCCATTGCCCCACCGAGCAGGCCGGTAAGGAGGATTGCCCCGAGAACGGACGTCCTCGGAACCGCATAGAGGACAGCGCAAAGAAGCGTGACGGCACCGAGCAGCCGCGCCAAAGCCGGATCGGCCGAATAGCCGAGCACCGCCATAGTTTCGGTGACCACCGGCAAAGGAATGAGCTTGATGACGCCGTCGAAAACCAGAAAGGCGACGATGAGGCCGCTAAGGATCGTGCCGGCCACACGCTGCACCCGCGAACTGGATGGTGATTCTGTCACATAGAACATTGCTGTATCCCCCGGAATTGAATCAGGAATTCAGATCTTCGCTGCCAGCGCCGCGAGTTGGTCGGTGCACTGGCCCCATCCCTCGTAAAACCCCATCTTCTCATGCGCCTCACGATCTTCCGCCGTCCAATGCAGGACCGTCGCCGTATAGCGCGTCTTGCCATTGCCGAGATCGTCGAGTTGGATGGTGCCCACCATGAAGGGTTTGGCTGACGGCACCCAGGCGCTGGTGAAAGCGTCCGTAAACACGATCCGCTCATTCGGAACGACCTCCAGATAAACGCCGACATTTGGGTAATCCTCCCCCTCCGGACTGCGCATGGTGACGGAGCTCGTGCCGCCGGCGCGAACGTCGAGTTCGGCCGCCGAAATCGTCCAGGGCAGTGGCGCGAACCATTGCTTCACAAGGTCCGCCTCCGTCCAGCAGCGAAAGATCTTCTCGCGCGGCGCATCGATGACGCGGGTAAGCGAAAGCTCGTGGCGTGCATTCTGTTCGGTCATGGCACTTTCCTTTCTTTCCCATGAAACGGCCTTATCGGCCTATGTCTCAAGGACGCTCACAGCAGCCTCTTCCCGACATGGAAGAGCGGGTTTTTCGATTATTTTGCAATTGCCGGAGCCGGCGCGCTAAGACGGTCGAGCTGATGGCGGATATGAGCGGCTTCGGCAGGCGAATGGGCAAGCGCAATTGCACGGTCGAAGGCAACGTGCGCCTCACCCGGCCGGCCCAATTGCGCCAGCAGAGCACCCCGAAGGCCATGAAAGTAAAAATAACCGTCGAGTTTATCCGTCAGCGGCTCAACCAAGGCCAGCGCCTCCTCCGGCCCCTTGAGTTTGGCAACCGCGACGGCGCGGTTCAGCGTGACGACCGGCGACGGATGCAGCCGCTCCAGCGTTTGATAGAGCAGATCGATCTCCGCCCAGTCGGTATCCTCCGCTTGCTTGGCCCGCGAATGCAACGCGGCAATGGCGGCCTGAAGCTGATAGGGCCCCGGGCGGCGATGGCGGATGGCCTTGTCGAGCAGGGCAAGCGCCTCATCGATCAATTTGCGGTTCCAGAGCGACCGGTCCTGATCCTCAAGTAGGATGATCTGGCCGTCCGCATCAAAACGGGCCGCATTCCGCGATTGCTGCAGCAGCATCAGCGCCAGCAGACCCATGATCTCCGGCTCCGCCGGAAAGATGCGCAGCAACAGCCGCCCCAACCGGATCGCCTCATCGGCAAAGGCAGATGCTTCGCGCCCCGGCCCGCCGGCGGAATAGCCCTCGTTGTAGATGAGATAGATCATGGCGCTGACGAGCGCCACGCGCTCGGCCCGCTCGACCGCACCCGGCGTCTCGAAAGGTACGCCAGCGGCCGCAACACGCGCCTTGGCGCGGGTGATGCGCTGCTCCATCGCGCTTTCGCTGACGAGGAAAGCACGAGCGATCTGTGTTACCGAAAGACCGGAGACGACGCGCAGCGCCAGCGCGATTTGTTGCGTCGCCGGCAGGTCCGGATGACAGCAGATGAACAGCAGCCGCAGAATATCGTCACGATAGTTGGAGCCGTCGAGCCGCTCGGCAACATCGCTTTCGGCGTCGCCCGTATCGGAGATCACCTCTTCGTCCGGCAAACCCTGCGTCTTCGACTGCTTGCGCACCGCGTCGATACCGCTGTTGCGGCCGACGAAAATCAGCCAGGCAACGGGATCGCGCGGCGGCCCCTTATCCGGCCATGTCTTCAATGCCCTGAGACAAGCCTCCTGAAACGCTTCCTCGGCAATATCGAGATTTCGGAAATACCGCAGCAGCGCGCCGAGCACCTGCGGCCGGGCATTGGTGAATGCAATATCGATCCAGGCGAGGTCCGTCATGTTGCGATCGTCCCCGGCCTAAAGACATAAAGCGGGCGGATTTCATAGGAGCCGGCCCCGGGATTCGCGATGGCTAATTTCTTCGAAAATTCAATCGCTTCATCGAGCGTTTCAAAGTCGATGACGTAGAAACCGAGCAATTGCTCCTTCGTTTCGGCGAAGGGTCCGTCAATGACGAGCGGCTCGTTCTTGCCCTTGCGCAGCGTCGTTGCCGCCGTTGTCGGCATCAGCCGCGCGACCGGGCCGAGCTTGCCGGCTTCGTAGAGCGGCGCCTGCACCGCCAGCAGCCGATCCATCGTCGCCCGCTCCTCCTCTTTGGACCAGGCAAACACGGTATCTTCGTCGTTGTAGCATAGTATCGCATAGAGCATGAGGACCTCCTTCTCATGTAAGACGAGGGAGTATCGCCCGCGCCGACAGGCCGCGTCAAAAATTATCGCGGCGGAAAGCTATGCGTTACCACGCCGGACCGTCAGCGTCCCCGCCTGCGCATCGAGAACGGCGGTCGCGCCGATCGGCACGTTCAGCGGGCTTCTCCCATGCCGAAGCGGCAAGCCACCGAGGACCGGTACGCCGAGCATATCGAGATGCTCGCGCAGGATATCGATGACCGAGAAACGGCGGTCGAATTCGAAGCGGGTGAATTGGCCGACCGCAACGCCCGCCAGACCGTTCAAATGTCCCGCCTTGCGCAACATCGTCAATTGCCGGTCGACCTGCCCACGATACATGTTGACCGCTTCAAGCAACAGGATGGCACCGTGAAAATCCGGCAGCGCCCAGCCGGCGGCCGTTGCGACCATATCGAGATTGCCGCCGATCAGTCGTCCGGCGACCGTACCCTCTGTCGTCAGGGCCCATGTTGGCTCCTCCGGGCGCGAGCGGATGATGATGTCCTCCGACGTCATCAGCAACCGGCGAAGGGAATCGCTGGTTTCCAAGCTGACCTCTTGTTCGCCGTCGCCGACGAAAAGCGCACCGTGGACACCAACCTGGCGGCAGTGCTTCCACAGGCTGAGATGCAGTATGGTGATATCGCTGAAGCCGATGAGAAACTTCGGATCGCGCCGGACGGCGTCGAAATCCAGCCGATCGGCAATGCGGTAAGACCCCTTGCCGCCGCGCGTGGTAAAGATCGCCCGAACCTCGGGATCACAAAGCGCAGCATTGAAATCCGTCAGCCGCTCTTCATCCGTTCCGGCAAGATAATCGTGCTTGCAAAATGCATGCTCACCGAAATCGACGTCGAGCCCCCAACCCCTGAGTATCTCCGCCTGCCTCAAAACGAGGTCCCTGTCGGGCAGGCTTGCGGGAGACACAAAACGGATTTTTTCGCCCGGCCTGAGCGGCGGCGGCGTCAGAATGCGATCCATCTCAATGCGATCAGGTGATTCCATGCCAGGATTTTGGCATGGAACGATGCCGGACGTTAGCCTTGGCTGGCGCGTTTAGATGGCCGCCTCGATTGCGACTGGAATTCCCCTCTTCAGCGAATTGCTGACCATGCACCGCGCCTTGGCTTCATCGATCACTGGCTGCGGATCGGAACCGTCAAGCGTTTCGCACGACACTGTCATCACCGCTTCCTTGGTAAAGGACAGGTCGCTCTCGAGTTCCACCCGCACGGAGATCGTGATCTTGCTCAAACTGACGCCCATCTCGCCTGCGATGTAATGCAGGTCGTTGCAGAAACATCCGCCGATCGCCAATCCCAGCAATTGGGCGCCGTTGAAGCCGAGCCCCTGCCCACCGGCACGGCCTGGCGGACGGTCAACGACAAGGGTGTGACCGCCGGCCCAGCCCAATGCCGCCTGCGTATCCTCCACATTGCGCAATTCAACAGTCACGGACACCATCGTTGATCTCCTCATTCGCCGAAACGACGAATGATTGCGCGATCAACGCAGCGATGGAGTCAAGTGAGTAGCCCCATTTGCGGCCGGCCGCGCAGCATTCACGGGAGCCTGAGCCTCCCGCCGGGCCGATGCCTTGCCTTGCCACAAAGGCAGCCCGAGGGATTCGGATACGGTTGGATCGGCCGTAAAGACCGGATAACCCCGCTCCATCAATCGCAGCAGAATTTCCCTGTCCTTCTTAATATGCAGCCGAGTTAGATTTGCCTCGTTGTAGATGTGCCCGCCGGAATCCGGATTGATGCCGGTAATGATCACTGCCGTAGCGCCGTTATGAAGCGCGAAAAGCACCGCATTGATGCCGTTCGAACATTTATCGTCCGCACCCAATTCACTGCATTTTACACCGCCGACCCGGTCGAGCAGCGCCATGCGCTTATAACGATCGACGAGCTCAAGATCGTCATATTGGTAGTTGAAGGCTTTCAGCCCATTCTCCAGCCGCTCAAGGCTCTTTCGCCACAGCAGGATATAAAGCTTCTTCGTCCGCTCGCCATTAAGCACGCGCCGCACTTCGACGGCGTTCGTATTCGTCCCCTCGATCTGGTTGAATTGTACGAGCGTGACATCCGGCACCTCGATGCCCCATGCCTTGGTGACGACCTGAGAACCGTTAATGGTGATGAGCTTAAAGGTCTCGTCAAAATCCGCGGGCTTGTGGGACACGGGCGCCGATCCGACCACGAGAACGGGTCCGGAAAACGGCTCGGCGAGCGTCGGAGGCTTTGGCCGGCAAAGCCAGTATTTGACGCTCCGATAAACGTGTCTCTTCAATTCCGTAAAATTAGCAGCCATGCCTCGCCTTGATATCCCCGAACGGCGTTCATCAGAAAACAGTCGAATCCAGCCCCATTCGCAGGGCGCAATATCGCCGCTTCGAGTTACATTAGGAAAATAAAAATATCTTACATAATCAAACCTTGAGTGATTTATCGGCCGCTTCCGCCGCGTTCAGCCCGCACTCAATGTGCGCGCCACTGCGTTCTTCCATCCTTTGAGTTTCGCGCTTCGGGTCTTCTCGTCCATATCAGGCTCGAAGCGCCGGTCGCAGGCCCAGGCCTTGGCAAAGCTCGTGCGGTCTGGCCAAACACCGGCGCGGCTGCCGGCAAGCCAGGCGGCGCCGAGTGCGGTGGTTTCCAGGATAGTGGGACGATCGACGGGCGCATCGAGCAGGTCGGCAAGCCGCTGCATCGTCCAGTCGGAAGCGACCATGCCGCCATCGACCCGCAGCACCGTCTCGCGGCCGCTGCCGTTACGCCAATCCTTGTGCATGGCATCCAGCAGGTCGCGCGATTGATAGCAGACCGCCTCCAGCGCAGCGCGGACGATTTCTTCCGGCCCGGTATTGCGCGTCAGCCCAAAGATCGCGCCGCGCGCATCCGGATCCCAATGCGGCGCGCCGAGACCGGTGAAGGCCGGCACGAGGTAAACCTCCTGCATCGGATCGGCCTTTTCCGCCAGCCCGTCGGAATCGGAGGCGCGCTTGATCGCCTTCAGTCCGTCGCGCAGCCACTGCACGGCCGCACCGGCGATGAAGATGGAGCCTTCCAGCGCATAGGTCGTCTCGCCGTTCAACCGATAGGCGATCGTCGTCAGTAATCGGTTTTTCGAGCGCACCATGTCCGTGCCGGTGTTGAGCAGCGCAAAGCAGCCGGTGCCGTAGGTGGATTTCATCATGCCGCGCTCGAAGCACGCCTGACCGATCGTCGCCGCCTGCTGATCGCCGGCAACGCCGAGGATGGGAATTGGCGCCCCAAAGATGGATGGGTCGGCGATCCCGAAATCGGCCGCACAGTCCTTCACCTCCGGCAGCATCACAGCAGGGACGCGCAGGATCTCCAGCAGGTCCTCGTCCCACTCATTGCTGCCGATATTGTACATCAGCGTCCGCGAGGCGTTGGTCGCATCGGTGACGAAACTCCTGCCGCCGGTCAGTCGCCAGATGAGGAAAGTGTCGATGGTGCCGAAGCAAAGCTCGCCCTTGGCGGCGCGCGCGCGGGCGCCCTTCACATTGGCGAGCATCCATGAGAGCTTTGTGCCGGAAAAGTAAGGGTCGAGCAGCAGACCGGTGTGGCGGGTGAACAGCTTTTCCAAATCTTGCCGCTTCAGCTTCTCGCAATAGCTCGCGGTACGGCGGTCTTGCCAGACGATGGCGTTGTGGATCGGCTTGCCAGTCGCGCGGTCCCATACCACGACGGTTTCGCGCTGGTTGGTGATGCCGAGAGCAGCGATGTCCTTGGCGGTGATGCCGGCAGCCTCGATCGCCTTTTTGACGGTAGCAACGACGGAAGCCCAGATTTCCTCCGGATCATGCTCGACCCAACCAGGTTGCGGATAGTGCTGCGTGAACTCCTTCTGGTCGACGCCGGCAATCTTCATGTCGCCGTCGAAAACGATAGCCCGCGTCGACGTCGTTCCCTGGTCGATCGCCAAGACATAACCGCTCATGCACTCCTCCCGGATTGTTTCTGTCCCAAAACAACAGATACGGCAGCAAAACGAATGTGAAAAGAAAGCAAAACGAAATTTTTGTCGAAAAAAACCTTTATTCCGGCTTGCGCATATATGAAGTGAACTACCGCAAAAGAGTCTTGCCGCGATGCGATTGCCATATCCGCGGGTTTGAGACTAACCTCAAAGCCGCTATTGCGTTGCAACAACAGCCTCGCCGTCCAAGGAGAAAATCATGGCAAGAACAGTCGTTGTCACCGGTTCTACAAGCGGTATCGGCCTCGCCATCGCGACCGCTTTCGCTGCGAAGGGTGAAAACATCGTCCTCAACGGCTTCGGCAAGCCCGAAGAGATCGACGCCATCAGAAACACGCTGGAATCCTCGGGCGGCGGCAAGGTGATCTACCATCCAGCCGACATGACCAAGCCCGCAGAAATCGCTGACCTGATCGCAATCGCCAATTCGACCTTCGGCAGCGTCGATGTCCTCGTGAACAATGCCGGCATCCAGCATGTGGAGAAGATCGAGGACTTTCCGATTGAGAAGTGGGACCAGATCATTGCCATTAACCTGTCGAGCTCGTTCCATACGATGCGCGCCGCCATTCCGCTGATGAAGGCGAAGAAATACGGCCGCATCATCAATATCGCCTCGGCCCATGGCCTCGTCGCCTCACCCTTCAAATCCGCCTATGTCGCGGCAAAACATGGTATCATGGGCTTGACCAAGACTGCGGCACTGGAGCTTGCCGAATTCGGCGTCACCGTTAATGCCATTTGCCCGGGCTACGTCCTGACCCCGCTTGTCGAAAAGCAGATCCCGGATACGGCCAAGGCGCGCGGCATGACTGAAGAACAGGTCAAGAACGAGGTCATTCTCAAGGCGCAGCCGACGCATGAATTCGTCAAGGCTGAAGAAATCGCGGCACTTTCGATCTATCTTGCCAGCGATGATGCGCGCCAGGTCACCGGCACGCACGTCTCGATTGACGGTGGCTGGACGGCGGCATAACCATAGACGGTCGAGCATGATCCGAAAAAGCGCAAAGCAGTTCTTAAATAAGATCATGCCCGACCGAACAGATGGAACGAGATGACGGTTCGAAGAGAAGTTATCGCGTTCAAGGTACGGACGGATAATGTCTCCGCCCGGCCTTGAAAGACCATAATTGGGAACGACATGAACGACAGCATCCGCTTTATCCTCAACGGCGAGGATATTTCACTTTCCACCCTGCGCCCGACCGAGACGCTCCTCGACTTCCTGCGTCTCAACCGGCATCTGACGGGCACGAAAGAGGGATGCGCGGAAGGCGATTGCGGCGCCTGCACCGTATTGGTCGGCCGGCTGATCGATGGCGGATTGCATTACGAATCGGTCAATGCCTGCATCCGTTTTGTCGGATCGCTGCATGCCACCCATGTCGTCACCGTCGAACATCTGGCCGCTAAGGACGGCACGCTGCATCCCGTGCAGCAGGCCATGGTCGATTGTCATGGCTCGCAATGCGGCTTCTGCACGCCGGGTTTCGTCATGTCGCTTTACGGCCTATGGCTCACGACCGAAAACCCGAGCCGGGCGCAGATCGAAAAAGCGCTGCAAGGCAATCTCTGTCGCTGTACGGGTTACGAGCCGATCGTCAAGGCAGCCGAACAGGTTAGCCAGACGCGTCCGAGTGCTCTGTTCGATCCTCTTGAAAAGACAAGAGCGGACATCATCGCCCGGCTCTGGGCCATGCAGGGCGGCGATACCATCACCACTACCTCCGGCGAAGATCGCGTGATCGTGCCGGGCTCGGTCGCGGCCCTTGCGCAAGTCTTGGCCGACGAACCGAAAGCGACCGTCGTTGCCGGCTCCACCGATGTCGGCCTCTGGGTCACCAAGCAGATGCGCAAGCTCGACCCGGCCGTCTTCATCAATCATCTGACCGACTTGCAGAAGATCACCTTGGAAGATACGGGCCTCACCATCGGCGCGGGCGTTACTTACAGCCAGGCGTTTGCAGCCATGGCCGAGAAGATCCCGGCAATTGCGAGCCTGATCAATCGCATCGGCGGCGAACAGGTCCGCAACATGGGCACGATCGGCGGCAACATCGCCAACGGCTCGCCGATTGGCGACACGCCGCCGCCAATGATCGCGCTCGGCGCCACGGTGAAACTGCGCTCTGTTGCCGGCACCCGCAAATTGCCGCTGGAAGACTTCTTCATCGATTACGGCAAGCAGGACCGCAACCCCGGCGAATTCGTCGAGAGCATTTTCGTGCCCTACCCCCCCGAAGGCGCTGATTTCGCCGTCTACAAAATCTCCAAACGCCGGGATGAGGATATTTCGGCGCTCTGCGGCGCTTTCCACTTGGCGTTGGATGCGGCGGGCAACGTCGCCGACATCCGTATCGCCTTCGGCGGCATGGCCGGCACCCCGAAGCGTGCCCGCACGGTCGAAGCCGAGCTGATCGGCAAGCCCTGGACCGAGACAACGGTCACCGCCGCCCGCACCGCCTTCGATGCCGACTACACGCCGCTCACCGACTGGCGCGCCACCGCCGAATACCGGCAGTTGACCGCCAAGAACCTGCTCATTCGCTTTTATCTTGAAACCGCCGGTGCGCCGCAGGAACTGAAGCGTTTCGAGGTGCTCGCATGATGGCCGTCCTTGTATCTCTTTGGCCGCATTTCGCAGGCCCGCGGTTGATCAAACCATCTGAGGGCGGCGCGAGCGTTTCCCTCCTTCTCCCCGGCGGGGAGAAGGTGCCCAAAGGGCGGATGAGGGGGTGGTTCGGCAAATACCAATCTAGCCTTCGTTTGCGCTCAGCATGTGCATCGCTTCGCGATGCATCCCCCTCATCCGGCCTATCGGCCACCTTCTCCCCGCTGGGGAGAAGGGAAACCGCGGAGGCTTGAACGATGGACAAATCCACCTTCGAAGAACGCAAAGTCATCAACGGCTCGATGCATGGTTCACTGAAGCATGACTCGGCGCACAAGCATGTAACGGGCGCTGCCGACTATATTGATGACCTGCCGGAGCCGGCGGGCCTGTTGCATGGCGCCCTCGGCCTTTCCGACCGCGCTCATGCGGAGATTGTCGGCATCGACCTCTCCGCCGTGAAAGCCTATCCAGGCGTCGTCTGGGTCTTCACCGCCAAGGATATTCCCGGCCTCAACGACACAAGCTCCAACGGCATGCATGACGAGCCGCTGCTCGCCGACGCCAAGGTGGAGTTTCACGGCCAACCGATCTTCGCCGTCATCGCCGAGACCCGCGATACGGCCCGCCGCGCCGTACGCCTTGCCAAGATCGACTATCGCGACCTGCCGCACTGGAGCGACATCGATGGAGCGCTCGCCAATGGCGCGCCGTTGGTCTACGAACCGATGACACTGAAGCGTGGCGAGCCGGAAGCCGAGATGGCCAATGCCAAGCACCGCATCAAGGCGCAAATGCGCATCGGCGGCCAGGAGCATTTTTATCTCGAAAGCCACATCGCCATGGCGATCCCCGGCGAGGATGACGAAGTGACCGTCTGGTCGTCCACCCAGCATCCGAGCGAAATCCAGCACATCGTCGGCCATGTGCTCAACATTCCGTCCAACGCCGTCACCGTCAATGTGCGTCGCATGGGCGGCGGCTTCGGGGGCAAGGAGACACAGGGCAACCAGTTCGCCGCACTAGCCGCCGTCGCCGCCAAGAAGCTCGGCCGCGCCATCAAATTCCGGCCCGACCGCGACGAGGACATGGCAGCCACCGGCAAGCGCCACGATTTCCTGGTCGATTACGAGATCGGCTTCGACGATGATGGCCGCATCCATGCCGTCGACGCGACTTACGCTGCCCGCTGCGGCTTCTCTTCCGACCTTTCCGGTCCGGTTACCGACCGCGCATTGTTCCATGCGGATTCGAGCTATTTCTACCCGCATGTGCATCTCGTCTCGAAACCGCTCAAGACTCACACCGTTTCCAACACCGCCTTCCGCGGCTTCGGCGGCCCGCAGGGCATGGTCGGCGGCGAGCGCTTCATCGAAGAGATCGCCTATGCGCTGGGCAAGGACCCGCTGGAGGTTCGCCGTCAGAATTTCTATGGTCAGCCGGGCTCCGGCCGCACGCTGACGCCCTATCATCAGGAGGTGGAGGACAACATCATCCACCGTATCGTCGACGAGTTGGAGGAATCCTCCGACTATCAGGCGCGGCGCAATGCGATCATCGCGTTCAACCGCTCCAGCCGCTTCATCCGCAAGGGCATTGCGCTGACGCCGGTGAAATTCGGCATCTCCTTCACCATGACCGCCTTCAACCAGGCCGGCGCGCTGGTGCACATCTATCAGGACGGCTCGATCCATCTGAACCATGGCGGCACCGAAATGGGCCAGGGCCTCTATACCAAGGTGGCGCAGGTGCTCGCCGACAGTTTCCAGGTGGATATCGACCGGGTGAAGATCACGGCCACCACCACCGGCAAGGTGCCGAACACGTCGGCGACCGCAGCCTCCTCCGGCTCCGACCTGAACGGCATGGCGGCATTTGACGCCGCCCGCCAAATCAAGGAGCGGCTGGCCGCCTTTGCCGTCGAGAAATGGGGCGTCGCTGCCGAAGACATACAGTTCCTGCCGAACCGTGTACGGGTCGGCGACATGGAGATTGCCTTCCCGGATTTCATCAGGCAGGCCTATTTCGCCCGCGTGCAGCTTTCCGCCGCCGGCTTTTACAAGACGCCAAAAATCCATTGGGACCGCAAGGCCGGCCGTGGCACGCCGTTCTATTACTTCTCCTATGGCGCCGCCTGCTCGGAAGTGTCGATCGACACGCTGACCGGCGAATATCTGATCGACCGCACCGATATCCTCCACGATGTCGGCCGCTCGCTGAACCCGGCGATCGATATCGGCCAGGTCGAAGGCGCCTTCGTGCAGGGCATGGGCTGGCTGACCACCGAAGAACTTTGGTGGGACAACAAGGGCCGGCTGCGCACCCATGCGCCGTCGACCTACAAGATCCCGCTCGCCTCCGACCGGCCGAAGATCTTCAATGTCCGCCTTGCCGAATGGTCCGAAAATGCCGAAGCCACCATCGGCCGCTCCAAAGCCGTCGGAGAGCCGCCCTTCATGCTCAGCATCTCGGTCCTCGAGGCCCTGTCCATGGCCGTCGCAAGCGTCGCGGACTACCGCGTCTGCCCGCGGCTCGACGCGCCGGCAACGCCGGAGCGGGTGCTGATGGCAGTCGAGCGGCTGAAGGGGATGTGATGATTCGGCTGAAGTCCCCTCTTCTGACCTTCTCTCCATTGGGGAGAAGGTGGCCCGAAGGGCCGGTTGAGGGACTGTTGCTGGCTCGGAAAATTGCCTTTCGCCTGCGCTCAAGGCGCCCGTCGCCATTGCTCCGAGCTGCCCCCCTCTGTCACTCCGGGACATCTCCCTCACAAGGGGGGAGATCGGTAATTCGCCGCCCTCTTTTGCCTCAAAAAAGCATCATGCCCCCAACGCCTAAACCTATGGTTTTCACCAGGGAAGCGGCAAACTCCAAACAATCTGCCCCCTTGTGGGGGAGATGCCCCGAAAGGGACAGAGGGGGGTATGCGCTCTCCACCTGCCCCAAGGGTCGCAACTTATGACCCAACCCTTTAAAACCTTCCTTGCCGTAAACCCGCGCACCATCCTCGTCGAGATCACTGAAACACAGGGCTCGACGCCCCGCGAGGCCGGCACCTTCATGCTCGTTTCCGAACATGCCATCTGGGGCACCATCGGAGGCGGACAATTCGAATTCATGGCGATTGGCAACGCCCGCGAATTGCTGGCCGGCAACGGCGTGGAAGTGATGGACATACCGCTAGGCCCAGAGATCGGCCAATGCTGCGGCGGTCGCACGGAACTGCGCTTTCAGAAGATGACGGCACAATTGCTGGAAGAGCTCGAAGCGAAACGGGCGAGCGAAGCGGAACATCGGCCGGAGGCCCATCTCTTCGGCGCGGGACATGTCGGGCATGCGCTCGCCGCTGCGCTCGCGCCCCTGCCGCTTTCCGTAACGGTGGTAGAGACCCGGAAGGAGGAATTGGCAAACCTGCCGGCAGAGACGAAAACAGTGCTTTCGCCGATGCCGGAGGCGCTGGTGCAGGATATTCCGGCCGGCTCAGCCATCGTCATCCTGACCCATGATCATGCTTTGGATTTCTTGATCGCCAAGGAAGCGCTTGCTCGCGCCGATCTCGCCTATGTCGGCATGATCGGCTCGGCGACCAAACGCGCCACCTTTTCCCATTGGCTGATCCGCGAGGGCGGCGACAAGGCCTCGCTGGAGCGACTGACGCTGCCGATCGGCGGCGCCACAGTGAAGGATAAGCGCCCGGAAGTCATCGCTGCCATGACAGCCGCGGAACTGCTGACCGCCTTCGCGGCCTACGCCAGCCGATCATCCTCATAGCGCGGCTCGCGCCCATCGAGAAAACCCAGATCGCGCTTAAGCCGATCGGGCATCTCATCCAGATCCAGATGGGGCGAAGGCTCAGCCCCGCCGGCGAAGATCTGCGCCAATGTTTCCAGCAAACGGGCCGGGGCCGACGGCCTCGTATTCATCTGCTCGACGGCATAGCAATCCATGACAATACCTCAATCCAATCGATGATATGGATTGCAGTTTGCTGTCAAAAATGCTGAATTTCCAATCGAACAACCGTCTGCATACATAAAGAGAACTTATCCATGAAGCTGGCGAAACAGTTTCCGCTGAATGCACTGCGAGTCTTCGAAGCCGCCGCCCGGCACGGCAGCTTCACGCGCGCAGGCGAGGAGCTGGGCATGACGCAGACGGCGGTCAGCTATCAGATCAAACTGCTGGAAGAGAATGTCGGCGAGCCGCTGTTTCTGCGGCGGCCGCGCCAGATCGCGTTGACCGAAGCCGGCGAACGGCTGGCACCGAAAGTGGCCGAAGCCTTCAGCATGCTGCATGAAGCCGTGGCTTCGGTGAGCGGCGATGCCGAAACCACGCTTCTTATTCACTCGACACCGACCTTCGCCTCACAATGGCTTGCTCGCCATCTGGGCTCATTTCAACTGCAGCACCCGAATGTGGCGGTACGGCTTGCCACATCAGACAAGATCATTGATTTCTCCCGCGAGTCTTCCGACGTCGCCATTCGCAGTGGCCGCGGAACTTGGCCGGGGCTGCGCGCGCATCTTTTGATGAAAGTGAACTTCACGCCGATGCTGAGCCCAGCGCTTGCGGCCAGCATTGACGGCGTTCATACGCCGGCCGATCTTCTGAAACTTCGGATCATCGATGCCGGCGACCCCTGGTGGGTACAATGGTTCGAAGCGGCTGGCGTTCCAGATCCCGGCCTGCAAGGCCGACCAAAAAGCAGACTTGGGGCGCAATCCTTCGAGGCAAGCGCAGCCATCGCCGGACAGGGCGTCGCAGTACTGACCCCCGAATTCTATGCCGAGGACATAGCTGCCGGCCGGCTGATCCAGCCCTTCGACATCCTCTGCAACGACGGCTCAAACTATTGGCTTGTCTATCCCGAAAACAGACGCCATACGCCGAGGATCCGTGTTTTTCGGAATTGGATACTCGGCGAGTTCGGCATGCCGTTGGATTGAGCACCGCCTAGAGCGGTTCAGCGTTTGACGGAAGCGCTTTCCCGCTCTATCCCTTTGTTTTTACGCATTCCGCACGGAAAACCGCTTCGCACTTTTCCTGGAATGCTCAATAGGCCATATCCGGCGCATAGAAACAGCGCGGCGTGTTCTCGTCCGGAAACAAACAGAGGTGGTAGGCTCCGTCCGGCGAGCGCATCGTCTTGCGCTGTGGCAGCGTGAAGATATGAGCATGCGTCACATAGCGATGATCGCCGGGATAGAGCGTAATTCGATAGCCTCCCGGGATAACGGTAACCGTGCGCGAGGGGATCATCTCGCAGTCGCCGGTCTTGCTGTCGCCGTTGCAACAATAAGGATCGTAGGACCAGCCGGAGGGCGCATCGTGCGCCATGACGGAAGTTGCAAGAAGGAATAGTGCAAACGCCAGTATACCACGCATGGGCAAATCTCCGACGATGCGGCGAACCGGGGGCTCCGCTGCCCGTTTATCGCCGACGACGCTGAAAAAAGCGTCCAATTTTGATCTATCGCGAAGTCGGCGCTCGGCAAGAGCGACGGCATATCGGTCACGGAAGTGTGTGATCCTAGCACGAAAAGCAGTCCCTCGACCAAACTCCCCTTTCCTCCGCGCCCAACATTTTGCAAGGTGTCGAGTCGGAGGAAGAAAAGGGGACCTGAATGTATGAATACGTCATAGCGTGGGAATGGCTGGCCTTTGCTGCCCGCTGGTTCCACGTCATCACCGCCATTGCCTGGATCGGCTCGTCTTTCTATTTCATCGCGCTCGATCTTGGGCTGGTAAAGCGCCCGCATCTTCCGCCCGGCGCCTATGGTGAGGAATGGCAAGTGCATGGCGGCGGTTTCTACCACATCCAGAAATATCTGGTGGCTCCGGCAACGATGCCCGAGCATCTGACGTGGTTCAAATATGAAAGCTATTTCACCTGGCTCTCCGGCTTCCTGATGCTCTGCATCGTCTATTATGGCGGCGCCAATCTCTTCCTCATCGACCGGCATGTGCTCGATGTCAGCGTTCCCGTCGCTATCCTGATTTCGCTGGCTTCGCTGGCCGGCGGCTGGATTGTCTACGATCTGCTCTGCAAATCGCCGCTCGGCAACAATACCTGGGGCCTGATGGTGGTGCTTTATGCCGTCCTCGTCTTCATGGCTTGGGGCTATACGCATCTCTTCACCGGCCGCGCCGCCTTCCTGCATCTCGGCGCCTTCACGGCGACGATCATGTCGGCCAATGTCTTCATGATCATCATCCCCAATCAGAAGATCGTTGTCGCCGACCTGATCGCGGGCCGCACGCCGGACCCGGAATATGGCCGCATCGCCAAGCAGCGCTCCCTGCACAACAACTACCTGACGCTGCCCGTCATCTTCTTCATGCTATCGAACCACTATCCGCTGGCTTTCGGCACCGCCTACAACTGGATCATCGCAGCGCTGGTCTTCCTGATGGGCGTCACCATCCGCCACTGGTTCAACACGATCCATGCCCGCAAGGGCCGGCCGACCTGGACCTGGATCGTCACCGTCGTTCTCTTCGTTCTTATCATCTGGCTTTCGACCGTGCCGAAGCTTCTGACCGGCGAGAAGGATGCCAATGCCGTCGCACCCGCTTTCCAGCAGTTCGCGTCGGATGCACACTTCCCGGCTGTGAAGCAGATGATCTCGGCGCGCTGTTCGATGTGCCATGCCGCCGAGCCGTCTTTTGAGGGCATAGCGCGCGCACCGAAGGAAGTGATGCTGGAAAATGACGCGGAAATCGCTATGCATGCCCGCGAGATCTATATTCAGGCCGGCCGCAGCCACGCTATGCCTCCCGGCAATGTCACCGATGTGACGCCGGAGGAACGCAAGCTGCTGGTTGCCTGGTTCGAAAGCTCCGTCGGAGAAAAAGACCAATGATTACCCTTTTGCGCGGCCGCCTGCTCTCCTTCAGGCGCGCGCCGCAAAGCCTGAGCGACACGGACAGCTACTCGTATGAAAGCGATGGCGGCCTGCTGATCGAGAACGGCATCATCGCAGCCGTCGGCACCTATGCGGAAGTCAAGGCGAAAGCACCCGCGGACGTCGCCGAAGTCGACCATCGGCCGCACCTGATCCTGCCGGGCTTCATCGACATGCACCTGCATTTCCCGCAGATGCAGGTGATCGCCTCCTATGCCGCAAACCTCCTGGAATGGCTGAACACCTACACCTTCCCCGAGGAATGCCGCTTTGTCGAAAGTGCCCATGCTGAGCGCATCGCCACCCATTTCTATGACGAGCTGATCCGTCACGGCACGACGACGGCGGTCGCCTATTGCTCGGTGCACAAGACCTCCGCCGACGCCTATTTTGCGGAGGCCATGCGGCGCAACATGTGCATGGTCGGCGGCAAGGTTATGATGGACCGCAACGCGCCGCAAGGCCTGCTCGACACGCCGCAGATGGGCTATGACGAGACCCGCCAGGTGATCGCCGACTGGCATGGCAAGGGCCGTAGTCACGTCGCCATCACCCCGCGCTTCGCCATCACCTCGACGCCCGAGCAGATGGAGGCGACCGCCGCACTCGCGCGCGAATTCCCGGATCTGCATATTCAGACGCATCTTTCCGAGAACGACGACGAGATCAAGTTTACCTGCGAGCTCTATCCGGAAGCGATCGACTACACCGACATCTATGCCCGCTATGGACTGCTCGGCCGCAAGAGCCTGTTCGGTCACGCGATCCACCTTTCCGAACGCGAAGCCGATGCCATGAGCGAGGCGGGCGCCGTCGCCGTCCACTGCCCGACCTCCAACCTTTTTCTCGGCTCCGGCCTCTTCCCCCTGAAAGCGCTCGCCCGCCGCGAAACGCCCGTCCGCATCGGCGTCGCCACCGATATCGGCGGCGGTTCCAGCTATTCGATGCTGCGCACGATGGACGAGGCCTACAAGATCCAGCAGCTTCTTGGCGAGCGGCTAAACCCGCTGGAAAGTTATTACTACATGACCCTTGGCAACGCCGAGGCCCTGTCGCTGGCTGACAGGATCGGTACGCTCGAGCCTGGCACCGACGCCGACCTCGTGGTCCTCAACGCCGCGGCAACACCGGCTATGGCGCTGAAGATGGAAGTGGTGGAGAACCTGGCCGAGGAACTATTCCTGTTGCAGACCATGGGCGACGATCGGGCGATCATCGAGACGTATGTGGCTGGAAAAGCCGCAAAATCGATCCTCCAGTAAGGCGATCCTACCGCTCCACAATGTAACCATCCGAAGGGCTGAATGCCATGACCGCGCCGCTCACCATTGCCGAACTGAAAAAGCTCGCTCAGCGGCGCGTCCCGAAGATGTTCTTTCAATATGCCGATTCCGGCTCGTGGACAGAGTCGACCTATGGCGCGAACGAAGCGGATTTCGCCAAGATCAAGCTGCGCCAACGCGTCCTCGTCGACATGACCGACCGCTCGCTGGAAACGAGCATGGTCGGCCAGGCGGTATCCATGCCGGTGGCGCTGGCACCGACCGGACTGACGGGCATGCAGCATGCCGATGGTGAAATGCTCGCAGCGCGTGCGGCGGAGGAATTCGGCATTCCGTTCACGCTGTCGACCATGAGCATCTGCTCGATCGAAGATGTCGCTTCGGTCACGAAGCGTCCCTTCTGGTTTCAGCTCTACGTCATGAAGGACCGCGACTTCGTGATAGACCTCATCAATCGCGCCAAAGCCGCAAAATGCTCAGCCTTGGTGCTGACGGCCGACCTGCAGATCCTCGGGCAGCGGCATAATGATCTGCGCAACGGCCTGACAGCGCCGCCGAAACTCATTCCGAAGCATATGTGGCAAGTGGCGATGCGGCCGCGCTGGTGCCTGGACATGATGCGAACCAAGCGGCATTCCTTCGGCAATATCATCGGCCATGCCAAGAACGTCACCAGCCTCGCCTCCCTGGCGGGATGGACTCATGAGCAGTTCGATCCCAAGCTTTCCTGGAGCGATGTCGGCTGGATCAAGGAGCGGTGGGGCGGGCCGCTGATCATCAAGGGCATTCTCGATGTCGAGGATGCGAAGGCCGCCGTCGCCACCGGCGCGGACGCGATCATCGTTTCCAATCATGGCGGCCGTCAGCTCGACGGCGCACCCTCCTCCATCAGCATGCTGCCTGACATCGTCGACGCCGTGGGCGACAAGATTGAGGTGCATATGGACGGCGGCATCCGCGCCGGCCAAGATGTGCTGAAGGCCGTAGCCCTCGGCGCCAAGGGCACCTTCATCGGCCGCCCCTTCCTCTACGGTCTGGGCGCCATGGGTAAGCAAGGCGTGACGCTCGCGCTTGAAATCATCCGCAGGGAGTTGGATATCTCCATGGCGCTCTGCGGCAAGCGGGATATTAAGACGGTGGATCGATCGATCCTGGCTGATCTTTAACGCAGCCAGCCCGTCGCCAGACCGCTGGCCCATTCCATGCGGCCATTCTGCGCCGCCAGCTTCGCCATCGCCATGTGATCGTAAGCGACCTGGCGGAAGACGGGCAGCCAGTTGTCGTCAGCCTTTTCCAGAACGGTATAGGAAGCGAAGGGATGGCCTGCTTCCACCTTGTGATAATGAGGCAGATCGTCGTCCTAGGCGGGGCAGCCGACGCTGCCGGGATTGACGATCAGGCGGCCGTCGGAAAGCCGGACAACACGCTGAATATGAGTATGTCCACACAGGAGCAGCGGAAAATCGATGCCGGCGGCCAGTGCTTCGATTTCCTCGATCGGCTTCTGATAGACATGACCGTCTGGCGAGACGGATTCGAGCCAATAGGTATTGTCGTCTTTGGGCGTCGCATGGCAAACGTAGGCCTCGTCCCTATAGACGGCACTGAAGGGTAAGCTACGCAGCCATTCGAGATCACGCTCGGCCAGTTCGGCATGGGCGGCACTATCCGAAGCGTGCATCTGCTCCGGCGCCTGTTCGATCAGATACCGATCATGGTTGCCGCGAACCGTCACGGCATCGAGTGCAAGCGGAATATCCGCCGTCTTTCCCGCCGTCAGCGGCCCGCTAAAGCAATCGCCGAGATTGACGATGTCAGCGATGCCCTGCCGCCGGATATCCGCAAGCACCGCCTCCAGAGCCAGATGATTGCCATGCACATCCGCGATCGCCGCAAAACGCAAGTCTCAACTCCCGCGATAGGTGGAATAGCCATAGGGCGAAATCAGCAGCGGCACATGATAATGCGCCGTCGTGTCGGCGATGCCGAAACGGATCGGCACGAGATCGAGGAACGCCGGCTCGGGCAGCTTGGCCCCGGTCGCACGCAGGTAGTCACCGGCGCGAAAGAGCAGCTCATAGGTGCCGGCGACAAAACTGTCGCCGATCAGGATCGGCCCGCCGTCGACGCGCCCATCCGAATTGGTCGTGACCGTCTTAAGATGCCTACGCGTTTCACCTTCGATTTGAAAAAGATCGATCGTCAGGCCTTCGGCGGGCTTGCCGAGAGCTGTGTCGAGCACGTGGGTGGTCAGTCCGGTCATAGCGTCGGCGCTCCGATGATGAAGGGGGTGTCGAAGAAGAATTCCTCAAGATTATTTCCGGGGCCGTCGCGATCCACGATGAGGAAATCGCTCCGCTCGCCAAGCGCCATGAGGGGATAATGCCAGACATTGCGGTAATAGTTCACCCCCTGATCGCCGCGCGCCAGGAAGACTTGCGGCCTGCCGGGCTTGCCGTCCTCGTCCTTCGCGACGACCACGAGAAACGGCCGATCGTTCAACGGCACGAAACACTGGCTGCCGAAGGGATGGCGCTCCATCATGTCGATGGAGAAGGGAAAGGCACGCGGCTGGCCGCGAAACAGATTGATGATGACCCGCGCTTCGTAGCCCACGGCCTCCGCGCTCGAAAGCGCGTGGAAGCGCTCCGTCGTGCCACCATTGATGAATCGCATCGTTGCCGGATCCGCCTCGATCACATCGCCGAACGGCGCGAATGCGGCTTTTGTCAAAGGCTTGATGTCCAGATGCTGTGTCATTGAATGATCATTCGCCTTCCGCGCGCCAATGGCGAATAGACTCCAATCGCAGGAGCAGCTCCGGAAGAGATTTCTGCGCGATGTCCCATAGGGTCGTCAACTCGATGTCGAAATATCCCTGCATAATCCGATTCCTGAAGTCGCGCATCTCATCCCAAGACAACTCCGGATGGTCAACGACAAACTCGGGATAGTCCTCCGCAATCCGTGCGGCTGCCTCACCGATCAACAAGAGATTCATGCCGATGGCGCGCTGCTTCCCAACATTCTTGAAAAACGCGGCTTGATCGACTCCTCGAAGGAATTGATCAATTTCAGATGCAGCCCGCTGCATGCGCTCAAGGTAAATGATCAGCCGATCCAAACTCATACCGGCTTCACTTCGTCGACAATCGTCGGCGGCCTGCTTCCAGCTCTATCCAATGCTTTCCAAAGCCTCATCACAGCACCCTACCAAGCGGATACTAAGCCATGAACGGACCGAAACATAGCTCACCCGTTGCATGGCAAAAACCTATGCAGAAGCATGCACGGAAGGATGGCCGCGCATCAGCCTTCCGGAAGCATGGATTGCAGGCGCAGCAGGGCGATCTTCTCCACCTGCGCCGTTGCGGTCGCAAATTCCGTGTCCCGGTCATTGCCGATCCGTGTTTCGAAGGCGGCAAGAATGTCGTCTTTGCCGAGACCCTTGACCGCGATGATAAAGGGAAAGCCGAATTTTGGGACGTAAGCCGTATTGAGTTCGGTGAAGCGGGCGTGCTCGGCCGGTGTCAGCCGGTCAAGCCCGGCGCCTGCCTGCTCCTTGCGGCTGTCTTCGGTAAGCTTGCCCGCAATTGCAAGCCGGCCGGCAAGGTCGGGATGTGCGCGCAAAACACCGAGCCGCTCGTCGGCGCTGGCGGTGCGGAAGATCGCAGCCAGAGCGCCATGCACGCCACCCGATGTCAACGGCTCAGCAATCTTGCCGGCGTCATAGGCACGTTCGGCGATGAACGGAGAGTGCTCGAAGACGCCGCCGAAGCGGGTCACGAAATCGTCACGCGATATCATATCAAAATGCGCCCGCGGGACGGTGATACTGGTGCCAATGATTAGCGATTTCGATGCGCTTCGGTATCCAAACCTTGTCGTGCTTCAGCACATATTCGATGAAGCGCCTGAGTGCCGCGGCACGGCCGGGCCGGCCGACGAGGCGGCAATGCAGGCCGACGGACATCATCTTCGGACTGCCCTGCTTACCCTCTTCATACAGCGTGTCAAAGGCATCCTTAAGGTAGGTGAAGAACTGATCGCCGGAATTGAAGCCCTGCGGCGTGGCAAAGCGCATATCGTTGGTTTCGAGCGTATAGGGGATGATCAGAAACGGCTTACCCTCGATGCCATCGACCCAATAGGGCAGATCGTCGGCATAGGAGTCCGACGAATAGAGGAAACCGCCCTCTTCCATCACCAGCCGCAACGTATTGTCCGATGGTTTGCCCTGATACATGCCGTAGGGCCGCTCGCCGGTCAGTTCGGTATGCAGGCGTACGGCTTCGAAAATGTGCTTTCGCTCGAGATCCTCTGAAAAATCCTTATATTCCAGCCAGCGGTAGCCGTGGCTCGCAATTTCCCAGCCCGCTTCCTTCATGGCAGCGACGGCTTCAAGATTGCGCGCCATGGCGAGCGTCACGCCATAGACGGTCGCCTGGACTTTGAGTTCCGTGAACATGCGCCACAGCCGCCAGAAACCGGCGCGCGAACCATATTCATAGATCGATTCCATGTTGAGACTGCGTTGATTCGGCCATGCCGCCGCACCAACGATTTCCGACAGCAGGTTCTCCGATGCAGGATCGCCATCGAGAATGCAGCTTTCCCCGCCCTCTTCGTAATTGATGACAAACTGCACCGCGACGCGTGCATCGCCCGGCCATTTCGGATCGGGCGTGTTGCGGCCGTAGCCGATGAGATTGCGGGGATAGGTATCGGACATCAAAGCACCTTCTCGAATATGCCAAGACGGTAGCATTCACGGCCGGAATGTCGAGACGGAAAGTGCGAAACGCGCATTCCTTTCAGAATGAGCCTCAGGCGATCTTGCGGGCGCTGACTTTGCCCATCGGATGCAAGGAATGCACTCGGAATGGTCCGCCAGTGCCCTCTTCCATCATCAGTGCGATGTTCGACACCGGCACCGGCTCGGCAAGCGCCGGCTCGAAGAAATCGCGGAGCACCCGCTCCATCCGCGGCAGATCGGCGGGGCTGACCGTGCCCGTCAACATCATCTGGAAACGGAATTCATCCATCACATGCGGATGGCCCCAGCGATGCAGATTGGCAAATTGCGCTGCCGACAGGCTGTCGGGGTCACTGCGTTCGATTTCCGCCTCCGTCAGGGGCGCACGGTAATGATCGAAGGCCTGGATCAGCGACGCCGCCAGGAAATGCATTTGCTGGGATGGTTCGGACGGCACCAGGCCGAACGCACCGCCGAGACGCGCAACTTCCATCCGCGGAATCTCGAACGGCGTCACGGTGCCGGAAAAACGCATGAGATCGCGCAGCAGCGCCGCCTCGGACATATCCTCCGCCAGGCGAAACGGCGCTTTCAACGTGCCGTTGAAGCCGTAGCGGCGCGGCACGGCGGTATGGAAGGCGATTTCATGAATGCCGAGCCCGCGGACAGCGGGCGGATCGACCATCTCGCCGGAATAGACGTTGCGGCCGAGCCAATTTGCGGCCACGAGCGTCAGCGGATCGCTCGCAGACGGCGTGAAGCAAATAGCGTAGCGCATAAAATCTCCTTCAGAAGGCGAAAAGCCGGCCGACGCAACCGGCGGCCGATGCGCAAGGAGATAGGTGATTTGCGTGACAGATTGACGACCTGAGCGGTGTTTATATTCACGTTTTATGTGATGCTACCATAATGTGGTTCGAAAGGGCGAAGCTTTCGGGCAGCTTGAAAGAACAGGGAATTTCCATGGCTTCCCGGACCGCCGCTTCGGCCAGGCGATGCGCCAAGCCGAAGCTGACCTTGAAACCGCCGGTCAGTGCGATCAGCCGCGGATGGTCGGGATGCGCTCCCACCATGGGATCACGATCGATCGCTTTCGGTCGTAGACCGGCCCATCGTTCGACCACTTCGGCACCCGCCAGCGGCGGCGCCATCATCCGCGCGGCGGTGAGCAGGTCATCTAACTGGTGATCCGTCGATATCGGATCGTCGAAGCGGTTCTCGCTCGTGCTGCCGACCGCAACCAATCCGCCCTCATGCGGAACGATGTAGAGCCCATCGCGGAAAATCACCGGCAGGCCGGCATCGACATCCGTTTTCAGCAGCGCCGCCTGACCCTTGACCGGCTGGCCGAGGGGAGAATGATGTCCGGGCGTCAATCCGTCCAATATCGAAAAAGAGCGATGCCCGGCAGAGAGGATGCAGCGGCTAAAACGGACAGTGCCTTCTCGGGTCGTCGCGGTGCCGCGATCCGGATCGATGCTCTGAATGTCCAGGCCTTCGGCAAGCCGAACATGTTTCGCCCTATCAAGAAAACCGGCAAGAACCTTCAGGAAGGCTCGCGGCGCAACCCGGGCGGCGAGCGTGTCGAAAACAAAGCCGCTGTCGCCGGCGGCCGGATCTATCCAGCCGTCCACCGGCGCAGCATCGCGCACATGCCAATGAAATCGCCGGTCGCCATGATGCCAATGCGTTTCCGCATCCTGCGAGTGGCGTAACGCGATCTTGCGCAGATGCGGCTTTGGCAAGGGCATCAGCCGGCCGGAACGGCGATACCCGGCGGAAAGCCCGGTTGCCGCTTCCAGTTCTGCAATCTCGTCCTCTAGGGAAGCTAGCGCCTCGAACTGGAACTGCTTCTTCTCGGACCACTTGTCCGGCATATGCGGCATCAGTGCGCCGAGCAGACCGCCACTTGCTCCATGCCCCAACCGACCGGCGTCGACGAGCAGAGTTTCGACGCCCAGGCGCTCCGCATGCACCGCCGCCCAAAGGCCCATGACGCCGCCGCCGACGATCAACAGTTCGGTCGATGATTGACCGGCAAGCCCCGGCGGATTATCGGCTCTTCCCATGACAGATCCAGTTTCCGATCAGACGCCCGAGGCGAAGACCAATGCGGCAAGCCAAGCGCTGGAATGGCGCGATGGCGATATGCCCTATTCGACCGCCTTTGGCGACCATTTTTATTGCCAGACCGACGGCCGGCTGGAATGCGGCCATGTCTTCCTCTCCGGCAACGGCCTGCCCGCGCGCTGGAACGAGCAAGGAAACTTCCTGATCGGCGAACTTGGCTTCGGCACAGGCCTGAATTTCTGTGAGACCTGGCGGCAATGGCGACAGCATCGCGAGCCGAATTCAGAACTTCACTTCATGTCCTTCGAGCTCTACCCGATGCGTGCCGAGGAGATCGACCGCGCACTGTCGCACTGGCCGCAAATCGATGTTGAACGTCAGGCGCTCGTCGCCGCCTGGCCGGAAGAACCGCGCGACATCGTTACGTTGACCCTCGATGCTGGGACGCGCCTTAGCGTCGTCTGTGGTGCGGCGATTGATGGCGTGCGCCAGGCTGCAATGGGCTTCGACGCCTGGTATCTCGACGGCTTTGCCCCTTCCCGAAACGCCGATATGTGGTCGCCGGAATTGATGCAGCACCTTTACGACAAGACCGTCCCCGGCGGCACCTTCGCCACTTACGCCGCCGCCGGTTTCGTGCGCCGCAACCTGCAAGCGGCAGGGTTCACGGTCGAGCGGCGCAAGGGATTTGCGGGAAAACGCGAAATGCTCTGCGGAGTCAAATAAGCTTACTTGGTGGAACGCTCGGTCTGAAGCACAGCGTCGCCCAGCCAGCGGCGCGCTTTGGCTTCCAGGAGTTCGGGGCTGATCGGCTTGGACATATAGTCGTCCATGCCCGCTTCCAGGCACATATCCCGGTCGACATCGAGCGCATGCGCGGTGACGCCGACGATCGGCACGTGCCAGCCCTGCCCTGCCTCGGCTTCCAGTTGCCGGATCATGCGCGTCGCCTGATGGCCGTTCATGATCGGCATCGAGACATCCATCATGATCAGCGATGGCCGAAGCTTCCGCCAGGCCTCCACGGCCTCCAGACCGTTCTGGACCACGAGGAAGCGCAGACCCGTAACCTGCAGAATTTGCGTGAAGACGATCTGGTTGACCTCATTGTCCTCGGCAACCAGGATATCGATAGCGCTAACCGGTTTCGCCGCCACGTCGCGTTCGACGGCATCGATGGCGGCAACTGCTTCTGCCTCGATCGACGGTGGAGCGGCAGCAGCAGTTTCATCGCCGCTCATCCGCTGCCGGCGCGCCGTGCGCACGACATCGATGATGGTGTTGCGCAGCACATTGGCGCGAGCGGGCTTCATCAGATGCGCTTGACCGTTCAAGGCCGCAAATTCCTTGTCGCTGCTGGCGACATCCATGGATGTCAGGAAGATGAGCGATACCTTATCGAAGCGAGAATCGGCGCGAATGGCACGCGCGACTTCATCGCCGTTCATATCCGGCATGTGATAGTCGAGGATCACGGCATCGACCGGCACGCCCATGTCGAAAGCGGCACGAAGGATGGCGAGCCCCGTCTTGCCATCCTCGGCCGCGTAACCATCAAAACTCCATTGCGCCAACTGCTCGGTCAATATCCGGCGGTTGATCTCATTGTCGTCGACGACGAGGATGCCGGCGCCTTTCACATTGACCGGCACCGGACGCGGTTCGCTGCGCGTGGCCGCAGGCGGCATGGGAAGATGCACGGTGAAGACCGAGCCATTGCCCCATTCGCTCTCGACTTCGAGATAGCCGCCGAAGAGATCGACCAGCCCGGCGGTAATGGCAAGGCCAAGACCTGTGCCTTCATGCCGGCGCGTCGAAGAAGCGTCGACCTGTGAAAACTTCTCGAAAATGGAATCGAGCTTCTCGTCGGGAATACCGATGCCGGTATCCTCGATCCGCAGCGTCAACATGATCTCGCCATTGTCGATCGGCCGGCTGTCCACTTCGACCAGCACGTGGCCGCGCTCGGTGAATTTGACCGCATTGCCGACGAGATTGGTGACGATCTGGCGGAAGCGGCCGGCGTCTCCGAGCACCATGGACGGCACATCGGGCGCTGTACGCACCAGCAGTTCGATATCCTTTTCCGCCGCCGGCGACGACAGGAGCGTCGCGACATCCTCCACTGCATCGGCAGGATCGAAAGCGGCCTTGCGCAGACGCATCTGCCCGGCATCGATCTTCGAGAAATCCAGGATGTCGTTGATGATCGTCAACAGCGCATTGCCCGACTTGACGATGATGTCGATGAAGGTCTTCTGCCGGGCATCGAGATCGGTTTTGGCCAGCAGCTCCGCCATGCCGAGAACACCGTTCATCGGGGTGCGGATTTCATGGCTCATATTGGCGAGGAATTCGGATTTGGCACGGTCAGCGGCTTCGCTGCGCGAGAGCAGCAGTTGCAGCTCGGCCTCGCGTTCTTTCATCTCGGTGACGTCGGTCAGCACCACGGTCCAGCGGCGGCTTTCGCTGATCGCTGCTTCGAGCTGCATCCAGCGCTCGCCGGCAACCTGGAACACAGTCGAAACCGGTTTGCCGCCCGCCATGCTCCTGCGCCAGGCACGCCCAACCGCCTGCGGATTGTCGCCGAAATCGCCGCGTGCGGCACAATGGTTGAAGGCGACAGACCAATGCTTGCCGACCGCGAGATGATCTGCGGGAATGCGCAGCATGTCCCTCACTGCATCATTCGCCAGCATGATGATGCCGTCTTCTACGATGAGCAATCCCTGCGACATGGCATGCGTGGCGTCCGTCATTAGTTCGCCGAGCCGCTCCAGAGCAAGACGTGCCTCGGTGATCTCGCGCGCTTGCTGGCGGACGGAGGAGATGTCGGCATAGGCGACCAGCGTGCGGCCATTCGAAATGCGGCTTGCATCCATGATGACGGATTTGCCGTCGGCAAAGTTCATCTCGATCTGAAATTGCGGTCCGGCCTTGCGGAAGGACTCCAGGCGCGCCTGATAGATATCATCGATACTGCCGGCATCGGCATCATAGCGGCCAAGCTCGAAATGTTTGGCGATAAGGTCTCGATAAGTCAGGCCTTCGAAGCGTTCGTCCTTCGGGAATTCCCAGATGTCGTAAAAGGCGTCGTTGGTATATTCCACCACATAATTGCCGTCGTGGATCATCACGCCGATCGGCATCGAGCGCAGGATGTTCTCCAAATCCTGATGCAATGTTTCGGCGCGCGCCTGCGCCTCGATCAACTCGGTCTCGCGCAGCTTCAACACGGAAATATCGGTCATGGATCCGACGGCATAACGTTTGCCATCCGAGGTGACGACGCGGTTGACGCGCGTCATGATCGGGTGGGCCACATGCTTCCGATCGACCACCGTGCCTTCGAATTCGAGTGCGCGCCCTTCGGTCAGCACCTGCTCGTTTTCCGCGAAATAATCGTCGCCGCCGATTTCGAACATTTCCTGTTCGGTCTTGCCCAGTACCTCGGCGCGGCTGAGCCCCGTAATGGCCGCATAGGCTTCGTTGGAATAGATCAACCGATGGCTGGCATCGCGCGCGAAAGCGGCTACCGGAAGATCCTCGAGAATCCTGCGGTAAAGCCCGATTTCATCGACGTCGCCTGGAATGTCGCCGCCTTCCCGGCCGGACGGCGAACGCGACGGCACAGCCGGCGCGTCGAGGAACATGCCAAAGACATAAAGGTAGTCTTCGGACGGCGAAAAACTTTCGATCTGCACGCGGGAACGGTCACGGCCTGTCGGGTCGAAGCACAGCGCCATCTCCTCCGAGCCGAAGACCAGCGCCCGGCGCTCCTTGTCTTCGCGGTCGGCTTCTTCGCCACTGTCGAAGAGATCGCGGCTGCGATTGCCAATGAAATCGGAGAGGTCGCGTCTGAAAAACCGTGCATAGGCTTCGTTGACGGCGACATATCTCAGATCGCTGTTCTTGACATAAGCCGGCTGATCCAGATCGGCGATCCGGCGGCAGGCCATCTCCAGCAGTTCACCGTCCGAAGTCAACAGGGCCCCTCTTCTCAACGCTCGCTACAGTTTACTGAACCCATGCTTTATCACAAAGCGCTTTAACAAGCCGTTAACCATATTGCCCGCCGGCGCGGCGTCGCGTTCAAGCCATTGACTATCCCAGAACAGTCATCCTTTGGTCGCAAACGACGGCAGCATCTGACGCCGAACTCTGCCAAGAATCATATCAGCACAATGGTGGAGCGAGAGCATGAGCGACGATAGAAACACGGCCTTGCACGAGACTGACACGGCGACCATTCCGCTCGAGCGCCGCCGCCGGGCCGGAGGCCGTGGCGCCGAGCGCAGCCGCAAGCCGAGCGGCACGAAATACCTCAACCTCGTCAACAATCTCACCCGAAGCGAACTTCTGTCGCCCGAGGCGCTCGACGACATTCATGAGGCGTCGTTGACCATTCTCGAAGAGATCGGCATGGACATTATCCTGCCGGAAGCGCGCGAGCGCATGAAAGCCGCCGGCGCCGACGTTACGCCCGGCACGGAGCGTGTCCGCTTCGACCGCGGCATGATCACGGAACTGATCGCCTCCGTCCCCTCGACCTTCACCCTGCACGCTCGCAACCCCCTTAGAAACGTTCAGATCGGCGGCAGGAATCTCGTCTTCGCCCAGGTCGCCTCCGCGCCCTTTGTTGCGGATCGCGAAGGTGGCAGGCGGGCCGGCAATCAGGAAGATTTCCGCAAGCTGATCAAGCTTGCCCAATCCTACGACGTCATCCACATGACCGGCGGCTATCCGGTCGAGCCTGTCGACATTCACGCTTCGGTCCGCCATCTCGATTGCCTCTCCGACATCGTCAAGCTTACCGACAAGGCGTTCCATTGCTATTCGCTCGGCAAGCAGCGCAATCTCGATGCCATTGAGATTGCCCGCATCGGCCGTGGCATCAGCATGGAACAGATGGAGCGCGAGCCGTCGCTCTTCACAGTCATCAACTCCTCCTCGCCGCTGCGCCTCGACGGGCCGATGCTGCAGGGCATCATCGAGATGTCGTCGCGAGGCCAGGTCGTGATCGTTACGCCCTTCACGCTGGCGGGCGCCATGGCGCCGGTGACCATCGCCGGCGCGCTGGTGCAGCAGAATGCCGAGGCGCTCTGCGGCATCGCCTTCACGCAGATGGTGCGCAAGGGCGCGCCGGTCATGTATGGCGGCTTCACCTCGAACGTCGACATGAAGACGGGAGCGCCGGCCTTCGGCACGCCGGAATATATGAAGGCGGTGATTGCCGGCGGACAGCTTGCCCGCCGCTACGGCATTCCCTACCGCACCTCCAACACCAATGCTTCCAACACGCTGGACGCTCAGGCCGCCTATGAATCGGCGCTCTCGCTCTGGGCCTTGACCCAGGGCGGCGGCAATTTCGTGCTACACGCGGCCGGCTGGAGCGAGGGCGGCCTCACCGCCTCTTTCGAGAAATTCATCCTCGATGTCGACATGCTGCAGATGGTCGCCGAATTTCTGACGCCGCTGGATGTCAGTAGCGAAGCCCTGGCGCTCGAAGCCGTCCGCGATGTCGGCCCCGGCGGCCATTATTTCGGAACGGCACACACGCTCGCGCGCTACGAAACGGCCTTCTACTCGCCGATCCTGTCGGACTGGCGCAATCACGAGACCTGGACCGAAGCCGGGCGGCCGACAACCTACGACCATGCCAACCGCATCTTCAAGGAAGTGCTCACACATTATGAGCGCCCACCGCTCGATCCGGCCATCGAGGAAGAGCTCGACGCCTTTGTCGCCAAGCGCAAGGAAGAGGGTGGCGTTCCCACCGATTTCTAGTTGAAAATCAAAGGGTTTCGCACCCTCGATCATGAACAAAATTTAATGTCGCGGCCCTCTTTTTAGCCGCGACTTCGCCCGCTTTTCCACGCACCTTCAAGCTCGGCGTCGGCTGGGAGGCCTCTGCTTTTGGGAAAGGGATGTCAATGTCTGTGCTTCGCACTTTAACGACGGCCGGTCTGATCGCGCTGACGCTCGGCAGCGCCGCCGCCGTAACCACCACCACTGCCGCCGCCTCCGAACGCGGCGCCTTCTTCGGCGGTCTTGCCGCTGGTGTCGTCGGCGGCGCCTTGGCCGCCGAAGCCGTACGACCGGCCTATCCGGTCTATCCGGCTTATTACCCCGCCTATCGAACCTATTATGCTCCGGCCTACGTACGCGCCTATCCCGCTTGCTACTGGGCATGGCGTCATGATGGCTGGGGCCGGCCCTATCGTGTCGAGGTCTGCCACTGAAGACCATAAAGATCGAATGCCCATGCCGCCGGATTTTCCGGCGGCATTTTCGTCTATCTGTTGAAAAGCTTTCGATCACACCCCTTGACTTTGGCGGCGATTAAGACCAAATGCGCGTCAGCTTTCACCTTTCGGCCGCCGCGTGAGCGTGCCCTGCGGGACTAGACGTACGCAAGAGAAGGACAAAAGCGCTTTTTAAATGAGACCGCACCCAAGGCGGTCGGACGCGCTGGAAAGCTTTTTCCAACTTACAAGTTCCCACTTCACGCGGGGTTCTTGACGCCAGAGACAGACCGGACCGCATGGTGCGACCCGGCCTATCTGCTTTGGCGCCCCGAAAGGTATTGAATTGACCGATTTTCACTCGCTTGGTCTTTCCAAGCAGATCGTCGATACGCTGTCGCAGAACAACTTCGCGACGCCGACGCCCATCCAGGCACAGGCTATCCCGCTTGTTCTCCAGGGTCGCGATCTCATCGGCCTCGCCCAGACCGGCACCGGCAAAACGGCCGCCTTCGGCCTGCCGATCATTGAAATGCTGCTGAAGGACGCCAAGCGTCCCGACAACCGCACCGTCCGCACGCTGATCCTCGCCCCCACCCGCGAACTGGTGAACCAGATCGCCGACAATCTCAAGCTCTTCGTCCGCAAGACGCCGCTGCGGATCAACGTCGTCGTCGGCGGCGCCTCGATCAACAAGCAGCAACTCCAGCTCGAGCGCGGCACCGACATCCTCGTCGCCACCCCTGGCCGCCTGCTCGATCTCATCAACCGCCGCGCCCTGTCGCTCGGCCAGGTCAGTTATCTCGTCCTCGACGAAGCCGACCAGATGCTCGATCTCGGCTTCATCCACGACCTGCGCAAGATCGCCAAGCTCGTCCCGGCCAAGCGCCAGACCCTGCTGTTTTCGGCCACCATGCCGAAGGCGATTGCGGACCTCGCTTCCGACTATCTGACCAATCCGCTGAAGGTCGAAGTCTCGCCTCCGGGCAAAGCGGCCGACAAGGTGGAGCAATATGTCCACTTCGTCGCCGGCCAGAACCACAAGACCGAAATCCTCAAGGAAACGATTTCAGCCAACCCGGATGGCCGCGCCATCGTGTTCCTGCGCACCAAGCATGGCGCCGAGAAGCTCATGAAGCATCTCGACCATGTCGGCTTTGCTGTCGCCTCGATCCATGGCAACAAGAGCCAGGGCCAGCGTGAGCGGGCGCTCAAGGGTTTCCGCGACGGTGACGTCCGCGTCCTCGTTGCAACCGACGTCGCCGCTCGCGGCATCGATATCCCCGGCGTTTCGCATGTCTACAATTACGACCTGCCGGAAGTGCCCGACGCCTACGTTCACCGCATCGGCCGCACCGCGCGTGCGGGCCGCGACGGTATCGCCATTGCCTTCTGCTCTCCCGATGAAATCCGTCTGCTGCGCGACATCGAGCGCCTGATGGGCATCGAAATCGCCGTTGCCAGCGGCGAGGCCCCTGCCGATCGTGCGCGTCCCGCCCGTGGCAACAACCGGGGTGGCCGTGGCAACCAAGGCCGCGGCGGTGCAGGTCAGGGACGTCCGGAAGGCCGTTCGGGCCGCCCAGGCGGCCGTCCGCAGCGTGACGGTGAACAAGGCGAGGCCCGCGCCCGCACGGGTGAACGCCAGGAGCGCCGCCCGCGCGACGATCGTCCGCAGCGCGAGAACCATCGCAATGCCGACTTCCGCGGCCAGCGCCGCGACGAGCGGACGCCGCGACCGGAAGCAGACAACGATCTCGTTTCGACGTCCGATTTCCGTCCGACCAAGAAGCCGCATCATAACGGCCCGGCAAATACTGCCGCCGCCCACGAAGCCGGCTCCCATCGCGGCCCCCGCCATGCCCACGGCCGCCCCACGGGCCGCCACAATGAGGAGCGCGGCCAGGGTCACGGTCACGCCCACGGCGAACATCGCGAAGGCGGCAACGGCGGCATGAAACGCCGCGGGCCGCGCAACGGCAACGGCCAGCGCCGCGAACGTGCCTGATGCAGTGAAAGGGGCCCGATTGGCCCCCTCCAATCCCAATGTACCACCCAGCGTAAAGCCGTTTTTGGAGCGTTCGTTGTAACTTCTTCGGCTCCATCCTACGGAGCTAATCTCATGCTGAATATGGCTCGCCAGAGCGGAGCCTCGTCCCTGTCTATACCTGCCACATTCCATTCATGAGCTGAGCTTTCGCGCTATGAAAGATCGATAAAAAAGCAAAACTCCGCCGATAATTCCCATGATCAACAGCGAGCCGAAGAGGGATGACGTATACAAATTAGCAAAAACATGCGTCTTCTGTCCGACTAGGAGCTCGTAGCCCAGACACCTGCCCGTACATTTGCTCTTCGAATCGAGGCCGAACACGAAATAATCAAGGGCGACAACGATACCGCTGCACATGATTATCATTTTTATCGCCTTAACGCGAACACTACTACGATCAACATCATCTACATTTCGATTTATTACTTTATAATCAGTTGCAAATATAGATCCAGATACTACATAATTGGCCAACAGCAACATACCATAACAACTTAGCCCTGAGAGTATCTGGGAAAAGACTATCAACAACCAGATATTATACTCCCAAAATACCAGCTCTCCCAGAAGCGAAAAAACGCCAATCGGCAGCAGAAACGAACACAGTGCGCGAGCACTATCGTCTATCCTTTTATATATTAGACCCCTTATATAGCCGTACGCTGTCCATATGGTTGCGACGAGTGGAAGCGGACCGATAATCCAAGGCAGGCCGATTGCTGGAGCCACTACGACGAAAGCCCCTACTGCGATTAAAATAGATAAAATGATCGTATAGTCTCGGAGTATCGATCCCCATTTCACTGTTTTCCGCTTCATTTTTTCCTCTGAAAACAACATGGTAAGCACAATTATTGCTTCAAAGCAAAAAAAGGTACAGCACCGCAAGGGACATCATCATCTGATCGTATAGACCTAAGAGATGATAACCGTTTCTTAACAAATGGGCGGATTGCCATATCAGTAAGACCGATTCTGCCGTCTCAAACTTACCTTTATGGGCAGAGGAGTTCTTCGCCGCCGAGAGCAGGAAGCCTTCGCTGATCCGCTATTCCGGCACCACGTCCGCCGTGCGCCTGTTGGTGAGATAGACGCCGATCACCACGATCAACGTGCCGATGATGATCGGCAGGGTCAGCGGTTCGCCGAAAGCGATCGCCGCTTCGATGGCGACGGCGGGCGGCATCAGGTAGATCAGCGACGCGGCGCGCGATACCTGCCCGCGGCGAATGAGATAGAGCAGCAGGCCGACCGCGCCCATCGACAGGCCGAAGACTGACCAGGCAAGGGCAAGAAATGCTTCGCGCGTACCGTCGAAGTGCAGATTTTCGAATGTCAGCGCCAAAGGCGCGGCGACGATGAGAGCACCGACATATTGCAGGGTCGCGATGGTCCTGAGATCCCCCGTTTGCAGATGACGCTTTTGATAAAGCGTGCCGTAGGTCACGGAGACCATCGCCAACAGATTGACGCCGAGCGGAATCGCCGAATGCCAGAGATTGGCGGTATCCGACGACAAAAGCTTCGGCGAGATCGCAATCGCAATGCCGATGAAGCCGAGCAACAGGCCAAACCGCTGCGTTGGCTGCAGGCGCTCGCCGACCAGATAGGGCGCGGCCATCGCCGTCATCAGCGGCTGCAGGGCAGCAATGATGCCTGAAATCCCCGCAGGCACGCCGCTCGCGATCGCCCACCAAAGACCGCCGAGATAAAACCCGTGCAGAAAGATGCCGGAATAAATGGCCCGGAAGACGCTGGACCAATCACGCGGCCATTTCGCGCGAGAAAAAGCGCAAAACAGGACGAAAGCGAGCGCGGACAGGCTGTACCGGATCATGAGGAAGGTAAAGGGACCCGAATGCATCGCTGCATACTTCGCAACGATCCAGCCTGTAGACCAAAGAAAGACGAAGATTGCCGGCGCGAATGTGTCGAGGGACATGGAGGCTCAGACTGAAATTGATGTCGCAGGCTGGATCCGGGCCTGAATTGAAACCGGAACGTCACATGCGCAGGGCAACCGCTGATAACCGAAGACGGCCGAAGCGTCAAAATCGAACCGCTGAAACCAATCATCAATTTTTCTTCATATCCGCCTCACTGCTGGTTGGCTTAGACCGTATGTTCGCGGGGTGAAGGTGGCCCGCCCCCGCAGTAAGCTGAAGTCGGGGGTTGCTCTGGATAGGCCGGAGCCGAGCCCCACGCTTAAGCGAGGACGAACCATGAAAGAAGATAGCGTAATTTTCATCGGCTTGGATACGTCGAAGTTGAAGATTTCAGTGGCCATTGCCGATGGAGAGCGCAACGGCGAGGTGCGGTTTTTCGGCGACATCTCCTCGGAGCCGGCGTCGGTGGCATCGAT